>NZ_JAMYRO010000021.1:0-102284 GCF_040321495.1 Mesorhizobium sp. M0408 | reverse complement strand
CCAGCCCGTCCGCCAGACTCAACTGACCCAGAACACGATCCGCCATCCCGAATCTCCCTGCTTCGACCATCATCACAGAATCACCGATCGGCTTCTGTGCAAAGGTCTCACAAGGGGAGAAGGGGGAGGCTGCGCTTGAACGTTAGTCGTTGCGCCTGAAATTGCGGATGCGGTCGAACAGCACGGCGAGCAGGATGGCGCCGCCGATGAACACGCCTTGCCAGAAGGCATTGATGCCGAGCAGGCCGAGGCTGTTGCGGATGACCTCGATCAGCGCCGCGCCGACGACCGCGCCGAAGGCTGTGCCCATGCCGCCGGCCAGGTTGGCGCCACCGATGACGGTGGCGGCGATCACCTGAAGCTCCATGCCGTTGCCGAGATTGGTGGTGACCGCGCCCAGCCAGCCGGTCTGGATGATGCCGGCAAGGCCAGCCGCCATTGCCGAGATCATGTAGACGACGACCTTGATCTGGCGCACCGGAACGCCGGTCAGCGTTGCCGCATGCTCGTTGCCGCCGATGGCGAAGATGTGCCGGCCGAATTTCGTCCAGCGCAGCACAAAGCCGGTGATCAACGCCAGCACGATCATGTAAAGCACCGGATTGGCGATGCCGAACACCCAGGCGCCGCCGCCCAGCGCCAGCAGCTTGTCGTGATCCGGCCCGAACTGGAAGACGACGGTGTTGTTGGAGGCGACCATGGCTAGGCTGCGTGCGATCGACAGCATGCCGAGCGTCACCACGAAGGGCGGGAAGCCGAGATAGGCGATCAGAACCCCGTTGAAGGCGCCGATGATCAGCGCTGTGGCGATCGCAGCGGCAATGCCGATCTCGATGCCGTAGCCGGCATGCATGGTCACGGCCAGCACCATCGAGCACAGGCAAAGCACCGAGCCGACCGACAGGTCGATACCGCCGGTGATGATGACGAAGGTCATGCCGAGCGCCACGATGGCGACGAAGGTGACGTTGCGGGTGATGTTGTAGAGGTTCTTGGTCGTGGCGAAGGAATCCGTTGCCACCGACAGGAACAGGCAGGCGAGGATGACCGCGATCACCACCCAGAAGGTCTGGCTGGCAAACACCTTGCTCAGCAAGGTGTGCTGCTTGTGCGCGATCGTCTGATCAAGGGTGACTGCCATTATCGACCTTTTTTACTCATGGTTGAGGCGTCAATCATACCTGTTCGATGGCGCCGGTGATGAGTCCGGTGACTTCTTCCGGCGAACTCGATGCGATCGTCTTGTCGGCGACCTTGCGGCCGCGCCGCATGACGATGACGCGGTCGGCGACGTCAAAGACGTCGGGCATGCGGTGGCTGATCAGCACGACGGCGATGCCCTGGTCGCGCAAATGGCGGATCAGGTTCAGCACCTCGGCGACCTGGCGCACCGAGATCGCCGCCGTCGGCTCGTCCATCAGCACGATCTTGGCCTGCGAAAGCATGGTACGGGCGATCGCCACCGCCTGCCGCTGGCCGCCCGACATTTGCTTGACCAGGTCGCGCGGGCGGGTTTCGGATTTCAGCTCGGCGAAGATCTGGCCGGCACGCTTGTACATCGCGGCATAGTCGAGGATGCGAAGCGGCCCGAGGCCGCGGCGCAATTCACGGCCGAGATAGACGTTGGCGGCGGCCGTCAGATTGTTGCACAGTGCCAGGTCCTGATGGACGATTTCGATGCCGTGCTGGCGCGCCTCGACCGGCTTGTGCAGGATCAGCTCCTTGCCGTCCATCTGCATCGTGCCATGGCTCGGCGGGAAATTTCCGGCGATCATCTTGACCAGCGTCGACTTGCCGGCGCCGTTGTCGCCCATCAGGCCGACAACCTGTCCGGCCTCGATCGACAACGAAACGTCGTTGACCGCCTGGATGGCGCCAAAATGCTTCGAGATGTTGGTGAGTTCGAGAACCGCCACCAGCCTTCTTGCCTCCCCGTGCTTTGCGGCCTGCGGTTCTGCCGCGGCCATTCGCTCTCCCCAGTTCCTCCCGGAAGCAGCGATTTTGCCCATTTACGCATAAGCCTCCTTGGCGTCAACCACGGCTTCTTTCGAAAAATCAGTTTTGTAGGACAAATAGCATTGACGTCGGTGACAAGGCGATATTAGCTAAGTGTCGGAGGAGCTTGCGCCGAGCCCCCGGGTTGCCGGAAGGAATCGGTGAGGGTTTGTCGGTCAGGGATTTGGTAACCAGCGATATCTGTCGGTGCCGGTCTGAGACTGAATATGAAAATGCTTATCGACCTGGCTTGGCGACACGAGTGCGACGTCCTCTGTCATCTTGCTCCGGGTCGGTCTGTGTGTGGCGGGCACGCCGTGTCCGTTTGTTTCAAAGGGAGGACTGACATGAGGAAATCACTATTGCTCGCTGCCGCCGCCGTCATGGCGCTGGGTGCCGGGCCGGCTATGGCCAAGAAACAGCTCGTCATCGTGGTGAAGGGTCTGGACAATCCATTCTTCGAGGCCATCCACCAGGGTTGCGAGAAGTGGAACAAGGAAAACGCCAGCTCGGAATATGAGTGCTTCTACACCGGACCGGCATCGACCTCGGATGAGGCCGGTGAAGCCCAGATCGTCCAGGACATGCTGAGCAAGCCCGATACGGTGGCAATGGCGATTTCGCCATCGAACGCGCCGCTGATCGCGCAGACGATCAAAAGCGCCAATCCGTCGATCCCGATCATGACCCTCGACGCCGACCTCAGCAAGGAAGATGCGGCGCTGCGCAAGACCTATCTCGGCACCGACAATTACCTGATGGGTCACAAGATCGGCGAATACATCAAGAAGGCCAAGCCGAATGGCGGCAAGATCTGCACCATCGAAGGCAATCCGGCCGCCGACAACATCCTGCGCCGCGCGCAGGGCATGCGTGACGCGCTGTCGGGCAAGGACGGCCTCGCGGCGCTGGCGGGCGAAGGCGGCTGGACCGAAGTTGCCGGCTGCCCGGTGTTCACCAATGACGACGGCGCCAAGGGCGTGCAGGCGATGACCGACATCCTCGCCGCCAATCCCGATCTCGACGCCTTCGGCATCATGGGCGGCTGGCCGCTGTTCGGCGCTCCGCAGCCCTACCGCGACCTGTTCAAGCCGATGGCCGACAAGATCGCCAGCAACGCCTTTGTCATCGGCGCCGCCGACACGATCGGCGACGAGGTGGCGATTGCTCGTGACGGGCTGGTGACCGCACTGGTTGGCCAGCGGCCGTTCGAGATGGGCTACAAGGCGCCCTCGGTGATGATCGACCTGGTCGACGGCAAGCCGGTCGCCGATCCGGTGTTCACCGGCCTCGACGAATGCACCAAGGACACGGTCGACACCTGCATCCAGAAGTAGGTCGGCAATTTCGGGGCGCCCTTCGACGGGCGCCCCGTTCGCACTGTCCATACAAAAACGCACGAGGCGACGCTGCTTTGGAGCGTAGGCCGCTGCTTTGCCGTGCCCTGAGTTCAGGCTTTCGACAAGCAGTTGCCGGGGAATACCAATGCCGGACGCGACATCAAAAAAGCGACCCGCCAAATTCAAGGCAGAGCCTGGGCGGCCGGCCGTCGTTCGGCGTGCCGATGCCGCACACTTTCCCGGCTCGAGTGTGCACGCCTCGCTCGCCAACGAAATCGGGCTGAGGATCGTGCGCGGCGACTATCCGCCGGGAACCATCCTGCCCAACGAAGCCAAATGGTCCGAGACCTTCGACGTCAGCCGCTCGGCGGTGCGCGAAGCCATAAAAATGCTGATGGCGAAGAGCCTATTGGCGTCACGCCCGAAAATCGGCAGCTGGGTCGAGCCGAAGGAGCGCTGGAACCTGCTCGATCGCGACGTGCTGGCCTGGTATGCGACCTCGCCGGACCGCGAGGTGTTCCTCAGGACCGTGCAGGAATTCCGCCACATCATCGAGCCGGAGGCCAGCGCCTTTGCCGCGATGCGACGCACCGACGAGCAGATGGCCGAGATCAGCCAGGCCTGCCGCGAGATGGGCGAGGCGACCAATCTGCAGGAGCGCACGCGCGCCGACACGCGGTTTCATCTCGCCATCCTGCGCGCCTCGGGCAACGATCTGCTGGTGCCGCTCGGCGTGCTGATCGAATCGGCGCTCGACCATTTGTTCCAGTTCGTCACCCGCGAGACCAGCGATCAGCGGCGGGCGCAGGCACTGCACGAGGCGATCGAGAAGAACATCCGCCTGCAGCGACCGGCTGCAGCCCGTGCCGCGGTGCACAGGCTTCTTGCCAACACCGACGACGTTATCGGCCGGTCGCGGCGGTGATTTATACCGCAAAGTCCGGCGCCGCCCCTCATCCGGCTGCCGCCACCTTCTCCCCGTATAGTGACGGGGAGAAGGGGCTGGCCGCGATCTTGGCACACTCTTTTGCAATGGAAATAGTTGGCGAAATCATCAGCGAAAGCGTCCTTCTCCCCGTCACTATATGGGGAGAAGTGCCCGGCAGGGCGATGAGGGGCGGCGCTGGCGTTGATTGAAAAATAGCGCGCCGTGCGCATTGCCCATGCGCTTAGATCGTCTGCATTTTTCGCATCCTTGGCCGGCATGACGTCGACACCGTTGAGCTTTGTGCGACCGGGGGGCATATTTTGTTCTTGCTTTGTGCCGGCAGCTATGCTACTAATTTCGGTATGGTGCTAATTGGCTCCAACGACCCGCCCACCGAGGCGGGTTTTTTGTTTCTGGCTTTCTCTTCGATCGGACGTTGCGTGTTGCAATGCACCGACTTTTCGACAACACCGACGACGTCATCTGCCCGGTTGCGCTATTGATTTGTCATATAGGTTGGTGCTGCCCCTCATCCGGCTGCCGCCACCTTCTCCCCGTATAGTGACGGGGAGAAGGGGCTGTTCTTGCAACGCAGGCAGTTGGCTTGCAACGCAGGCAGTTGGCGAAATCATTGGCGAAGGCGTCCTTCTCCCCGTCACTATACGGGGAGAAGTACCCGGCAGGGTGATGAGGGGCAGCGCCGGCCTCGATTGAAGGCAGTGTACCGGGCGTATCGCACAAGCCTCAGATCGTCTGCTTCTTGCCATCCCTGGTCGGCATGAGGTCGACGCCGTTGACCTTGCCGATATGCGTGGCCAGCATCGGCACATACTGGTCGGCGGGGCCGGCCGCGAAGGCGCCGGCGAAGGCGTTCTTGGTGGCGTTGCCGAGCGGGTTGGCGATGCCGGCAGCACCCGCCATGGACTCGAGATAGGTGAGGTCCTTGAAGGCATTGGCGATGGTGAATTTGTGCGCGTCGCGGTCGCCTTCCAGCGTCCAGCGCATGAAGGTCTGGTAGAAGCCGCAATCCATGCGGCCGTTGCGGATGACGCTGTCGAAGCGCGGCGGCGAGATGCCGACCTTCTGCGCCAGCGCCAGCGCCTCGGAATAGATCGCGGCATAGCCGAGCGAAATGAAATTGTTGAGCAGCTTCATGCGGTGGCCATCGCCGGTGTCGCCGATGTGGACGATGCGTCCGGCCCAGGTTTCGAGCACCGGCTTCAGCCGGGCAAAGACCGCATCGGGGGCGCCGACCATGGCGTCGAGCGTGCCTTCCCAAGCCTCCTTCGGGGTGCGGCTGAGCGGGGCATCGACATAATCGACGCCGAGCCCCTTGAGTTCGGCGGCCAGCGCCACCGTCGAAACGGGATCAGAGGTCGAGCAATCGACGACAACCGATCCCTGCTTCAGGCCTTCCTTGAGGCCGCCTGGGCCGCGGATGATGGCTTCGACCTCGCGCGAGCCGGTGACGCAGATGAAGACGATATCGGATGCCGCCGCGACATCGCGCGAGGTCGCCGCTTCCTTGGCACCGCGGCCGAGCAGGTCTTCTGCCGGCTTGCGGTTCTTGCGGCCGAGAAACGTCAGCGGATAACCCTTGTCGACGATGTTCTTCGCGATCCCGTGCCCCATCAGGCCAAGCCCGATGAAGCCGATCTTTTCGCTCGCGGCGGTCGTGTTCATGTCGTTTCGTCCTATTTGCAGTGATGGATGACGGCGCTGCACCTTGCCGGCGAATTGTTGAAGCGGGTTTTTGCCGCATGCCATGGCAGGCGATTGCAGAGTTCGATATTGTCTGACAATACACATGAATTCCAGGGAGAGCAAAATGACAAAGCGGATCATGTTCACCGGCGGCAGCGGCAAGGCCGGGCGCCATGTCGTGCAGTATCTGGTCGAGCAGGGCTGCCAGGTGCTCAACATCGACACCAAGCCGCTCGACAATCCCAAGGTGCGCACGCTGATCACCGACATCACCGACAGCGGGCAGGTGTTCAATGCGCTGTCGAGCTATATCGGCCTGCATGAATTCGACCCTTCGCTGCGCTCGCAGCCGGTCGATGCGGTCGTGCATTTCGCGGCGATCCCGCGCATCATGATCACGCCCGACAACGAGGTGTTCCGCATCAACGCGCTCGGCACCTACAACGTCATCGAGGCTGCGGTGAAGCTCGGCATCCGCAAGGTGGTGATCGCCTCCAGCGAAACGACCTACGGCCTGGTCTTCGCCAACGAACCGCGCAACCCGACGCATTTTCCGCTCGACGAGGCGTACGACGTCGACCCGATGGACAGCTACGCGCTCTCCAAGGTCGTCAACGAAAAGACGGCGCGCGCCTTTGCGCTGCGCAGCGGCTTCGACATCTACGCCTTGCGCATCGGCAACGTCATCGAGCCGCATGAATATTCGCTGTTTCCGAAATGGTTCGCCGATCCGGGTTTCCGCAAGCGCATCGCCTGGAGCTATATCGACGCGCGCGACCTCGGCCAGATCACGCTGCGCGCCATCGAGAAGGACGGACTCGGCTACCAAGTGTTCAACGCCGCCAACGATGACACCTCGTCCGACCTGCCGACAGCCGAACTGCTGAAGCGGTTTTATCCCGATGTGCCGGTCAAGGGTGAACTTGGCGAATACGAGACGCTGCTCTCCAACCGCAAGGCGCGGGACATGCTCGGCTTCCGGCCGGAGCACAGCTGGCGGAAATACGTCAAGACGGCCTGACCGGGCGCACCTGACGCGGAGCCGCCACTGGGCCAGCCCCGATTTTTTCGTCATGAGGCTAGGCTCACGCGTTTGCCGCGCGGCAATCGAGCTACTTGTCTTTCCAGAATTCGGCCTGGAGTTGTGCCGCTTCATCGGCAAGCAGCGGGCCGACGACTTCAGTCGGACGCTGCCCGGCTTCGAAGACGATCCTGCAGGGCAGGTCGAGTGTGGGGTTCTCGACATGTGCGCCCGTCAACCCCTTGAGGTCATGTTCGCTCTGCCCAAAGACGACCCGTCCGATGCCCGCCCAATAGATTGTCCCGGAGCACATCGCGCAAGGTTCGGCCGAACTGTAGAGTGTGCAGGAGGCCAGCTTTTCGAGACTGACATTCATCCCCGCCCACGAGGCCAGCAGCCTTTCGGCATGAGCGGTGCGGTCGCCCCCTCCGGCTTTGTAACCATTGGGCTGCTCGCGCAACACATTGCCGTCCTTGTCGGCCAGAAGCGAACCAAAGGGATGTTCGCCGGCATCGCGGGCCCTGCGCGCGACTTCGAACGCCTGACGGAGCAGGCGCTCATCATAGGGGCGTTGTGGCATCGGCAGATCCTCCGCCGGTTGACCATAGTGCCGAACGATCCGCCGACACAAGTTGGCGGCCAAGGCAGTGGGTCAGTTTGAAATTTGGAATCAGATCGTTGGTGAGATTGGCGCGCTCCATAGGCGACGTGATACCTGGAACTTCTATGCTTAGCGCTAAGCGATAATTCGGGTTGTATGCGACTCGCCTCCGTGTCAGCCTGCTTTCAATTTTAAGAACATGTATTGATTTTAATGTCAATAGACCTCATATTAGAGCAGTGTCTTGCCGACCGCCGCCTTGTGGAGGTCCGCTCGATCATACCAGGGCCTCGGCCAAGGATTGTGTATGCGCCGCCTGTTGTTCTGAAGGAATTGGACCCGGACACCGCATATAGCGTTGATGAGGAAAATGCTGGTCAATTGCGCGCTTGGATTGATGGCTTCACAAAAGGCAGAAGGGTTACGGTCGGAAGCGACAGCAATCGACATGTCGATATTAAGATTCTCAACCCTGTCGACGACGAAGTTTGGGAGCTCCGAAAGAGAGATAGACCGAGCACGAGAATATTTGGCCGCTTTGCCATGACGGATGTGTTCATCGCAACAAACATACGTACATCACGCGATCTTTTCAGCCTTCAATGGGTGACAGATGGATATATTAGATGGCCTGTATGGCGTGAAGAGATAAGGCGCTGCAAAGCGGTCTGGCGGTCTCTGTTTGTAACATATAATCCAGTATCAGGAGGTAATTTGGATGACTATCTCACTAACGCGGCTGATGAGCGCGATCAAAGAACCTAACATTGCAAAATTTTGGATAGCGTACTTTAGGGAAAATTTTCGTGGCGAGATCAATGATCAGTTACTCGAAGCCTTTCACGAAAGTGACATCACCAAGGCGGATATTGCAAGAAAGCTCGACAAACGCCCAGAGCAGATAACGAGATGGCTCTCTGCTCCCTGTAATCTTGAGTCAGACACAATCTCTGACATCGCATTGTCCCTTGGCTATGTGCCAAAGATACGATTCGAGAAGATCGGAGCTGAGCAATCCAACAATCGAACGCATGCTTTTTTGGCTAGATATGAGGCGACTACTAGTCGCAGAGAAATAAGCGCGCCAATGCAGAAAACCTCAACACAAGTTAGGGAGATGACCGTTGCCTACTAGGGCGCCAGATTTTAGGTTCGTACCGGCGAGCTCAATCGGTATCCGGTTTACCGACAACGACTCGAGCATAACATTCGGGGTGGAAGATGAGAGCAGCGACGGCAAGATTTACGAACAAGTAGCTATTGTGATGTCTCACAAGACGCTGAAATTGCTTGGGCAAGTGATTCAACAAACGATCAATCACTATGAAGAAGTTTCTGGGACCACTATTTTCTTTGACGCCACCAAGCTCGATGCGCTGAAGCAAGCTCAGAAAGCAGTGCCTAGCGATTAGCCGATCGCTTCGCGGGCGCTTTCTTCGCGATCTCAGCGCGCCGTTCCGGTGTCATGTTCTCGGCACGCTTCTTGCCACCCTTCGCGCCAAGCGCCTTCGTTGCTGGGTCTTTGCCGTCGTCAATGACTTCGTCGGCTTCCTCGCCTGTAGCAATGCGCATGACGCGGACGCGTTGCCGATCACGTGGGCGGGGCGCTTCTGGTTTTAGGACCCCGTTGGATTCCGAATGGCCTCCCTTCGAGACGCTACCGCATCCCGCCACTTCGTAGGGCCAAACTTCTGGGAGAGAACGGCCTCTGTCCAGGTTCGGCACCGTTTCGGTTCTGTCTCCTAGCGCGATCCATTTATCAGGGAGCGCTCTTTCATTCGAGGCAGTTGCCTCATCCCTAAATTGCTGCAGGGCGACTGACAATTGCGCTGGATTCATGGTCTAGCCTAATATGCTTTCCGCTAAGCATATAGGTGGTTTCACCTATGGGAGAAAACGGCGGCAGACGCTTTCGCATAGCGAATTTCAAACTGACTCACTCCCGCGCAGGCTCAAGCCTCGTTGCGGCTAGGCCGTTGAGCCAGCCAGATGCTGCCGATGACGAAAACGACGCCGGCGATCTGCGGCAAGGTCAGCGTCTGACCCAGGAATACCCATCCAAGCAGCACGGCGGTCACCGGGCTGAGGAAAAGCAGCGATGACACCACCGAAGATTCGAGTCGCGCAATGCCCCGGAACCAGAGGACATAGGTCAGCGCCGCGCCGATCAGCCCTAGCCACACCAGCCCGAGCAGGTTGGCCGCGGTCGGGAACGGGATGGGTGGTTCGAAAAGCAGGACCACCGGAACGAGAAGGAGACCACCGGCAGTCAGTTGCCATGCCGTAAAGGCGAGCAGCGATGCAGGCGGCTGCCACTTGCGGCTCAACACGCTGCCGAAGGCCATTGAGGCCGCCCCGGCGAGGCCGGCGGCAACGCCGACCGCATCGAGCGTCGCGTTCGGGGTCAGCACCAGCAATGCAACACCGGCGATCCCGACGAGGGCGGCGACAATCGCCAACCGGCGGACAGGGCTGGCAAGCAGGGCAGCAGCGAGGAAAATTACAATCAATGGCTGGACCGACAGCACGGTCGCCGCGACCCCGCCCGGAAGCCGGTAGGCGGCGACAAACAACATGCTCAGGAAGATCGAGATGTTGAGGGCTCCGAGGACGAAACTGCGCAGCCACCAGATGCCCGTCGGCAGTTGCCGAACGATCGCGAGCAGCAGCAATCCGGCGGGCAGGGCTCGCAGCATTGCGACCGTCATCGGCGAGAAGTTCGGCAGGAACTGCGTGGTGACGATATAGGTGCTGCCCCATATCGCCGGTGCGATGGCTGTAAGCAGCAGATCGGAACGGTGCGTCTTCAAAAGATTTCCAGAACTTCGGCAAGAGGGCGGCGCGGCTTTTGCGGCCAGTTTCCGGGCGCGGCGCGGCCGACCGCGATGAGCATCACCGGCATTTCATTGCGCGCAAGGCCAAACTCGCGGGCCACGCCTTCGGCATCGAAGCCTGCCATCGGACCGGAGACGAGCCCCAGCGCTTCGGCCGCGAAAATCAGCGTTGCGGCGCCAAGCGTTGCCGAGCGCACGGCTTCGTCGCGGGCCGCTAGAGGATCGGCATATTGGGCGCGGGCGCCCTCCCGCCACCCCGAAGCCATATCCGCCGGCATGAAGCCGGCTTCGACGAACGGACGGAGCCTGGCATCGAGGGCAGCGTGGTCGGGCAGTACGCCGCAGATGATGAAGGTGACGGCTGCCTCCTGCACCTTGGCCTGGCCATGGGCGAGGCTGCGCAATCGTGCCTTTGCCTCCGGCGTCCGCACCGCGATGAACCGCCAATTCTGAAGGTTGTAGGCGCTTGGCGCGCGCGTTGCGAGACGTGCCAGCTCCTCGATCTCGGCGTCCGTCAATTCGTGCGAGGCATCGAACCGATTGGCCGACATGCGCCGCTCGATAAGGGAAATTGCGGGGTTGGTCATCATGTCATTCCGAAACTGAGAAAGTCGTTCGGGAAGCAGATAGAGAATTTACCAAGGAGCGATAATATGCAACAATTGCAAGACATTATTTACTGGAAGAGAATGGTGCGATGGATCGCCTGACGGCGTTGCAGGTTTTCCGCCAGGTGGCGGAACTGAACAGCTTTGCCGAAGCTGGACGGCGGCTCGGTCTCTCTCCTCCCGCGGTCAGCAAGAACATCGCCGAACTGGAGGCGCATCTGGGGGTGCGGCTCATCAACCGGACAACGCGGCGCATGGCGCTGACCGAAGAGGGCAGGATCTACCTGGAGCATGTCACGCAGGGGCTCGATGCGCTGGCCAGGGCCGACCAGGTGCTCGGCCCGATCAAGACGGCGCCGAGCGGCACGTTGCGGGTCAGCGCGCCGATGACTGTCACATTGACGCGGCTTTCGGCTGCCATTCCCGCGTTTCTATCGCGCTATCCCGATTTGAAGCTCGATCTGCATCTTGACGACAGGCGCGTCGATATCGTGCGGGAGGGATTTGACCTGGCCATTCGCGGCAGCGACAATCTCGAGGATTCCAGTTTGGTCGCGAGAAAGCTTGCGGTCATGCCGCACGTGCTTTGCGCAGCTCCGTCCTACTTCGAGGAGCATGGCCGGCCCAAGACGCCTGCCGATTTGAAGGCGGCCAATTGCATCCGGTTCAGCCTCTCGGGGCATGCGGACATATGGGAATTCCGCAAGGACGGCCGCGCCGAGCGGATCGCCATCGACGGACGATACAGGGTTTCTTCAAGCCTTGCCGTGCGCGATGCGCTGCGTGCCGGCTTCGGCGTCAGCCTGATCCCTTATCCCTATGTCGAGAGCGACCTGAAAGCAGGCCGGCTGCAATCGGCTCTGGATGACTGGGAAAAGGTCGAAACCACGCTCTACGCGGTCTATCCGGCACGGCAGCATCTTGCCCCGAAAATCCGTGTCTTCCTTGATTTCCTGATCGAGGAATTCAGTCGGGACAAAGAGAAGCCGTTCGTGCCGTCCCAGCGTGAACGCTCGGCAAAGCGCGGTGTCGGCGAGGCGACGGATGCGGAAAATCAAGCTGAGATATTGCCGGCGATTTCATCTCCTTGACACGCCTCCAAATCCGGACTTTGTGGAGCTATGCAGGACGCGAAGCCGAATAAGGGAAAGATAGCGGCCGAGGCGTTCGCCGAACGCACGAGCGGTATTCGCCGGGCCGATGCGGCGCGCATACCGGGGTCGAGCGTTCACGCGTCGCTCGCCAACGAAATCGGACTGAGGATCGTGCGCGGCGATTATCCGCCAGGAACCATCCTGCCCAACGAAGCCAAATGGTCCGAGACGTTCGACGTCAGCCGCTCGGCGGTGCGCGAAGCCATAAAAATGCTGATGGCGAAGAGCCTGCTGTCGTCACGTCCCAAAATCGGCAGCTGGGTCGAGCCTAAGGAGCGCTGGAACCTGCTCGATCGCGATGTGCTGGCCTGGTACGCGACCTCGCCGGATCGTGAGGTGTTCCTCAGGACCGTGCAGGAGTTCCGCCACATCATCGAGCCGGAAGCCAGCGCCTTTGCCGCCATGCGGCGCACCGACGAGCAGATGGCCGAGATCAGCCAGGCCTGCCGCGAGATGGGCGAGGCGACCAACCTGCAGGAGCGGACGCGCGCCGACACGCGTTTTCATCTCGCCATCCTGCGCGCCTCGGGCAACGATCTGCTGGTGCCGCTCGGCGTGCTGATCGAATCGGCATTCGATCATCTATTTGCTTATACCACGCGGGAACTCGACGATTTGCAGCATGCGCAGAGGCTGCATGAGGCAATCGAGAAGAGCATCCGCCTGCAGCGGCCGGACGCGGCGCGCAATGCGGTGCGCAAGCTGCTGGCCAATACCGACAGCGTCATCAAGTCCAGATAGCGCCGTTCGGCTACAGGTGGAGTGCTCAGTCGAAGGGTGCGGTCGCGAGATGCCGCCGGGTCAGCCCGATCAGCAGCGCCTGGTCGCGGGCGGCGTGTTCGGCTGGGTTGACGACGGCATCGCCATTGACGATCGCTGCCCAGAAGCCACGCATCTCTTCGACGAAGGCTTCGGCGTAACCGGCACGCAAATCTTTCTTCGACAGCGTGTGACCGTCCGAGGTCGTCACCGTCAGCCGGGTCGGCTGATGGTTGAGCCAGGGCGAGGGGAATTCGAGCTCCAGGCTGGCATCGTCGAAGAACAGCGTGATCCGCTCCTTGTACTCGGCGAGCTTGGGTACGGCGAGGTGGGTCATGGTCCACAGCGCTTGCCCGTCCAGCAGCTTGACGGCGCCCTGGCCGCCGTCGCCATCGGCAAAGATCTGCGCGCCGACGACCTCGCCGTCCGGCACGCCGAGCGCATCGAGCAGGCCATGGACGGCATTGACATCGTGAATCAAGGCCGAGCTGTAAGCGCCGGTAAATCCACGGAAAGCGAGATCGGTCAGATGCACGCCGACGGCCTCTTCGACCTGGCGCTTCTGCTTGGCGGCGACAGTGGCGATCATGTCTTTTGGGATATCGGTACCGCGCCTGTAGGGCTGATGGGCGATGAACGGCCAGGCGTCGGGATCGTTTACCTCCACCGAGACCGCGCGCAGCGTGCTCGATGTTCCGGGCAGCGAACCGAGCGCCAGCCGGTAATTCGGATCGAAGCGCTTCATATAGCCGACCTGAACGATTTTCCTGGCGGCATCGCGCGCGGCAACGATCTCCAGGATTTCCGCCAGCGAATAGCAGAGCGGCTTTTCGCAAAAGACATGCAGGCCAACCGCCAGCGCCGCCAGCACCTGTTCGTGATGTAGCGGGTCCGGCGAGCCGATCACCACCGCGTGGAGGCGTTGGTCGAAGAGCTGGTCGATCGTTTCGAAATTGGCAATGCCATGGGTGTCGGTGACGAACTGCCGCGAAATCTTCGAGGGATCGGCGACGCCGACGACCTCGAACAATTCACCGAGGCGCAGCAGATTGGGGATATGCTCTACCTGCGAGATCATGCCGGCGCCGACGACCCCGACGCGTATCCTGCTCATTGGATCATTCCCCGCAATGTCCGATTGTCAGCTCAAGGCGCCGCAGGCGGCCGGTTGCCGATCTGGGCGAGCAGGCCGGCAATCTCCGCCTCGACGGCTTTCAGATCCTCGCCGCCCGACATGATCGAGATGACCTCGTCGCGCGAAATCTCGGACTTGGCGTAGGTGCCGCGATTGCGGCCGCGGTTGAGCAGCGTGAAGGTGTCGCCGACCGGATAGGCATGGTGGATGTTGTGGCTGATGAAGATCACGGCCAAACCCCGCATGCGTGCTTCGATGATGAACTTCAGCACCATCGCCGCCTGGTGGACGCCGAGTGCGGACGTCGGCTCGTCGAGGATCAGCACGCGCGCGCCAAAATGCACGGCGCGGGCGATCGCCACCGACTGGCGCTCGCCGCCCGACAGCGTGCCGACGGCCTGCGTCGGATCGCGCACGTCGATGCCGATATCGGCCATCGCCTGCCTGGCGATGGTGTTGGCGCGCTCCTTGTCGATGCGCGAGAAGGGCAGGCTGCTTTTGGTCGGCTCGCGGCCGAGGAAG
Organism: Mesorhizobium sp. M0408; assembly: GCF_040321495.1. NCBI lineage: Bacteria > Pseudomonadati > Pseudomonadota > Alphaproteobacteria > Hyphomicrobiales > Phyllobacteriaceae > Mesorhizobium > Mesorhizobium sp. M0408. Next base: position 87,683 of record NZ_JAMYRO010000021.1, on the reverse strand, counting down.
AAGTTACGGGTGATCGACATCAGCGAGATCATGCCGAGGTCCTGGAACACCGTTGCCACGCCGAGCTCCTGCGCGTCGCGCGGGCTGCGGAAAGTGACCGGCTTGCCGTCGACCAGGATTTCGCCCTTGCTCGGCCGATAGACGCCGGACAGGACCTTGATCAGCGTCGACTTGCCGGCGCCGTTATCGCCGAGCAGGCAGTGGACCTCGCCCGGATAGACCTTGATGTCGATGTTCTGGAGGGCGCGCACCGAGCCGAAATTGACGCTGACGCCGCGCAGTTCCATTGCTGGTTCGGTCATTTGGGCCGGTTCGGTCATTTGGGCCGGTTCGGTCATTTGCCACCTCCGCGGCCGAGCGCCTTCAGCCTGATGTAGTTGTTGACCAGCACGGCCATCAGGATGACGATGCCGAGGAAGACCTTGAACCAGTCGGTGTCGATGCCGGTGTAGAAGATGCCCATCTGCACCAGCCCGAAGATCAGCGCGCCGAACAGCACGCCATAGACGGTGCCGTAGCCGCCGGTGAGCAGCACGCCGCCGATGACGGCGGCGATGATCGCCTCGAATTCCTTGAGCAGGCCGCGCGTGGTGTCGGCGGAGCCCGCCTCCATCACCTGGATGGTGGCAAGCAGCGTCGCCGCGCAGGCGGTGTAGACGAACAGGCTGATCTTGACGCGATCGACCGGCACGCCGACGTTGCGGGCTGCAATCAGGTCGCCGCCGGTGGCGAAGATCCAGTTGCCGTATTTCGTCTGGGTAAGCACGTAGCCGGCCAGCGCCGTCAGGCCAAGCCACCAGACGATCGACATCGGAATGCCGGCGACGAAGGGAATGCCGTCGCTGCGGGTGGCGATCCAGCCTTGCGCGCCCATCCAGCGGAACAGGCCGGTGAGCAGATGGCCGTTGAAAACGCCGGCCGTCGCCGGGTCCGGCGCGCCTTCGAGTATGTAGGGGATCTGGGTGCGGCCGGTGACGGCGCGGGTGATGCCGATCGACAATCCGCGCAGGATATAGAGCGTGGCGAGCGTGACGATGAAGGAGGGCAGGCGCGTCTTCACCACGATCAGGCCATTGAGATAGCCGGTGAGGATGGCAACGGCGAAGGCGCAGGCGATGCCGCCCCATAGCGGCAGGCCCCAGTACTTCACCGTCAGCCCGATGACGACACCGGCAAAGCCGACCATGGAGCCGACCGAAAGATCGAACTCGCCGGCGATGATGAGGAGTGCTGCCGCGGTGGCGACGATGCCGAGCTCCGCCGACAGCGTCAGGAAAGTCATCGATCCCTGCAGCGAATAGAGGTTTGCCGCGCCCGGCAGCAGCGCAAAGATGATGATCGTCGCAAGCAGCCCACCGGCGGCACCGGCTTCCGGCCGGCGCAGCCACTGGGTCAGCTTGCCGGTGCTGGCCAGCCGCTCGTCGGCGCCGGCGGCCCGCTTCGACGTCATCCCGAAGCGGTCGGTCGCCTTCAGTTCGCCCGGAGGTATCGCCTTGTCTTCCACGACCGCCATTAGGCTCTCCAATCGCTCAATTCGCAATCTTCGAACGCATCGGGAGAGCGCTTGGCGCATTCTCCCGTTCCGTCGGAGCGCTTGCCTAGCGGATGCCCTCTTTGGCGAGCGCCAGGATCGCCTTGGCTTTTTCCGGCGAGTCTATGAACAGCGGTCCGGTATAGGCGTTGTTCTGCGGCCAGAAGCCGTGCGTTGCCTGCTCGACCAGATAGATCACCGGCAAATAGCCCATCAGATATTGCTGGGCGTCCATGCCGAAGCCCATTTCGCCGGCGACGACAGAATCGAGGACCTCCGGGCTGATGTCGAACGTGTAGAGCTTGAGCTTGCCGAACAGTTCCTTGTCGCGGAACATCGGGATCAGCGGATTGGCGGCGGTGGCGCCAAGCGCAAAGACCGCCTGTGTATCCGGATGCGCCGACAGATAGGCCTCGGTACGGCGCTGGACGTCGGCGGGATCCGGCGCCACGGCCAGAACCTCGGTGCCGCCGCCGGAGGGCTTCAGCCCGTCATTGAGGCCCTGGCAGCGCTGGTCGAGGCTGACATTGCCGACCTCGTGGTTGATGCAGACGACCTTGAGCGTGCCTTCCTTGGCCAGCCGCTCGCCGGCCTTCTTGCCGGAATCATATTCGGAAACGGTGCCGACATAGAGCGTCGTGCCGAGCTCGGCGCCTTCCTTCTCGCCGGAATCCAGAACCACCATGGGAATATTGGCGGCAAGCCCGGATTTGACCGATTTGCCGAGCGCATTGGCGTCGGCGATGGAGACGGCGATGCCGTCCGGCTTGGTGGCGATGGCGGCGTCCAGAAGCCGGGCCTGCTCGACCACGTCGAAGACCTGCGGCGCGTAATATTCGACCTTGGCGCCGGTAAGGGCGGCCGCGTCATCGACGCCGCGCTTGACCACCGACCAATAGGGATCGGACGCCGACCCATGCACTACGAAGGTGATGCGGACGTCCTTCGGATCCTTCAGGCCCGCGGCATGCGCAATGCCTGTCACCAGGCCCGCCGAGACGAAGGCGCCCAATGCCACTTTCAGAAGAGTTTTCATCTTATTCTCCCATTTATCGTTGCAGTTCCAATCCCTCTGGCGCCGTTTTCCGGCCGCGACGATCGGCTCACGTTGCGGATCGGGTGGCCGCTTTGCGGGCCTTTGCCGACGCCAATCGCTGTTCGCCCGCGTTGTTGCCGCGGGCTGTTGTTGATAATCGCCCGGCCGAGAGTGCTGCGCGAAGCTCCTCGCGCAACGGCTTCATGCCGATGACGTCGATCGGCTGTGCGGCGAGCCAGTCGCGAAAGCCCTGGTCGCGGAACAGCTCGTACTCTTCGGTGCGGATATAGGCGGAGCGCGGCTCGATCAGCTCGAGTTCACCGGGCGCGTTGCAATGCAGGCAAAAGAAGGTCAGGCCCTCGCGCACACCCTCGATGAGCGCTTTGTAAGCCGGCTCGATCGGCCTGGAACGCGGCCGGCCCCAGGTCGTCTGGATGGCGGCGTCGAAAATGGCAAAGCCGCCGGCACGGGCCAGCGCCACGCCGCGCTGGAACGCCTCCTCGGTGACGCCGACCAGATTGTCGTTGGGGGAATAGGCGGACAGGGTCTTGGTCAGCAGCACGGGCAGCTGATATTCGAGCCCGAGTTTGATGTAGATGTCGCAAAATTCCGGCGACAATGCCGCGCCCATATGGGCGTCGAGATGGGTGACGTCGATGCCGGCGCGATAGGCGGTGTCGATCTGGGCGCGAAGCTCGGCCTCGACCGCCTGCGGCACCGCCTTGCGGCGCGTGGTCGCCACATCCGGCCAGAAGAAGCCGAACTCGTCGGTCAAGCCGGCCGCCCGCGACGGCGCGGTCAACGGCCGCCATTTGTAGTGCTGTTTCTCGCTGTTCAGCGTCAGGTGAACGCCAAGGTCAAGGCCAGGGTTGGCGGCGGCGCTTTCGGCCATTTCGAGGAACCACGGGCATGGCACCATCACCGCGCCGGAACTGCAGACGCCCAGCCCGCTCAATTCGAGGAAGGCGCTGTTGGCGCCGTGGCACATGCCGACATCGTCCTCGTGGAGCACGATCCGTTTGCTGGAGCCGGCGGCGTTCACGACCGGCCGCCTTCCCGCCGGCGCGCCGGTTTCGAGGGTCTTCCAAAGTGTGTCCCGTATTTCATGGAACCAACCGTTTGCCCAACTGGCCGGAATGGAACGCCGAAACCTGCCGTTCCGACAGGGCCACTTTGGCGAATTCGGATGGGTACGATTTGCCTGCCGGCTGAGACACTTAGCTGCCGATTCCCCAATCACGGTTCAAAACCAGTCATAGGAACCGTCTTTCGGGCGCAGATGGCTTGGTCGAATAGCGGCGGAGTGGTTCTTTCAAACTGTGCCGACAAGCCTACAGCTGTCCACACCATCAAGCGACCACATTATCAAGTGACCCACACTGTCAAGTGACTGGAGGCCTGTCATGTACACCGCCGGCGAAGAGGAAATCGAAGCCATTGCCAGGGTGATCCGCTCGGGCGCGCTGTTTCGTTACGGCAAGGACAGCGAATGCGACCGCTTCGAGGCCCGCTATGCGCAGCATCTTGGCGTCGAGCATTTCGCGCTGGCCGCCAGCGGCACCTATGGGCTCGCCGCCGGCCTGATCGGCCTCGGCATCGGCCCGGGGGACGAGGTGCTGGTGCCGGCGCACACCTATATGGCGACAGCGACCGCGGTGCTGTCGGTAGGGGCCATTCCCGTCATCGTCGACATCGACGAGAGCCTGACCATCGATCCCATCGCCTTGCGCGATGCCATCGGGCCGCGCACCAGGGCGGTCATCCCGGTGCATATGTGGGGCGCGGCCTGCAACATGAATGCGATCATGGACATTGCTGCCAAGCGCGGCTTGCTGGTGCTGGAGGATGTCTGCCAAGGCATCGGCGGCGGCTATGAGGGCCGCAAGCTCGGCTCGATCGGCCATGCCGGCGCTTATTCCTTCAACTACTTCAAGAACATGACCTCGGGCGAGGGCGGCGGCATCGCCACCAGCGACCCGAAAGTGGCGGAGCGGGCGCGCTGCGCCATCGACCCTTGCCATTTCTACTGGCAGGGCAGAAGCGACAGCATCAAACCCTTCGCCGGCATCGGCGCGCGTGCTTCCGAATTGATGGGGGCGATGCTCAACGTCCAACTCGACCGGCTGGACGGCATCATCGAGGCGATGCGGGCCGAGAAGAAGACGGTGCTGGCCGGTACCCGCCACCTTAGCAATCTTGGGCTGACGCCGTCACCGATGAACAGCGCGGAAGACGATTGTGCCGCACAGGTGATGTACCTGCTGCCGAGCGAGCAGGCGGCGCAGACTTTTTCGAAGACCATTCCCAGCGTCGTCGCCGGCAAGACCGGCCGTCACAATTTCACCCAGTGGGACCAGGTGCTGATGCATGAAGGCGCGCATCATCCGGCGCTCAATCCTTACGCACTGCCCGAGAACCAGGGCCTGCGGCTGGATTATTCCGACGACCTCGGCAAGCGCTCGCTCGACATCCTCAACCGCACCGTGATGGTCGCCATGAACCCAGCGCACAGCGATACCGACATTCAGGACATGATCCACAACATCGACGCGGCGGCGCGGGTGGCGCTGGAGAATGCTTCGCTCGATGATATCGAATTGCGCAAGGCGGCACCGGTTGATCTGCAGAAGTTCGACAGTGTGAACTAGACCAGATCCGACGCGGTTTGCTACCCTGCGGCCGAGTTCCTTGTCCGGCGGCCGGGCGAGGATTCCGGTCGGCATTACCGGTCGTCAAAAATCCGCAGGCCCGTGTCGGATAGGCCGGGCTCCGCTCGTCCTAGGGGGCACCGATCACCAACAGGGAGGATTAACGATATGCCCGGCACCGTACGGCTGCACCGCGTTCTGACAACCAGCCCGGAGAAAGTTTACCGCGCGTTCCTCGAAGCGGACGCACTTGCCAAATGGCTTCCGCCGAACGGCTTCACCTGCACGGTTCATCACTTCGAGGCGAAAGTCGGCGGTACGTTCAAAATGTCCTTCCGCAACTTCACCACCGGCGACAGCCACTCGTTCGGCGGCGAATATGTCGAGCTCGTGCCCAATGAGCAACTGCGTTACACCGACCGGTTCGACGACCCCAACCTGGCCGGCGAGATCGAGGTGACCGTGACATTGAAGAAAGTGTCGGTCGGCACCGAAGTGAATATCACGCAGGCAGGTATTCCAGACGCCATCCCGGTTGAGGCCTGCTATCTCGGCTGGCAGGAGTCGCTGCGAAATCTGGCGAAGCTCGTTGAACCCGAGATCAACCAGTAAGATAAAGCGCTGCCCTGGCGGGTTGGCGTCGCTAACCGGAAACCCAGGGATGACGCCGTTCTTCCCACCCAACATGCGCCGGGGCCGGAAAGGCGGGATCGGCGAAGCAGCCGACCGCGACGGCGATCCATTCAGGCTTTCGCTCGGGCTCCCAGAAGACGCTCGAGCCGCAGCCCGGGCAGAAATGGAAAATGACGTGATGGCCGCTCCGAGCCGATCGCCTGTAGGTACTGGCGTCGCCTTCGGCTTCTACCTTGTCGCGCGCAAAGAAGGCGGCGACGCCGTATGTGCTGCCGGTCCGTTTCTGGCAGTCGAGGCAGTGGCACTGTGCGACCAGCTGCGGCTCTCCGTTACAGGAGATCCTCAGTTGCCCACAGGCACAGGATGCGGTTCTCATGGCAATCCTCATGGTTCAGATGAATGCGTGCCCGCCGTACCGGCGGTGGGCATGCTTCTGGTTTTCGGGGTGGTTCGGCCTTGGGAAGCGCGCTTTGCGCGAACGCCGAAAAACAAGGACCGACGCCCCATCTTCCTAATCACTGCGGGCGATTGACTCAACCCCGCGGTGAACGAGATGGAGAGCCGGCTCTAGCTTCTGTCCAATCTTAGAAACGCGGCGCGCAGCGCCAGCACGGCGCGCAGGATCTGGCGTTCGTCCATCGCTGCATAGCCGAGCAACAGGCCGTGCTCGGGTTCTGTGGAATGGTAGTTGATCGAGATGCCCTGGACGTCGAGCCCTTCCTTGACGGCCGCGGCAACCACGTCGCTGTCCTTATAGGGCCTGACGAAGCTCGCCAGCAGCTGCATGCCGGAATCGTTTTCCGTGACGGTCAGCCATTCGGCCAGATGCTCCTGGCATAGCTTGACGAAGTTCGCCTGCCGGCGCGCATAGAGCCGGCGCATGCGTTTGAGATGCGTGGCGAAATAGCCCTGGGTGATGAAGTCGTTGACCGTTGCCTGCAGGATCAGCGGCGCGAACTGACCGGTGATGCTCACCGCCCGGTCGAAGGGCACCGACAATTCGCGCGGCACGATCAGATAACCGATGCGCAGCGCCGGGATCAGCGTCTTGCCGAAGCTGCCGATATAGACGACGCGGTCGGCATGATCGAGCCCGCGCAGCGCCGGCACCGGCCGGCCGCGGAACCGGTATTCGCCGTCATAGTCATCCTCGACGATCCAGGCGCCGTTGCGTTCGGCGATGTCGAGCAACTGCAATCGCTCCTCGATGCGCATGATGGTGCCGAACGGCCACTGGCAGGATGGCGTCACATAGATCAGCCGCGGCGGCGGCAGCTCCGGATCGGCAAGATGCCAGCCGCGCCGGTCGACCTTCAACGGTGCCAGCCTGGCGCCGCTGGCGAGAAAGGCGCTCTTGGCGCCGAGATAGCCGGGCTCCTCCATCCAGACATGGTCGCCTTCGTCCATCAGCACGCGCGAGACGAGATCGAGTGCTGCTTGCGCACCGGTGACGATGATCACCTGGTCGGCGGTGCAGCTGATGCCGCGCGACAGGCCGATGGTCGAGGCAATGGCCTGACGCAGGCCGGGGTGGCCGGCAAAGGAGAGATAACCAAGCAGGCTCTCGTCGCGGCTGCGTGCATTGCGCACCAGAAGGCTTGACCAGATGGTGAACGGAAACGATGCCGTTTCAGGCACGCCCGGATGGAAATTGATGACGCCGGCATTACGCGGCGGTTGCGGGCCGTTGACGATGGTCTGACCGCGCCGCGACAGCTTTTGCGGCGCTGCCAGTCCGGCGCGCAGGGATGCCAAGGGGCGGTTCTGCTGGATCGGCGCCACCCAGGTGCCCGATCCGGCACGCGCCTCGATAAAACCTTCGGCAAGGAGCTGGTCATAGGCGGCGATGACCGTGTTGCGCCCGACCTTCAGATCTTCGGCCAGCGAGCGCGTCGACGGCAGCAGCGTGTTCTGCGGGATCTGGCCGTCAAGGATGAAGCGTCGCAAGGCGCCGTAGATCTGACGATGCATCGGTTCTTCCGAAGCACGGTCGACCGACATGATGTCGAGGGAAAGGCGCATGTGGTCGGCCACGGCACTATCCCCCGACGGACCGGGCGGCGCGGGCGATCTTTTCCTCGTTGAGCCGGCAGACAGTGTCGAGCACCAGTCGCCTGGTTTCGGGGCGGATCTCGCGGCTGTTCTTCAGCGCGCGATGCACGGTGGCGGCGCCAAGTTCCGCCTTCTCGGCAATCTCCCGGATGGTGCAAAGCCGTTCCATGCCAAGCGCAGCTTCGAAAGCCATGTCGCTCCTCCTCGGTTGCATCAAGGCACGGCTTCCGGCCGGCCTCAAGCTTGAAAGTCGGGGTTTTAATCCAGAGCCGGGATTCTGCGATCCGCGCCGCGCAGGGAGCAAGGCGGCGCGGATCGCCGGGCGCTTTCGCGTCGCTAACCCCATCGAGGCGCGCGCCCATTATGTTCCTCCGGCTCGCAATGCGGGCCGGTCAGCCTGCCTTCCGAGTCGCCACTTCGAAGCCGGCCTCGCGGGCGGTGGCGAGCAGCGAGAAATAGCCTTTGCTGGCATAGGTCAGCGGATGCGCCTTGGCCGGATCCTGCTCGGCTTCGACAACGAGCCAGCCTTCATAGCCGCGCGCAGCGAGGGGTTTCAGCAATGACAGGAAATCGACCGAGCCGTCGCCGGGCACGGTAAAAATGCCGTCCATTACCGCCGCCATGAAGCTCATGTCCTCGCGGCGTGCCCGTTCCAGCACCGCCCTGCGAACGTCCTTGCAATGGAAATGCACGATACGGTCGAGATGCCGTTGCAGCAGCGATTGCGGGTCGCCGCCCGAAAACAGGCAGTGGCCGGTATCGAACAAAAGGCCGACGCTTCGGCCCGTCGCCGCCATCAGCCTGTCGACTTCATCGTCCGTCTCGACGATGGTGCCCATGTGGTGGTGGAAGGCCATGCCGACCCCGAATGCAGCCATGCGGTCGGCGAGGGCGGTCAGTTTCTTGCCATAGGACGGCCAGTCCCTGTCGGCGAGGCGCGGACGCTCGGAGATCGGTGCGAAAATGCCGTCATGGCGACCTCGCGAGGTGTCGGCGTAGACGACGATCCTGGCGCCAAGGTCGCGCAACAGCTGAAGATGTGGGGTGATCGCCGCGAATTCCTCGTCGACCGTGCGGTCGAGAATGCGGCCATCATACCAGCCGGAAACGAGTTCCAGGCCATAGGAAGACAGGAGCGGCCCAAGCACTTCAGCCTGGCGCGGAAATTTGCCGCCGAGTTCGGTGCCGCGGTAGCCGGCCAGCGCCGTTTCCGACAGGCAAGTCTCCAAGGACGTATCCCCGCCAAGCGCCGGAACGTCGTCATTGCTCCAGGTGATGGGATTGATGCCGATCTTGACCGTCATGACGCCAGGCTTTTGCGGGCTTGGGAAGACAAGCCGAGCCTGCAGACTGGCGACAAAGAGGCCCTGTCACTAGGTCCAGTTCAGCCGAATTTGGCAGAACCAATTAATGGTGACCGATTCTAGTCTTCCTTTGGGCGGCCAAAAAGGACGCGCAGTTCATCCTTTGCGTCCTCCAGCACTTCCTTCTGCGCCGCCGGCAGGTTCTTGCCGGCGCGGTTGATGTAGAAATTCAGCATCGACATGGCGGATTGAAACGGCCCTGCCTTGCGTCGGTCGCTGTGCTCGGCCGATCGCTTCAACGAGGCGGCGATTTTCCTTGGATCGTGGGATTCGAAGATATGTTCCTCGAGGTCCAGCGCGTCACTGTGCTCGGTGACGTCGGCGGACCATTTCCGTTGCGCGGTCATGGCAAACTCCTTCCACTAGGTCGTTGCCGGAAAACGCCTTATGGCGCACCCCTGTTCCACTTCGGCCCGAATCGCTGGAGCCACGGATTTGCCTGTCGTGGCGCTGCTCGGCGATGCGAATGCGCCGATAGTGGTCAGAACCGCCGATTCAAGAACTGCGGACAGGAAACGCTCTTGACCCCAATCGTCTCAAGCCAGGCAGGAAGTTCCGGCATCGACAGTGCCTATGCCTGGATACGGCTCGGCGTCTCGATGCTGCTGGCAACGATCGGCGGGGTCGGCATGTGGGCGGTGGTCGTGGTGCTGCCTGCCGTGCAGGCAGAATTCGGCGTCGATCGCGCCGCTGCCTCGATGCCCTACACCGCGACCATGATCGGCTTTGCCGCGGGCAATGTGCTGTTCGGCCGCGCCATCGACCGCATGGGGTATTGGATCCCGGCGCTGATTGCCGCGATTACACTTGGCGCCGGCTTCATGCTGGCGTCGTTGACCAGTTCGATCCTGCAGTTCACCCTCGTCCAGGGCCTGTTGATCGGCGTCGGCTCGTCGGCGATCTTCGGCCCTTTGATCGCCGATATCTCGCATTGGTTTAACCGTCGCCGCGGCGTCGCGGTGACGGCTGCCGCGTCCGGCAACTATCTCGCCGGAGCGATCTGGCCGACGGCGATGCCCTATGTCATGCAGACCGAAGGCTGGCGCTTCACCTATGCCGCGATCGGCGTCGTCTGCCTGGTCACCATGGTGCCCTTGATCCTGCTGCTCCGGCGCGGCGCACCGCCCCAGGCGGCTCCGGGATCGCCGGGCAGCCGCGTGGTCCAGCCGATCTCCCTGTCGCCGGCGGCCTTGCAGGCGCTGCTCATCGTGGCCGGGCTCGGCTGCTGCGTGGCGATGTCGATGCCGCAAGTCCATATCGTCGCCTATTGCATGGATCTCGGCTACGGCGTGGCGCATGGCGCCGATATGCTGTCGATCATGCTGGCGGCGGGCGTCGTCAGCCGGCTTGGCTCGGGTTTCCTTGCCGATCGCATCGGCGGCGTGAAAACCCTGCTGATCGGCTCGGTGCTGCAATGCCTGTCGCTGTTGTTCTATATCCCGTTCGACGGGCTTGCCTCGCTTTATGTCGTCTCGCTGGTCTTCGGCCTGTCGCAAGGCGGCATCGTGCCCTGTTATGCGATCATCGTGCGCGAATATATGCCAGCCAAGGAGGCTGGCCAGCGCGTCGGCATCGTCATGATGGCGACCATTTTCGGCATGGCGATCGGCGGCTGGATGTCGGGCTGGATCTACGATCTGACCGGTTCTTATGCCGCCGCGTTCCTCAACGGCATTGCCTGGAACCTGCTGAATATTTTGGCCATGCTGCTGCTGCTGTGGAAGGCCCGGCGCAGCGCTGCTGTGGCGGCCTGAAGCACAGCGGTACGGATACAGTCTCTCCGGCCGTCGCTTGACAACAGCCGAAGGCTGCGCGACGCCAGACAAGGTGTGGCAACGGGCCAGTTTGGCATGGCAGCAGTTTCAAAAACGCTGAACATCGTTTCACGGTCGCGTGTGGGCGGTTGCCCGGCGTCCGGACGAGTACGGTGATCAAGCCGCGCTCGCGCCGCGGCGGCGGCCGCCCGACCATCGCCGATGTCGCCCGCAAGGCCGGCGTCGGCGCCATTACCGTATCGCGCGCCCTGCGTGAGCCGGGGCGTGTCTCGGAAGATCTGCGCCGCCAGATCGAGTCGGCCGTGAACGAGCTCGGCTATGTGCCCGACCCGAATGCGCGGGCGCTGGCTTCGGCGCGCGCCGAGGTCTTTGGCGTTCTGGTGCCGTCGCTTACCAACAACGTCTTTGCCGAAGTGGTGCGCGGCATCTACGACAGCCTGTCGGACGGCCCTTTCCGGATTCAGCTCGGCAACACCCACTATTCCGGCCTCGAGGAAGAGCGGCTGCTGCAGGTGTTTGGCCCGCAACGCCCAGCGGCGCTGATCGTGGCCGGCATCGACCAGACGCCGGCGTCGCGAAAACTGCTGGAAACGGCAGGCTGTCCGGTGGTGCAGGTGATGGAGACCGGGCCCGATCCGGTCGACATGATGGTCGGCTTCTCGCATTTCGAGGGCGGCAAGGCGGCTGCGGAACATCTGATCGAGGCAGGCTATCGCCGGATCGGCTTCATCGGTGCGCGCATGGATCCGCGTTCGCAGCGGCGGCTTGCCGGCTATCGCGCGGCGATGGAGGCGGCCGGCCTGTTCGATCCGAGGCTCACCACCACGACGCCGGTGCCCTCCAGCGTCACCCTCGGCCGCGAATTGTTCCGCGACGCGCTGGCCAAGGTGCCGAGCCTCGATGGGGTGTTCTGTAACAATGACGATATCGCCCTTGGCGTGCTGTTCGAATGCCACCGCGCTTCGATCGCCGTGCCGAAGACGATCGGTATCGTTGGCTTCAACGATCTCGACATGATGGAGGTGGCCTTTCCGTCGGTCACCAGCGTTCGGACCTACCGCTACGAGATCGGCCGGCGGGCGGTCGCCATGGCGCTTGCGGCGATCGAAGGCAACAGGCCAGAGCAGCGGGTCGTCGACCTTGGCTTCGAACTCAAGCGACGTGAGAGCACGGCGCGCTGAAGCGAGCTTCGACGCAATGGCGCTTTACACTACGTCATGGTAGCGCTACCAGTTATCGCCGGGCGATACTTCGCCCCGACGATGGGAGGCTGTTTATTATACATAAGCGACAGCTCATGCTTGTTTATTATGTATAATATGATAGTTTTTGTGGGACTAGCCGGGCAGCAAAGGAGGGGATCGGGTCGGCATTCGGCCACCTGAACGCGCGACGGGTACGGCGGGAGGTGCCGGGCCGGAAACGCGCAAATTCATCGGCGTAACAACAAACAAAACTGCAACTGGGAGGAATATCGATGATCAAGTCACTCGTTGGCGGTATCGTTGCCGCCACTGCTTTCGTCATGCTGAGCTCGTCGGCGATCGCCGATCCTGAAATCGTCAAGGGGCCATCGGCCGAGCCTGACTGCTTCGCGCCCTGGTCGGCCGATACGCAGTTCTTCAAGTTCCCCAAGAAAGACGGCCCGTACCGCATCGCTCTGGCCAACGGCTATATCGCCAACACTTGGCGCATCCAGATGGTGCAGACGGCAAAGGCCTATGCAGCGCAGCCGGACGTCGCGGCCAAGCTCAAGGAATTCAAGGTGGTCTCGACCGGCGAAGACGTGCCGGCCCAGATTTCGGCGATCAACAATTTCATCGATTCCGGCTATGACGCGATTGTCGTCAACGCCCAGAACCCGACCGCATTCGGTCCTGTCATCAAGCGGGCCAAGGAAGCCGGCGTGGTGCTGGTCGCCTTCGACAACATCCTCGACACCAAGGATGCCATCAACGTCAATGTCGACCAGAAAGGCCTTGGCGAATTGTGGGCCAACTGGCTGGTCAAGCACGTGCCGAACGGCGGCAAGGTGCTGGAAGTGCGCGGCGTCGCCGGCACGTCCGTCGACACCGATCGCCATAACGGCATCCACGAGGTTCTCGACGCTTCCGGCAAGAAATGGGATGTCACCGAGGTCGTCGGCAAGTGGGATGACGGCGTTGCGCAAAAGGCTACGGCCGATGCCATTGCCACCAACGGCCCCTTCGACGGCATTACCGGACAGGGCGGCGATACCGGCATCGTGCAGGCGATGATCGATGCCAAGCATCCGTTCGTGCCGTTCGGCGGCGAGACGGAGAACGGCTTCCGCAAATTCTGCGCCAAGTTCGCCGCTGACGGCCTGAAATGCTCGTCGGCCGGCACCGGCCCGGCTCAGGTCGCGGTTGCCATCAAGACGGCGATTGCAGCACTTGAAGGCCAGGTCGTGCCGCAAGCGGTCAAGCTGCCGCTGGCGATCGTCGAGGATCCGAACTTCAAGGCAGGCCAGGATTTCTTCCCCGACCAATCCGACAACTTCTTCGTCGGCAATTCCTTCCCGACCTGCGGCATCAATTTCACGGCGCAGGAAATCATGGGCCAGAGCAAGGAAAACCAGTAAACTCCGACAGCCCGACGCCGCGGGAATCCCGCGGCGTCGGCGCTCGACATCCTGATTGCCAAGCGCCTGGGGAGGGCCGATGGACGGTGCGGTTCCGCTCTTCCGCATGGAAGGCATATCCAAGCGCTATGGCGGCGTGCGGGCGCTGGAGAAGGCCGAACTGTCGGTCACTCCAGGCAGCATCCACGCCATTCTCGGCGAGAACGGCGCCGGCAAATCGACGCTGATCAAGGTCATGGCGGGGGTCGTTGCGCCCGACGAGGGCCGCATGATGCTGGACGGAAGCGAAGTTACCTTCGCTTCGCCGGCCGCCGCCAACCAGGCCGGCATCGTCTGCATCTTCCAGGAACTGTCGCTCGTCCCCGAACTCAGCGTTGCCGACAACATCGTCATTTCCGATCCGCCGAAGCGTTTCGGCATGATCGACCGCAAGGCGCAGCGCCGCATCGCCGAAGAAGCCCTTGCTCGCGCCGGCGCCTCCGATATCCATCCGCTGGCGCTGGTCAAGGATCTTCCTCTTTCAAGAAGGCAGATGGTCGAGATCGCCAAGGCACTGGCGCGCAAGCCACGCATCCTGATCCTCGACGAGGCGACCTCGGCGCTGACCGCGGCTGACGTCGCCAGGGTTTTTGCCGTGTTGAAGCGGTTGCGTTCGGAAGGGCTGGCGCTGCTCTACATCTCGCACCGCATGAACGAGATCGCCGAGCTGGCCGACCAGTGCACGGTGTTCCGCAATGGCCGCAATGTCGCCAGCTACGCCGCCGGCACCAAGAGCGACAACGAGGTCGTCGAACTGATGATCGGGCGCGAATACAGCCACATCTTTCCGCCCAAGCCCGCGCGGGCGGCTGCCGCAGCCACGCCGGTTCTCGAGGCGCGCAGCCTGTCCTGGACGGATCGGCTGCACGATGTCTCGCTATCGGTCGGGGCGGGCGAGGTGGTCGGCCTCGGCGGCCTCGACGGCCAGGGTCAGCGCGAATTGCTGCTCGGCTTCTTCGGTGTGCTGCGCGGCCTGTCAGGCCAGATCCTGATCGACGGCAGGCCGGTGCGGATCGCCAGCCCGGCCGCCGCGCGCGATGACCGGATCGGCATGGCGCTGATCCCGGAGGACCGCAAGACGGAAGGGTTGATGCTGCCGATGACGGTGCGCGAAAACCTCTCCTTTGCCGCCCTCGATCGGCTGTCCAGGGCCGGCATCATCGATCGCGCCGCCGAGCAGCGGCTGATCGACGACATGGTCGGTCTCCTGGCGATCAAGACCGCCGGGCTCGACATTCCGGTCGGCGCGCTGTCCGGCGGCAACCAGCAGAAGGTCGTCATCGCCAAATGGCTGATGCGGCAGCCGCGCATCATCCTGCTCAACGACCCGACGCGGGGCATCGATGTCGGCACCAAGCAGGAACTGTACCAGTTGATGCGCAAGCTTGCCGATCAAGGCGCGGCGATCCTCTTCTATTCGACCGATTATGACGAGCTGATCGGCTGCTGCGACCGGGTGCTGGTGCTCTATGACGGCGCGGTCAAGCGTGAACTGGTCGGCGCCGAAATCACCGAGCGGGCCTTGATCGCCAGCGCGCTCAACATTCATGAAGAGATGCCAAGGCAAGGAGCGGACGCGTGAAGGATTGGCGCTACTGGCTTGCCGAACAGCGCGGAACGCTGCTGGCGTTCGGCATCTTCGTCGTCATGTTCGTCATCTACACCTCGAACCATCCGGCGGGCTTCACCGCCAATGTCGTACAGACGGCCTCGAACAAGGGTGTGCTGCTCGCCTTCGTCGCCATGGCGCAAACGCTGGTGGTGATCACCGCCGGTATCGATCTCTCGGTCGGCATGATCTTCACGCTGACCAACTGCCTGGCCTCGTGGCTGGTCGTCGGCACCGGCATCGAGACCGCCTTCGGCGTCCTCGCCGTGCTCGGCACCGGGCTGCTGTGCGGGGCAATCAACGGTGCGATCGTCATCTATGGACGCCTGCAGCCGATCGTAGCCACCATCGCCACCGGCGCGGTCTATTTCGGCATCGCGCTGCTGCTTCGGCCGTTTCCCGGCGGCTCGGTCAATGAAGGGCTCGCCGATGCGCTGACCGGTCGCCTGTTTGGTTTTGTGCCGGCGAGTCTGGTGACGCTGCTGGCGGTCGTGCTCGTGGTCTGGGTGCCGTTCAGCCGGTCGGTGCTAGGCCGCGCCGCTTATGCAGCCGGCTCCTCGGAGATGGCGGCCTACATGTCCGGCGTGCCGATCCGGCGTGGAAAGTTCGCCGCCTATGCGCTTGCCGGTCTGCTTGCCGCGATCGGCGGGCTGTTCCTGACGTTCTTCACCTATACCGGCGATGCGGCCTATGCCAGCGGCAACGCCTATACGCTGTTTTCGATCGCCGCGGTCGTGCTTGGCGGCGTGTCGCTGTTCGGCGGCAAGGGCAGCGCCATCGGCGCGATCTTCGGCGCGCTTGCCTTCCGCACCATCGGCGACCTGCTGTTCGTCTTCGATTTCGATCCGCTCTGGCAGCCCCTGTTCCAGGGCGTCATTCTGCTGATCGCGGTCAGCCTCGGCGCGTTCGCCCTGTTTCGGGTCCGCAACCGGCTGGAGTGGTTCCTGTGAGCGAAACGATTGTGAGTGGTCTCGCCGGCCGCATGCCGAAATTCCTCCGCCGCGCCGACCCGGCGGTGCTGACGGCGTTCGCCTGTATCGTGCTGCTGCTGTTCCTCGGCAGCCTCTATTCGCGCAGCTTCCTGTCGCCTGAATACCTTTTGCAGCAGCTCAAGGTGGCGTCGTTTCTCGGCGTCATCGCGACCGGCATGATGCTGGTCATCCTGCTCGGCCAGATCGACCTGTCGGTGCCCTGGTCGGTGGCGGCCGGCGCGATGATGGCCTGCGCCGCGGCCGCATACGGTACCGTCGGCGTGGCGCTTGCCATTCCGTTCGGCATCTTCTGCGGTGTTCTGATCGGCATCGTCAACGGCATCGGCGTCGCCTATCTGCGCATTCCCTCGATGATCATCACGCTTGCCACCAACGCCGTCGCGCAGGGGCTGATGGTGGTCTACACGGGCGGTTTCTCGCCGCAGGATTCGGCGACCGGTGCGATGCGCTATCTGGCGACCGGCTTTGCCGTTCCTGCCGTGCCCAACGCCGTCCTCATCTGGGCGCTGATCGGCGCCGCAATGGTGTTCGTGCTGACCCGCACCGGCTTCGGCCGCACCGTTTACGGCATCGGCAATCGCGAGCGTGCCGCCTATCTTTCCGGCATCGATACAAGGCGCGTGGTGATGATCGCCTTTGCGGTTTCGGGCGGGCTCTCCGCCTTCGGCGGCGTGCTGTTGGCCGGCTATGCCTCCAAGGCGGCACAGTCGATGGGCGATGCCTATCTGCTGCCGTCGATCGCCGCGGTGGTGCTCGGCGGCACCTCGATCCTCGGCGGGCGCGGCTCCTATCTCGGCACTGTCGCCGGGGTAATCCTGATCACCCTCTTGCAGTCCATTCTCTCTGTCATGCAGATGCCGGAGGCGGGACGGCAGATCATCTACGGCGTCGTCATCGTCGCCATGCTGCTGCTCTATGGCCGCGCGCCGGCAAGCCGCTGACCTGCATGACCGGTAAAGACGTGGCATATAAGCCGGCGAGCACTGTTCGAACGATACCCGCCATCGTGGTGATGGGCGTTGCCGGCTGCGGCAAGTCGGTCGTCGGCGAAGCGCTTGCAGCGGCATTGGGCGCCCTCTTTATCGAAGGCGACAGGCTGCATCCGCCCGAAAACGTCGCGCGCATGGCGAGCGGCCAGCCGCTCACCGACGCGCTGCGCGAGGGCTGGCTCGACGCGATCGGCCTGCGGATGGCCGCGTCGGTCGCAAGCGGGCAAGGTGTGGTCGCCGCCTGCTCGGCGCTGAAGCGCAGCTACCGCGATCGCCTGCGCGGCTTTTGCCCGGATATCGTTTTCGTTTACCTGGAGATCGACCCGGCAACAGCAAAACAGCGCGTCGGCAATCGCAAGGGTCATTTCATGCCGGCAAGCCTGGTCGACAGCCAGTTCGCCACGCTCGAGGCGCCAGCGGCGGACGAGGCGGCGATAACCTTGGATGGCACGCGTCCGGTCGCCGACACCGTCGCGACTGCCTTGAGCCTGCTCGCGCGCTAGATTTGCGACGTCAGTTCGACTGGGAAATCGTCATTGTCGGCGTCGCGCATGGCCGCGAGGCTGCGGTTGTCCAGCACCTCGGCGATCGCCTGCCGGACCTCCAGCATCATGTGCCGAACCTGGCAGATCGCCTCGTCGCAATCCTCGCAGCGCTGGTATTGCGTGCGGCTGGCGCAGGGGATCGGCGCCAGCGGCCCGTCGAGGACACGCACGACATGGCCGATCTTGATCTCGGAAGCCGGCCGGGCAAGGCGGTAACCGCCTTCCTTGCCCTTGCGGCTCTGGACGAAGCCGGCGTTACGCAACTCGCCCAGGATGGCATCCAGGAATTTCTTGGGGATGTTATTGGCGACCGCAATGTCGTTGACGAATGCGAGCTGGCCGACCGGCAGGCCCGACAGATGCACGAGGGCCTTGAGGCCGTATTTGCCTTTTTTGGTAAGCATGCCCCGAGTCAACCCATGAAGCCCCAACCACCCGCGTCTGGCGGCTGTTTGTGTGCAAATCATGACGGTTTGATCACGCGAAGCCGTTCGCGAAAACAAGCCGTCCGTTCTCACGGTAGGCACAAACGCGTTGATTCTTTGTAACGTTTTGGACGGAATGCGCCCGGAAAGTGCCAGAAATCACCGTTCGCGGCGCGAAAGCAAAGAAGCCGGCAAAGCCGGCTTCTGTCAAAGTTGGAAGATCGCCTCAGCGGCTGCCATAAGTCTGGTCGAGCAGGCCGCCCGCTGCAAAGTGCTCGGCCTGGACCTTGGCCCAGCCGCCGAAGACGTCCTCCACCGTCAGCAGGCGGACGTCGGGAAACTCAGCCTTGTATTTGGCGGCGACCGCCGCGTCCCGGGCCCGCAGGCCGTTGCGGGCGGCGATGTCCTGGCCCTCCGGCGTATAGAGGAAGTCGAGATAGGTCTTGGCGAGATCGCGCGTGCCATGCTCGTCTGCAACGGTGTCGACGATCGCCACCGGAAATTCCGCCAACAGGCTGACCGAAGGCGTTACCTGCTCGAACTTGTCCTCGCCATACTCCTTGCGGACGCCGCGCGTTTCCGACTCGAAGGTGATGAGTACGTCGCCGATTTCGCGCTGCACGAAAGTGGTGGTCGCGGCGCGCCCGCCGCTGTCGAAAACCGGCACGTTGTTGAACAGCTTGGTGACGAACTCCTTCACCTTGGCGTCGTCGTCCTTGAAAGCTTCCTTGGCGTAGGCGGTGGCCGCAAGATAGGTGTAGCGCGCATTGCCCGAGGTTTTCGGATTGGGGAAGATCACCTGCACGTCGTCGCGCACGAGATCGCTCCAATCCTTGATGTGCTTCGGATTGCCGGCGCGCACCAGGAAGGAGGGCAGCGAATAGAAAGGCGAGGCGTTGTCGGGAAAGTCCTTCTGCCAGTCGGCGGAGATGAGGCCCTTCTTGACTAGGAAGTCGATGTCGATGACCTGGTTGAAGGTGACGACGTCGGCGCCGAGGCCTTCGGCGATGGCACGCGCCTGCGCCGAAGTTCCGGCATGCGACTGATCGATGGTCACACTGGGGTGCCCGGCGACGAACGCTTTGTTGACCTGCGCAAACAGTTCGCGGCCGACATCGTAAGAGGCGTTCAGCAATCTGTCGGCCGACCAGGCTTGGGAGGATGCGAGGAAGAGGCCGGCCAATGTGGCGACGCCAAGCAAAAATCGCTTCATGAAACAGGGCTCCAATGCGGTACGCTTATTGCCGGACCATAGCGGCAAGGCATCTTGCGCGACGAGGCACGCAGAGCGGCCCCTCGACATTATCGCGAGAAAAAGTAGTCCCGTTGTGGGCGATTTCTAGTTTTTTCTTTCAAGAAGGGTCTTCCGCGCAGCTTGGAAGGGGTGCCGGCGTGGTTCGCGTGCACGAAGATTCCCGGCCGGCTAACGCGGTGGCAAGACGAATGCATCGCGGCGCTGCCTGGCATATACAAGCGGTATATACAAGGAGCCATCGCCATGCCCCAACGCCGCCATTCAACAACCCCGCCGAAAGAGGCGAAGCTGTTTCGTAACAATCGCAGCCAGGCGGTACGCATTCCTGTCGAGTTCGAACTTCCCGGCGAAAGGGTCTTGATCAGCCGTGAAGGCGACCGCCTGATCATCGAGCCGGTCCGCAAACCTGGCCTCACGGCGCTGCTCGCGCAATGGGCGAAAGAGGCGCCGCCCGGTGCCGAGGAAGACTTTCCCGAAGTCGAGGATATGCCTGTCAAATCAGAGGAATTTTTTTGATGCGGTTCATGCTGGATACGATCATTGTCAGCGACATGATCCGAAATCCGGCCGGGAAAGCCGCAAGCGCTGTCCTGCGCGTGGGAGACGCCGCCGTGTGTACCAGCATCGTGGTCGCGTCGGAACTGCGATATGGCTGCGTCAAGAAAAGATCAGCCAAGTTGCACAAGAAGGTCGAGGAATTGCTGGCTGAGATTCCCGTCTTGCCGCTCGATGTGCCGGTGGATGCCGAGTACGGCGCGATTCGCGCAGAACTGGAAGGCAGGGGCCAGACCATCGGCCAAAATGACCTTTTTATTGCTGCCCACGCCCGTGCGCTTGGAACTACCCTGGTGACCGCCAACACCGGGGAGTTCAACCGGATCAAAGGCCTGAAGGTCGAGAACTGGCTGTTGTAGCGCCTGATAGAGGATCAAGCAGCCGGAAAAAGCTTCCAGCGCCGCGGCCTAAAAGCCACGCGACTTTTCTGCGCCGCCGGATGATCGACGGGCAATTCGATCTCGACCCGCTGACGTTCGCCGCCGATTTCGAGCTCGACCCGCCTGGTGCCGGCGACGCGGCGGCTGGCGGCGACCGTGCCGGCGATGCAGCCGTTGCATTCTTCCACCAGATCGACGTCGTGCGGGCGAAAGAACAGCGTCGCTTCGCCTTGCGGTGCGTGCGGCGCGGAAAGCCCGATCGGCCGGTCGGCGATCCAGACCTGGCCGTCCTCGACCTTGACCGGAAGCGAACTCGATTCGCCGATGAAGCCGTAGACGAAGGGCGAGTTCGGAGTGTCGTAGATTTCGTCGGCGGTGCCGACCTGCTCGATGCGGCCCTGGCTCATCACTACGACGCGGTCGGCAAGCTCCAGCGCCTCTTCCTGGTCATGGGTGACGAAGACCGTGGTGTGGCCGGTGGCGTCGTGGATGTCGCGCAGCCAGCGGCGCAGTTCGCGGCGCACCTGCGCATCGAGCGCGCCGAACGGCTCGTCGAGCAAAAGCACGGCCGGTTCGATCGCCATGGCGCGGGCCAGCGCCACGCGCTGGCGCTGGCCGCCCGAAAGCTGTGCCGGATAGCGTTTTTCCAGACCGGAAAGCTGAACGAGGTTGAGGAGTTCCGAGGCGCGGCGGCGAATTTCCTTCGCCGACGGGCGTGACGGCCCGTGCCGGACCTTGAGTCCGAAGCCGATATTGTCGGCGACCGTCATATGGCGAAACAGCGCGTAGTGCTGGAAGACGAAGCCGACATTGCGCTCCTGAATCGACTTTTGGGACGCATCCTCTTCGCCGAAGAAGATCTTTCCGCGGGTCGGCCGCTCCAAGCCGGCAATCAGCCTGAGCAGCGTCGTCTTGCCGGAACCGGAAGGTCCCAGCAGGGCGATCAGTTCTCCCGACTTGATGTCGAGCGAAACGTCGCGGAGGGCCGGAAACCGCTCAAACTCCTTGCGCACGTTGGCAACGCGAACTTCCATGCAAATCCCTTTTGTAGTTGATGCATGCCGTTATCCCAAAACCGGTTCCCACTTTTGGGCGACATTAAATCTTTGTTTTATGCATGTCGTTGTCCAAAAACCGCTACACACTTTTGGGCGACATGCATTTGTCAGTGTCCGCGCGTCGCGGCGATCTCGGCGCCGTAGCGCATCTCGAGAAGTGTTTTCAAGACCAGCGTGACGAGCGCCAGGCCGGCAAGCAGCGAAGCGACGGCAAAGGCGGCGGCGGCATTGTACTCGTTATAAAGGATTTCGACATGCAGCGGCATGGTGTTGGTCAGCCCGCGTATGTGGCCCGACACGACCGAGACGGCGCCGAACTCACCCATCGCGCGGGCATTGCACAACAGCACGCCGTAGAGCAATCCCCATTTGACGTTGGGCAACGTCACGTACCAGAACGCCTGCCAGCCATTGGCCCCGAGCGACAGGGCAGCCTCCTCGTCGCCATTGCCCTGTTCCTGCATCAGCGGGATCAATTCGCGGGCGACGAAGGGGAAGGTGACGAAGACGGTGGCCAGCACGATGCCCGGCACGGCAAACAGGATGACGATGCCATGCGCCTTGAGCCAGGCGCCGAGCAGGCCTTGCGCGCCGAACAGAAGTACATAGACCAGGCCGGAAATGACCGGCGAGACCGAAAAGGGCAGGTCGATGAGTGTGGTCAGGAACGCCTTGCCCTTGAACTCGAACTTGGCGATCGCCCATGCGGCGGAGATGCCGAAAATCACATTGAGCGGCACCGAGATCGCCGCGACCAGAAGCGTCAGGCGGATCGCCGAGCGCGTGTCCGGTTCGCTCAGCGCCTGTGTGTAGGCCTCGATACCTTTGGCGAAAGCTTCCTTGAAGACGATGATCAGCGGCAGGAGCAGGAAAATGCCGAGGAAGGCAAAGGTCACGATCATCAGCACGGTTCTCGCCGTGCGGCTCTCGGTCACCGCCGGCGACTGGCTTTCATGGTGCGGCGCGTAGGATTTGATCTCCGGGTCAGCCATAGCGCTTGCGGCTCCAGGTCTGCACCAGGTTGATGACCAGCAGCATGACGAAGGACAGCGCCAGCATGATCGCCGCTATCGCGGTCGCCGCGGCGTAATTATATTCCTCCAGCCGGATGACGATCAGAAGCGGCGCGATCTCGGATTTGAACGGCAGGTTGCCGGCGATAAAGATGACGGAACCGTACTCGCCGACGCCGCGCGCGAAGGCCAGCGCGAAACCGGTGACGATGGCAGGCGCCAGTCCGGGTAGTAGAACGCGGCTGATGATCTGGAAGCGATTGGCGCCGAGCGTGGCGGCCACTTCTTCTACCTCCTTGTCGATCTCCTCCATGATCGGCTGCACGGTGCGCACGACGAAGGGCAGACCGATGAAGACCAGCGCGATGACGATGCCGAGCGGCGTATACGCGACCTTAATGCCGAGCGGCGTCAGCAGGCTTCCGATCCAGCCATTCGGTGCGTAAAGCGTGGTCAGCGCGATGCCGGCAACCGCCGTCGGCAGCGCGAAGGGCAGGTCGACCATGGCATCGGCGATGCGGCGGCCTGGAAAGCTGTAGCGCACCAGCACCCACGCGACGATCGTGCCGAAGACGACGTTGACGGCGGCGGCAATGAAGGCGGTGCCGAAGCTGATTTCAAGCGCGTTGATGGTGCGGCGGTCGGTGACGATCGCCCAGAAGTCGGTCCAGCCGAGCGCCGCCGAGCGCCAGATCAGCCCGGACAGGGGGATGAGGATGATGAGGGTGAGGTAGGCAAGCGAGAAGCCGAGCGTCAATCCGAAACCCGGAATGACGCTCGGCTGCCTGAATCGCCACCCCGCCTTGGCGGGTGCTGTGGTCATGTCGTCCTGATCTAAATGCTACTGGGCCGGTTTGTAGATCTGGTCGAATATACCACCATCGCCGAAATGATAAGGCTGTGCCTTCTTCCAGCCGCCAAAAAGCGGGTCGTCGATGGTGATCAGCTTGATCTCAGGCAGCTTGGCCAAGTCCTCCGCCGGCACCAACTCGGGCTTCGAAGGGCGATAATGGTTTTTGGCGATGAGCGTCTGGCCTTCCTTGGAATAGAGATAGCTCAGATAAGCTTCGGCAACTTTCCGCGTGCCTTTGGCGTCGACATTAGCGTCGACCACGGCGACCGGCGGCTCGGCCAGGATCGAGGTCGGCGGGTAGACGATATCGAAATTGTCGGCGCCGAACTCGTCGAGCGCCAGATAGGCCTCGTTTTCCCAGGCGAGCAGCACGTCGCCCAGCCCTTTTTGCGCGAAGGTCACGGTTGCGCCGCGCGCACCGGTGTCGAGAACCGGGACATGCGCATAGAGATTGCCGACGAATTCCTTGGTCTTGGCCTCGTCGCCGCCATCCTTGGCGCTGGCATAGGCCCAGGCGGCGAGATAGTTCCAGCGCGCACCACCGGAGGTCTTGGGATTCGGCGTGATCACCTGGACGTCGTCCTTGACCAGATCGCCCCAGTCATGGATGCCCTTGGGGTTTCCCTTGCGGACGAGAAAGATGATGGTCGAGGTGTAGGGCGCCGAATTGTTTTCGAATTTCGTCCGCCAGTCGGGATTGATCCTCTTCGCTTTCGAGACAATGGCGTTGATATCGCCTTCGAGCGCCAGCGTCACCACGTCGGCGTCGAGGCCGTCGATCACGGCGCGAGCCTGCGCGCCCGACCCGCCATGCGACTGCTGGACGGTGACCGTCTCGCCTGTCTCGGCCTTCCAGTGGGCGGTGAAGGCCTCGTCGAATTGTTTGTAGAGCTCACGCGTCGGATCATAGGACACGTTGAGAATGGTGGTGTCGGCAAACGCGAAACCGAGCGTGCCGAACTGGACAGACGTGGCGACCAGTGCGCCGAGCAGTTTCCTGAAATGAGGTTTGGTCATTTCCGCCTCCGTTGAACTCGCGCCAATCTACCGAATTGATAGAATTTAGATGCATTCAATGTTGCCTTTTTTGGCCTATTGAAGCAATTTTTCGCCTAGTTTCGGCGATGCGAGAAACTATTTTCCCCGCATGGACCATGATCGCGCTCCCGACGCGATTATCTAGAGACGGCTAGCTTTTCGGCAATGGCTGCGTCGCGCCCGAAGGTTTCGGCCGGCTATTCGGCGGTAACGGGAAAGTTGAAGCGCTCTTTTGGAAACGGCTCGTTCTCCAGCGTGAAGTGCCACCATTCGCGGGCGTAATTCTTGAAGCCGCCGGCACGCATCGCCTCGACAAGTCTTTTGCGGTTAGCCGCCGCTTCACTGGCTATGGATCGGTGAGCCGTTTCGCTCGCTGGATCGAAACAGTCGAAACCCGTGCCGAAATCGAGCGTGTCGGCATCGGTCGCGCCGCAGGCCGGTTTCGGAGCGCTCTTGCGGTCGGCTCGCGCGATCGCGACATCGACCGTCGATCCGCGCGAATGGGTGGACAGTTCGCCGATATAGCCCTTGGCGATGAGATCCTTGCGCTTGACCTTTGGGTACCATTGCGGGTCCGGTGGTCCACTCGTTTTTGTCCAGTCACCCATGTCGGAGACAGCCCGCGCAGGGCGATAGCAGTCGAACACGACCAGCGTCAGTCCTTCGGCGGCAATCGCTTTCTGCACTGCCGAAAGCGCTTGCGCCGCTTGCCTGGTGAGGACGCATATCGGCGCATCGTAGCCGCTTACCTTGCGATGCAGGAAATTTTCGAGGCCGGCATAGCGGATATCCTGCCGGATATTGGGATCGATGTCGGCTAGCCGAACAAAGCTGGCGGGCAGCGCGTCAGCAGACGCCGAGAAAGTACCGGCGGCCGAAAGCAAGACGTAAAACACAATCCCCTGAATCACCTGCCGGAAATTATTCAAGGGAAACTTTCACTCGACGAAAACCTTCACACTGGCCGCGCGTCCCGCCGCGTCGATCACGGTTAGGGTCGAATAGCCGGCGCCGTCCGGCTGCCAGGTCGCGGTGCGCCGCCGGTCGATGCCGACCAGCGGCTTGCCGTTGGCCAGCCAGCGGAATGGTGCGCGGCCGCCTTGCAGCTTGAGCACCAGCGGCGAGGGGTCGGCCGAGGAAGTGCCGAGATCGACGCGAGCGCCGTCGGGCGGAAAGATGATGGTTGGCGCAGGTTCGGTCGGCGTCGCCTGTACCAGCCCATCGGCGCCGGCGCCGAAGCGCGTCAGCGTCACCGGCAGCTCCTCGCGCTTCGGACGCCGGACGCCGGATGGCTGGCTCGGCAGCGGTACGGCGGCCAGGCTGGAACGGACAAAACCTTCGAACAGGATGGGCGCAGCCGAGACATAGCCGGACAGGCCGGGCACAGCGCCGGCGTCCGGGCGGCCGACCCAGACGCCGAGCACGTAGCGGCCGTCGAAGCCGACCGACCAGGCGTCGCGATAGCCGTAGGAGGTGCCGGTCTTGTAGGCGATGCCGCGTTGGGCGGCACCCTGGGGAGGCTTGACGCCTGACAGGATGTCGGTGATCTGCCAGGTCGCCTGCCCGTCGAGGATGGTGGTGGTCGAGCGTTCGGCATTCGCCGGCTCGGTGCCGTCATGCAGCGTGTGTGCCTTGCCGCCATTGGCAAGGCCGGCATAGAGTTGGACCAGGTCGCGCAGGGTCACCCCGACGCCGCCGAGGCCGATCGCCAGGCCGGGCGCTTCGTTGACGGGCAGGATAGGGGTCACATCGGCCTGGCGAAAGCGTGCCATCAGCCGGGCCGGGCCGACCGCGTCGAGCACGCGGATCGCCGGCACGTTGAGCGACAATTGCAGCGCCTGCCTGATGCTGACATCGCCCTGATAGCCCATGTCGAAGTTCTTCGGCCGATACCCGGAGAAATCGGCTGGGCTGTCCTCGATCAGCATCTCCTGCGCCACCAGGCCTTGTTCGAAGGCGAGGCCGTAGATGAACGGCTTCAGCGTCGAGCCAGGCGAGCGAACGACCTTGGTCATGTCGATCCAGCCCGAACGGCTGGCATCGAAGAAATCGGCAGAGCCGACCTCACCAAGAATATCGCCGGTACGGGCATCGGCCAGTACCATGGCCACCGAGAGGCGAGGGCCGAGCCTGGCGGCCGCATCCTTGGCCACCTGCTCCAGCCCTTCCTGGACACTCTTGCGGATCGTCAGTTGCAGCTTCTGGCCGGGAATGGCCTTGGACAGCATCGTATAGGCCGCATGGGCAGCGAGCGCCGGCAAGGTCCGCCGGAGCCCCGACACATCGTCGAGCGCGGCACGCGCGGCCTCACGTTCGCCGAGCAGGCCTGCCGAGACCATGCGGGTCAGGACGCGGTCGCGGGCGGCATGGGCGACGTCGAGGTTGCGGTCAGGGCGCCGCTTTTCCGGCAATTGCGGCAAAGCGACGAGCAGGGCCGCCTCCGAGACCGTCAGCCGTTTCGGCTCCTTGCCGAAATAGGCAAGCGAAGCCGCGCGCACACCTTCGAGATTGCCGCCATAGGGCGCCAGCGTCAGATAGCGTTCGAGGATCTCGCGCTTGGAAAGCCGCCGTTCGATCTGGAGGGCGCGCAGCATCTGCTTGATCTTCGAGCCGAGGCTGCGGCTGTCGCGCGGTTCGATCAGCCGGGCGAGTTGCATCGGCAGCGTCGAACCACCGGAGACGATATGGCCGCTGGTCGCGAACTGGCCGGCGGCACGCGCCAGTGCCAGCACGTCGACGCCTTGATGATCCCAGAAACGCTTGTCCTCATAGGTGACCAGCATGTCGACGAACTGCTTGTCGACCTGGTCCAGGCTGGTAGCGAGCCGCCAGTAGCCATCCGGCGTAGCGAAGGCGCGCAGCAGCTGGCCGTCTCGGTCCTGCACCTCGGTCGAGACCGCCAAAGCAGCCGGCAGCGGCGGCGGAAAAGCGCGGTCGAGCTGCCAGAGGGCGGCGGCGGTGATTGCAGCGAGACCGACCAAGGAAATGCCCGTGATGGCCGCTCGGCGCAGGAATTTTCTGGAGAGCATGGCGCCGCCCCTCATCCGCCTGCCGGCACCTTCTCCCCGTTTAGTGACGGGGAGAAGGGGGCTGTCGCGACCCTTGGCGCCTTTTCTGCGACGTTAAAGTTCGGCGAAAACTTCGGCGCATGGCTCTTTCTCCCCGTCTCTATACGGGGAGAAATGCCCGGCAGGGCAATGAGGGGCAGCGCCATCGCCATATTCCTATCCGCTATTTTTTGCCTTACGGCGCCTTGACCTCCATCATGCCGGTGGCGGTGCGAGCCGAATATTGCGGCCGGTACATGTCCTCGATCGTTGCCGCCGGGTGGGCGTAGGTGCCCGGCGTCACCGCGCGCACGACGTAGGCGAGTGTGATGTTGGGGTCGCCATCGCCGTCGTTGGGATTGAAAGCCGCGACGAAACGGTCGTCGCGGAATTCGAGATGGGCGGCATCAGTCTGCGCCAGCCAGGAGAAGTTCGTCAATTGGGCGCTGGAGACCAGGCCCGGATTGTCGATCTCGAAGCCGGCCGGCAACAGGTCGGTGATCAGCAGTCGCGAAGGCCAGGTGTTCTGCTCGTAAACCTTGAGCACGACGACATAGCGTTCGTTCTGCTTGACCTCCGTCACGTTGGCCTCTGTGCCGTCTAGCTTGTAGTAGGTACGGCTGATGGTAAAGCCGTTGCCGCCGGCTGGCAGAGGCTGGATCGGCGAGGCCACGGTGGTGACGACCGCCTGCAGCGGATTTCTGCCGGTGTTGACGATGGTCAGCGGACTGTCGGCCAGGTCGCCACCGGCGATCTGGTCCGAATAGCCGCCGGCATGCGGTGCGCCGTTGACGGTGAGCGCGATCGAATCATTGCCGGCCTTCAGCGCGCGGGCGGCCAGCAGCATCCAGGACTCGTCCTGTGTGCTGGTCCACCTGGCGTCGGCGCGTTCCCTGGTCACCAGCTGGATCAGCGCCGGCACGATGGTCGGCACCGGCTTGCTTTCCGCGGCAAGCGCCAGGATCGCCGCGCCGTCGCGCAGTGGCGAGCCATAGTCGGACCGGTAATAGTCATATTCGGGCGTCGACTTGGCCAGTTGCAGCGCGGCCTGGAAGGTTGCCTCCGAGCGCTGGGTGTCACCGTAGAGCGCGAGAGACGCCGCCAGTTGGGCGACGGCCATCGGGCTGGTAAAGGCTTCGAGCTGGGTGTCGGCATAATAACGCAGATCGCCGACCGAGGCCTTTTTGTTGCGGGCAAGCACATAGAGCGCATAGGCGATCTCGCTGCCGCGATCCTGGACGTCCTGATCGTAGCCGATCGCGTTCTGCAGATTGCTCAGCGCCTGGTTCATCGCCAGGGCCGGTACGTCGTATTTCTGCTCGCGCGCCCGGGTGAGGAAATCGGTGACATAGGCGTCGAGCCACAGATCGCCGGAACCCGGACCCCACAGGCCGAAGCTGCCGGCCGAGGCCTGATAGCTCAGCACCTTGTAGATGGCGTCCTGGACGCGGCCATGCAGATCGGGGTCGCTGGCCATGCCGATGCCGGAAGCCATCTCGTTGACGTAGAGAAGCGGCATGGCGCGGCTGGTGGTCTGTTCGGCGCAACCATAGGGATAGCGGTCGAGCGTCATCAGCAGCGACGGTACATCGAAGGCAGCCGCCTGCGAAACGCCGACGCTGACCGAAGCGCCATCGAGCAGGCTTGCCGCCAGCAGTTCCTTGTCGACGCGCAGCGCGCCGCCATTGCCCTTGAGGTCGACGACCATGCGGGTGGTCACAGGCAGTTGCGCTGGGCGCACCGGCACATAGAGCGTCTGCTCGACGGCGGTGCCGTCGGCATGCGCAAGCTTGATGGTGATCGAGGCGTTGCCCGCGGTCTGCGCAATCAACGGCACGGTCAGCGTCTGCCGCTTGCCTTTGGCCAGCGTCAGCTTTTCAGGCAAGGCGGCACTGCCGGTAGACAGGTCGCCCGTCGTGTCGATGGTCAGCTTGTAGTCGCCAGCGGGGCCGTCGGTGTCGGCGATGTCGAGCCGCATGACGGCGGAATCGCCGGGCGCCAGGAATCGCGGCAGGCCGGCGGTGATCACCACCGGATCGCGAACGATGACGTCGGACTGGGCATGGCCGACTGCTTCCTTTGTCCAGGCGACGGCCATGACGCGCACGGTGCCGTTGAACTGCGGAATGTCGAAGTCGATCCGCGCCTTGCCGTCGGCGTCGAGCTGGACCGGGCCGGAGAAGAAGGCGACCAGCTTTTCGGTCGGCGGACTGCCTTGCGATTGCATGTTGGCGCCGTCGCCGCCGGTGCGCAGCTTACCGGTTGTGCCCAGCGAGCCGTCGATCAGCCGGCCATAGATGTCGCGAACCTCGAGACCGAGCATGCGCTGGCCAAAGAACCAGTTCTCCGGATCCGGAACCTTGTAGTTGGTCAGGTTGAGGATGCCGACGTCGACGGCCGCGACCATGACATAGGCGTTGGTGCCGGGCTGCACGCCGGCTACGGCCACCGGGATCGACAGCTGCTGGCGCGGCATGGTCTTGTCCGGCGGCGCCAAGCTGACGGCAAGCTTCCGCGAGCCGGGATCGAGCTTCAGCCATTTGACGCCGATGGCGCGCGCCGGCATACGTGTCTCTTGCGCATCGCCCGGCCTGAACAGCGTTGCCGTGACGTAGGCGCCGGCACCCCAGTCGTCGCCGACCGGGATGTCGACGGTGCTGCCGCCGGCCGGCACGCTGGCGGTGACGGTCTTCAGGAGCTTGTCGGCGCCGATGGTGACGAGCAGCTCGCCGGCAAAGTGCGGCGACACTTTGAGCTTGGCCACTTCGCCCGCCGCATAGGTATCCTTGTCGAGGGCGATCTCGAGGCCGTCGGGCGTTTCGGTGGTGGTGGAACTGACATACCAGCCGGCGTCGAACTCGTAGCTTGTGGCCGGGCCTTCCGGATCCGCTGTCTCGATCTCGAGCCGGTAGCGGCCCCAGTCGACCGGCAGCGACACCGTCGCCTCGCCATCGGCGCTCAGGTCGACCTGGCCGTTGGCCACCGCCTTGGTGAAGGTGACCGGCTCATAGTTCCAGGAGTTGCTCGAGCGGTACCACTGGTAGCTGCGCTCGACCTTGACCAGCGACCACTGCGCGCCCTTCAGCGCCTCACGCTTGCCGTCTGGGTCGACAGCGATCAGGCTGAACTTGGCCGTGCCGCCTTGCGGCACCTCGTCGTCGTCGAAATCCGGGCGGATGCCGATCATGTGGCCCTGCGGGCGGATGCCGATATTCAGCGAGCGCTCGACGGCACGGCCGCCGGTTTCACGCATCCTGACAGTGACCTTTGCATCGACCAGCTTGGTGGTGGATGGCAATTGATCGACGGAGACCGGGAAGGTCGCTTTGCCGTCCTCGCCGACCACCGGCAGGCCGGTGAAGGGCGTCACTGTCGGTTCAGCCGACTGTTCGTCGGCGAGACCGAAGGAATAGCCTTTGAAGCGGTCCCAGTCGCGGGCGGTCGACAGCGTCAATTCGCCTTCGAGCGCGAGGCCCGCGGCCGGCGCGCCATAGAGAAAGCGGCCGTCGACGGTGATGTTGGCGGTCTCGCCCTGGGCGATCTCCTGCTTGTCGGAGGACAGGTCGAACTCGATGCGGTCCGGTACGAAGTCCTCGACCAGGAACATCTGGCTGGCGACCGCCGCCTGCTTGGGATCGGTATGGATCGCCACCGTCCAAGTGCCGCGCATGGCGTTGGGTTCCAGCGGCAGGTCGACCGCGTGACCGCCGGCCGATGCGCCGTCGCTGACGATGCGGCGGTCCTCGACGCCGTCGGGCCGCGAGAAGATGAAGGTCAGCGGCAGGTTCTCGACCGCCTTGGCGGCACTGTCGCGGGCAAGAGCCGCGACATGGACATCTTCGCCGGCGCGGTAGATGCCGCGCTCGGTCCAGGCATAGACGTCGAGCGCGCCAGGTGCCGGCCGTCCGGCGACGCCACGGTCGGACAGGTCGAAGCCGGCGCGGCCCATATCGAGGAAGACGAAATCGTCGTCGCCCTGTTTGGCCATCAGCACGGCCGGGGCCATGCCGCTGTCGCCGCGCGTCAGGCCGGGATTGAACACCGCCCGCCCTTCCGCGTCGGTGGTCGCGGTGCCGAGGATTTCATTGTTCCTGGCCAGCAGCGTCAGCTCGGCGCCGGCGATCGGCTTGGCGGTTGCGAGCGAACGGGCAAAGACGTTCAGCCCATCCTGTCCGGTATAGGTCGACAGGCCGATATCGGAGACGACGAACCATTGCGTGGCGTGCGAATCATAGTCGTCGCTGCGATCGTTGACGGCTTGTGCGGTCAGCACATAGACGCCGGGCTTGCGCTTCGGCAAAGCCTCGTCGATTGGGAAGGAGGTGGTGACTTCCTTGTTGAGGTCGTTGGCGATGTCGAGCTGGCCTTGCCAGACCGGCTCGCCCATCTGTTCGGAGATGTTCGAAATGTCGTAGCCGTCAAGCTGGCGCAGGAACTGATATCCCGACAGAAGCTGGGCCAGCGAGCGGTCGCCGACGCGGAAGAGCTTCATTTCGGCGGCATTCATGTTGACGGTGACGACCGGTATGCCGCGGCGTGCGCCTGCGGGCAGGACGAAGCTGTCGCCGGTGAAGCGGGCCGAAGGCGCGCGGTCCTGCACGTAGATCGACAGAACCACCGGTGCCGCGGTGACTTCGCCAATGGCGGCCGGCAAGCCGGCGCGGAAGGTCACGTCATAATGTTGGCCGTGCTCGAATCCTTCGACGCAGATCTGCTTGTCCTTGGCTTCGACGCCCTTGGGAGCGGCGTTGTCGACAGTAACGAACTGCGAGTAGTCGACGCCGGTCTTGACCAGTTCCTCGGAGAACTGCGCGCAGATGCGTGGCGCGCTGGTGTCGGCATCGACGGTATGATCGATGACGCGGAAGCCCTTGCGGGCCTTGAGATCCTGATAGGCGGCCCTGACTGCCGGCGAATTGACGAGAGCGAGGCTCGCCTCGTAGGCCTGCAGGGCCGGCCTGTAGAGATCGCGGCGATCAAGGCCGTCCCCGAGCAGCGCCAGCACGTCGGCGCGCGTCTTGGTGGTGCGCAGCAATTTGTAGGCATTGAAGGCGGCGGAAGTGGCGTTCGCCGGCAGCGTCGACGGCTCAGAACTGTTGGCGGTCGGATGGACGGCAAGCGTTTCGCGCGCCAGCTCGAGCCAGAGCTGGCCATCATAAGGCAACACCGAAACCACCGCTTCGTATTTGTGCATGGCCGAGCGATGATCGCCCGTCAGCACCGACTGTTCGGCGGCGGCCCTCAGCGCCGTCAGCCCTTCTGTCGGCTTGGTGTAGGTCGGGCCAGTGAGCTTGTTGCGGTATTGCTGGGCCTGGTCGGCCATCCAGTTGGGGAAGAAGGCGAGTTCGGGTGGCGCGCCGATGTCGGGATCGCCATCGATGTTGACGATCTTGCCGGCGACGGCGCCGCCGAAGGGTTTCAACGAATTGTAATCGGATTTAAGGAAGCACCATTTGGCCTTGAGGTTGTAGGTGAAGGCGCGGCAGGCCGGGTCGCCGAGGCAGGTGGTCTTGCACTGGTCGAGGCTGACATTCTGGTCGGATCTGAGATCGAAACCGAAATAGTCGGAATTGTCCGATGTCACCACCCGCCGGGCTTCGGCCGCTTGCGCGACACAGGCAAAAAAGAGAAGGAAAAGAATCGATAGACCACGAGCCGCGCGCATTGCCATAAACCCCTCCAGACAAGTGCTTACGTCCAGAAATCTTCAAGCTTCAGTCGCGCTTGTCAACATCGGGACGCGGCAGGATCCGCCTGCCAACGGTTTGCTTTCCGGCCGGTGACCGGTAGTAGCTCCATAGGACAGGGGATCACGCTTTCTTGCGGCGACGCAGAAGGTGTGAGTTCCAAGCCCTGTCTATTTCAGCAATTGGATTGTGGCCCCTTTACGAGTGCTTCAGAACTTCATTCCAATTTTAGGTTTGCGAGCTAGGCTAGGAGCGTAATGCCGGCGTATGAAAGGCAGATGTCGGGAGGAACCGCGCCACGGCGCGCGCTTTCGCGCGCCCTGCTTTTCGCATTGTTGTGCTCTACGGCACTTGTTGCCGAAACCGGAAGTGCGGCAGCCTTCGAGATTTTCGGCATCAAGCTGTGGGGATCCAAAGACGAAGATGCCGATATCGTCGACCCGCTGCGCTATGCGGTGACGATCGAGGCGCCGGACGCCGACAAGGATCTCGCCGAGAAGCTCGAAAACGCCTCGGCGCTGAAGGCCGACGAGGAACACCCGGTATCCGGTTCTCTCGGCCTGCTGGCCAAGGCGCGCAGTGACCGTGAGCAACTTGTTGCCGCACTCTACACTGAC
Organism: Mesorhizobium sp. M0408; assembly: GCF_040321495.1. Classification (NCBI taxonomy): domain Bacteria; kingdom Pseudomonadati; phylum Pseudomonadota; class Alphaproteobacteria; order Hyphomicrobiales; family Phyllobacteriaceae; genus Mesorhizobium; species Mesorhizobium sp. M0408. The sequence goes on along the minus strand of NZ_JAMYRO010000021.1, from coordinate 53,940 downwards.
GCCCGCTACGAGGGTGTCGTCACCATCACTATTCAGGGCAAGCCGCTCGACGATCTGCCGCCCGATGCCGAGTTTTCGGGTCCGCAGCCGATACCGGTGGTGATACGCATAGCAGCCGGGCCGAAATTCACGCTTGGCAACATCAGACTGGAAGGCGATGCGGCGGGGCTGGCAAGTGCCGATTTCGGCCTGATCGCCGGCGGTGACGCCAGTTCGGGCGCCGTGCTCAAAGCCGAGGCGGCGATCGTGCGGGCACTCAAGCAAGAAGGCAGGCCGCTGGCCAAGGTGACGGGCCGCGAGATCGTCGCCGAGCACGCCGGTTCGACGCTCGACGTGACGCTTGCCGTCGCGGCCGGCCCGGTCGCCGGCTATGGCGACACCACTGTCGAGGGCACGGAAAAGGTCGACCGCGACTTCACTGAATATATGACCGGCCTTAAGCGCGGGCGCCAGTATTCGCCGGATGAGATCGACGACGCGCGCGACCGGCTGCTCGGGCTCGAGGTCTTCAACAGCGTGACGGTGAAGGAAGCCGACGCGCTCGACGCCGAGGGCAACATCCCGATCGGTGTCGAGGTAAGCGAGCGCAAGCCACGCTATTTCGGCATTGGCGGCAGCTTCTCAAACACCGAAGGGCTGGGCCTCGAAGGCTATTGGGGGCATCGCAATCTGTTTGGCCGCGCCGAAAAGCTGCGCATCGACGGCAAGATCAGCGGCATCGGCAGCAACGACTTGACCCAGCTCAATTACAATGCCGGCGTCATGTTCGAAAAGCCGGGCGTGATCGGGCCGGCGTCGAAATTCATTGCCAGCGTCAATACCGTGCTGGAGCACCCCGACGCCTACGACCATTTCTCGGTCAAGGGCAGCACCGGCCTATCCTACGAACTCGACAAGAAGCAGACGGTTTCCGCGCAAGTCGCGCTGGACTATTCGAGGATCCACGACGCTTTCGGCAAGCACACCTATCTGATCGCCAGCATTCCACTGCAATATGTCTACGACAATCGCGACGGCAAGCTCAATCCGACCCGGGGCTTCAGGGTGCTGGCCTATGGCGAGCCGAGCTACGACATTTTGAGCGGGGCTGCGTTTGTCAAGCTGAAGGGCGAGGGGTCGGCCTACCAGTCACTCGATTCGGCCTCGAAATTCGTTTTCGCCGAACGTGTCGCCATCGGCTCTATCATCGGCGCCAGTCTTCAAGATGTTCCGGCAGATCGACGCTTCTACTCAGGCGGCGGCGGTTCGGTGCGCGGCTATGCCTATCAAGGCATCGGCCCGAAGGACAGCAATGGAGAGCCGATCGGCGGGCTTTCCTTCTTCGAGACCTCGGTCGAGATGCGCATCGCCGTCACCGACAAGATCGGCGTCGTGCCGTTCGTCGATGCCGGCACGGTGTCGACCAGGCAGGTCCCCGATTTTTCGGACATGAAGGTCGGCGCGGGTATAGGCTTGCGCTATCTGACGGCGTTCGGGCCGCTGCGCGTCGACGCGGCGGTGCCGCTCAACCGCGGCCCCGACGATCCTCATTTCGGCATTTATGCCGGCATCGGCCAGGCATTCTGATGGCAATATTCAGGCGCATCCTCCGTATCCTTTTCTACACGCTGCTCATCGTCGTGGCAGCAGCGGTGGGGGCGCTCGTCGTGCTGACCAAAACCGAGCGCGGCCGAGAAAACCTTGCCGGCATCATCTCGACCATGGCCTCGACCGCTGATCGCAAGGTCACTGTCGTCGGCATCGACGGTATCTGGTCGGGCGCGCTGAGGGTCGATCATGTCGTTCTGGAGGATCGCGAAGGCGCCTGGATGGTGGCGCGCAACGTGGCCGTCGATTGGTCGCCGCTGGCACTCCTGTCGAAGAGCTTCAGCGCCGATCGCATTGGGGCCGAGCGTATCGAGTTGGCAAGGCTGCCGGTGGCCAATACACAGTCGAGCCAAAGCGGAGCGACGACGCTGCCGGTTTCCATCGACGTCAGGCAACTCGACCTTCCCGAAATCGCGCTCGGGCAGGCTCTGGCCGGCAGCGGTGTCGCCGAACTTGCAGCCAAGGGAGCGCTCAAGGCGGACGCCTCACCATTGGCGATCGAGACCAACCTCAACATCGTTCGCCACGACGGCAAGCAAGGCACGGTCGACGCCAAAGCCCATTTCGCGCCGGCCGACAACAAGCTCGACCTCGACCTTAAGGCATCCGAGCCGGCCGGCGGCATCATCGCCAACCTGCTCAACCTGCCGGGCGCGCCGCCGGTCAACATTGTCGTTTCCGGCACCGGACCGCTCGCCAACTGGAATGGCATAGGGACCTTCGTTGTCGACGGCCGGATCGTCACCCAGCTTACCGGTCGCCATCAGCTCACCGACAAGGGTCATTATGTCGAGGCCAACGGCGATGGCGAATTCGAGCGCTTCCTGCCCGAAACCCTGAAACCGCTGTTTGCCGGCAAGACCACCTTCGACCTCGCCGGCACAGCGACCGCGGCCGGCGGCGTCGATGTCGAGCGCGCCAATATCGACAGCGGCGCCGTGCACGCGACCGCCACAGGCATTGTCGATCCGAACGGCGCCAGCGACCTTTCGGTGAAGCTCGCCGCAAAGGGGCCGCCGATCGTGCTCAGCCTCGGCAGCGAGGCGCAGCCGATAACCGTGGCGATCAAGGATGCCACGGCCCGCGCTTTCGGCGGTGGCAAGGCGCCGATGGTCGATATCGGCGCGTCGCTGGTCTCGGTGGTGGCGGGCGGCACGCGGGTGGACGACCTGATCGGGCAAGTGCATTCCGATGGTTTCGACATCCAGAACCGTAGCGGGCCGGTCACCATCAAGCTGACGGCGGCCGACCTGAACACCGACGTCGCGACTTTGGCGCCGCTGATAACGGGCAGGGTCAGCGCCGGTCTCGCCGGCTCCGTCAGCAAGGAACAGATTGTCGTCGACGACGGCACGCTACGCAGCGACGCGCTCAATGCGTCCGTAACAGCCACAGTGGCGCTTGCCGATCTGTCGATGACGCTCAAGATGAATGCCGACGCGGCTTCGACGGCGCTGCCGCCGCAAATCAGCTCGGTTCTCGGCGAGCGCGTGCAGTTTTCCGCAACCGCGACACGCGACCCGGACGGTGCGTTCGCCGCCAACGCATTGCAACTCACCTCCGGCACGCTTAGCGCCAGCGGCACCGCCAGTGCGCAAGGCACCGATATCCGGGCCGACATCAAGGGTACGCTGGGCGACGTATCGGTGCTGTCGCCGCTGGTCGGCGCCAAGGTCGGCGGCGCCGTCGGTTTCGCGCTGACCGCAAGCGGCGCGCGCAGCGCTCCGGATTTCTCGGTTTCGGCCAACAGCGACAGCCTGACGGCGTCCGGTCATATGGTGAAACAGATCAAGCTGAGCGCGAGCGGCAAGGCCGATATCGCCAGTCCAGCCGCCGATGTCTCGCTGACCGGCTCGGTCGACGACCAGCCGCTCGACGTCAAGGCATCGCTGGTCACAACCGACGGCAAGCGCTCCATCAATGGACTTGCCGTCTCGTTAGCCGACAACAAGGTCTCCGGCGACCTCGGGCTCGACGACAACCTGCTGCCGCTCGGCACGTTGACCCTCGATGCCGCCGATATTGCTCCGCTGGCCGCACTCGCGGGCCAGTCGGTAGCCGGCGACGTGCGCGGCACCATCCGCTTTGCGAACGACAACGGAGCGCCGACGGTCGCGATCGATGCGACGAGCGCCGTGATTTCGCGCGGCGAACTGGCGGCGAAGACAATCGCCGTCAACGCGCTGGTCGCCAATTATCTCAAAGCACCGGCAATCGCCGGCAAGATCAAGGCCGACACGATCACCTCCGGAACCACGGTGATCAGCGGCATCGATGTCGACCTGAAGCGCGATGGCGACTGGACCGGCTTTAGCGGCGGCGCCACGGTCGCCGGCATTCCGGCCAGCGCGTCCGGGCGGGTCAGGGTTGCGAACGGCACCACCAGCATCGAGCTTGCCTCGGGCGAGGCGACCATCCGCGGCATCAAGGCAGCTGTCGCGCAGCCATCAGCGCTGACAATCGCCAATGGCAGGGTGAGCATAGAGAAATTGGCGCTCGGTGTCGGCGGTGGTTCGGTTGCCGTGTCGGGTACGGCCGGCCAGACGCTCGATCTCGCTGCCACCTTGTCGGCGGTGCCGGCAGCGCTTGCCAATGATTTTTCACCGGGTCTCGATGCCGTCGGCGCGCTCAGCGGCACCGCGCAGGTCACCGGATCGTCGGCTGCCCCAGATATTCGCTTCACCGCCCGCCTCAGCGGCGCCGAAACCAGCCAGACCCGGCAGGCTGGCCTCGGGCCGCTGGATCTCGACGCGGCAGGCCGTTTCTCGTCGGCCAGCGGCCTGGCCATCGAGCAGGCGACGCTTGCCGGCGAGAAAATCTCCGGCAAGGCAGCCGGCACCATCAATCCGAACGGTGCCAGCGATTTTTCGCTCGACCTGGCCTCTACCGGTCCGAGCCTGCCGTTGTCACTTGGCAGCAAGGAGAGCCCGATCAAGCTCGAGCTACAGGCGATATCGCTAACGGCGGCCGGGCAGGGCGCCCAGCCGAAGCTCGACATTTCCGCGACGCTGCCATCGGCCGCCACCAATCTGGCTAAGATCGAGGGCATCACGCTTGCGCTGCACTCCGATCGCTTTGACGTGAAAGCCCGGAGCGGGCCGATCTCCGGCACCGTGACTGCCGAAAAAATCGGCCTCGACAATCCGACTATCGCGCCGCTGATCGCCGGCAAGGTCACCGCCAAACTCGCCGGCAGCCTTGCCGCCGATGCCATCGTCATCGATAGCGGCACGGTGACCAGCGACGCGTTGAACAGCGGCTTCAACGGGCGGGTCTCGCTGGCCGACGGCGCCATCGCCCTCAATGTCAAGGCGGACGCCGCCTCGGCGGCACTGCCGGGGTCGGTACGTGGCGTGCTCGCCGAGCGAACGCAATTCAGTGCCGCGCTGAAGCGGGACGCCAATGGCAATGTCACCGCCAATACCGTCAGGCTGTCGTCCGGTTCGCTGACGGCAGACGGCCAGGCGAGCCTTGCCGACAACAAGCTCAGCGCCGACGTCAAAGGCGCGCTAGGCGACGTCTCGCTGCTATCCAAGGACGCCAAAGGCGCCATCTCTTTCGCGCTGAATGCGCAAGGCGCCAGCACCGCGCCGGATCTGTCGCTGAGTATCAACAGCGACAGGCTTTCGGTCGCGGCGCGCGAGATCACCGGTCTGAAGCTCACTGCCACCGGCAAGGCTGATGCCGCCAACCCGGCTGCGAATGTGCAACTCACCGGAAATGTCGGCGGCCAACCGCTGCAGGGCAGCGCCGTGCTGGCGACATCGGACGGCAAACGCGCCATCAATGGACTTTTGCTGTCGCTCGGCAAGAACCGTATCTCCGGCGACCTGGCGCTCGACGATGCCTTCCTGCCGGCCGGCACCGTGGCGCTCGACCTGCCCGATATCGGTCCGCTTGCGGCCCTGGCACTGGAAAAGGCCGATGGCGATGTGCGCGGCACGATCGCCTTCTCCAAGGCGGGTACCGTGCCGCAAGTCGCCGTCAAGGCGACGACGGCCTCGATCTCGCGCGGCGATGTCTCGGCCAAGGCCGTGAGCATCGACGCGCTGATCGCCAACTATCTGGCGGCACCGGTGATCTCGGGCAAAATCCGTGCCGACAGCGTAACTTCCGGCGGCACGGCTATTCGGGGCGTCAACGTCGATCTCAAGCGCGACGGCGAATGGACCGGCTTTTCCGGTGGCGCCACCGTCAAGGATATTCCGCTGAGGGCGGCCGGCCGGGTCAAGGCGGTCAAGGGCACGACGACGGTCGAACTTGCCTCCGGCGAGGCGACCATCCGCGGCATCAAGGCGGCCATCGCCCAGGCCTCGACCATCAACATCGCCAATGGAGTGACCAGCCTCGACAGGCTGGTGCTCAACCTCGGCGGCGGCACGGCGACGGTCACGGGCAAGGCTGGGCAGGCGTTCGACCTCAACGCGACGCTGGCCCGCATCCCGATCTCGATAGCCAACAGTTTTTCGCCGGGCCTCGATGCCGCCGGTTCCATCTCAGGCACGGTGAAGGTGACGGGCGCGCCGGCCAATCCGGCCGTTGCCTTCAAGATCGACGCCGCAGGCGTTCAGACGTCGCAGACCCGTGGTGCAGGTTTCGGCGGCATGGGCGTTTCATCCTCAGGTACGTATTCGGGCAACAGACTGACGTTCGACGCCAACATGAGCGATGCCGCCGGCCTCGGCCTCAAGGGCGGCGGCACGATGACGACATCAGGCGCGCCTACCCTTGATCTCAACTTTTCCGGCAAGGTGCCGTTCGCCTTCCTCACCAGGACACTCGCCGCGCAAGGCCTGTCCCTGAGCGGCACGGCCGACGTCGATGTGCAGGTGCGCGGCCCGGCGACGTCGCCGGTGATCTCAGGCACGGTCCGCACGTCAGGCGCCCGCCTGCTCGACGCGCGCTCGGGGCTTGCGATCAACGACATCACTGCCGATGTCGCCATCGGTGGCGGCGTGGCAAGGATCAATCGCCTGACCGGCACGCTGTCGACGCGCGGCAGCCTTTCGGCCAGCGGCACCGTCGGCATCGATCCGGCTAAGGGTTTTCCGGCCGATCTGTCGATCAAGCTCGTCGACGGCCGCTATACCGACGGCAAGGTGGTCACCGCCAATCTTGGCGGCGACCTGACCGTCAAGGGACCGCTCATCTCCGCGCCGGTGATTTCCGGTACCGTCAACCTGGCCAAGACCGTCATCACCGTACCGGAAAAGCTGCCCGGCTCGCTGGCAGAGCTCAACGTCAAGCACAAGAATGCGCCGGCCGCCGTGCGTGCCCAGGACAAGGCGTTGCGCCCGGCCGCTGCAAGCAGCGGTGGCGGCGGCAGCGGCCTCAATCTCGACGTCACGGTCAATGCGCCGAGCCAGATCTTCATCCAGGGCAGGGGTGTCGACGCCGAGCTCGGCGGTTCGCTGCGGCTGACCGGCCCGGCATCGTCACCCCAGGCGGTCGGCACCTTCACCTTGCGGCGCGGGCGGTTGACGATCCTTGCCAAGCGGCTGACCTTCACGGAAGGCACCGTCGGCTTTTCCGGCTCTCTGGTGCCCTACCTCAATCTCACGGCGCAATCGAAGACGACCAGCGCCACCGTGACCATCGTGGTGTCGGGCGAGGCGAACAACCCGAAATTCACCTTCTCCTCGGTACCCGCGTTGCCGGAGGATGAGGTGCTGGCGCAGCTGATCTTCGGCCGTTCGATGTCGAACCTGTCGCCGCTGCAGATCGCGCAGCTTGCCGAGGCTGCCGGACAACTGGCCGGCGTCGGCGGCTCGACCTCCCTGCTGCAGAACCTGCGCAGCGCAATCGGCGTCGACGATCTCGACGTAATCACCGATGAACAGGGTGGCACCGCCGTCTCGGCGGGCAAGTATCTCAACGACCGTACCTATGTGACGATCCAGAAGGGCGACAGGCCGGGCTCGGGTAAGGCAACCGTCGATCTCGACGTTGGGCGCGGTGTCAAGCTGCGTGGCGAGGCAACCGACGCCGGCGAAGCCAAAGGCGGTGTTTTCTACGAACGGGAATATTGAAACCGGCCGTTCGCGCAGAACAACCGGTTGCCTGAAGAACGAGCGGCGCAGCGGCGAATGTCCCAGTTTAATTGCCCGTTGAGATTTCAGACGAAATCCCTGGCGCAGTAGCAAATTTGCGCCAAGACTGTCGTTATCGCGCGAACCGCCCTGCTTTCAAAGTTGCACATTCCTTGGCATGTTCCCAATCCGTGCCGTCTTTGACATCATGGCGCGGATGCGGAATGTTAAAAGGCAGAAAGCCAACAATGGGAGTTAGTCATGACGATCTACAAGAGTAACGGCGACCGCGTTCCCGATCACATCCTGGCCATGGCCGAAGATGCCAAGGCAGGCAAGATGGATCGTCGCGAATTTCTGGCTCTCGCCAGCGTCTTCGGCGCCTCGACGGCGATGGCCTATGGCATGCTTGGCCTTGCAGACCCCACGCCGGCCAAGGCGGAAGAGGTGAAGGGCAAGAAAGGCGGCATACTGAAGGTCGCGCAATGGATCAAGGATCCGAAGGATCCGCGCAAGTCCGACTGGTCGGAAATCGCCAATGCCGAGCGCCAGGCGCTCGAGCCGCTGGTCAAATACACCACCGAATACACGTTCCGCCCCTATCTGCTGGAAGCCTGGGACGTGAATGACGACGCTACCGAATACACGCTGCATGTGCGCAAGGGCGTCACCTGGAACAACGGCGATCCGTTCACCGCAGATGACGTCATCTTCAACCTCAAGCGTTGGGCCGACAAGAAGGCCGAAGGCAATTCCATGCCGGGTCGCCTCGGTTCGCTGGTCAAGGACGACAAGCTGGATGAGAGCGCGGTGACCAAGGTCGATGACCACACGATCAAGCTGACGCTCAGCAAGCCGGATATCGCCCTCATTCCCAACGTGTGCGACTATCCCGGCCTCATCGTCCACAAGACGTTCGACGAAAAAGGCGGCGACTTCAAGTCCTGCCCGATCGGCACTGGGCCGTTCGAGCTGGTCTCCTACGATGTCGGCCAGAAAGTGGTCTACAAGCGCCGCGAAGACAACAAATGGTGGGATGGTGACGTCTTCCTCGACGGCATCGAGTTCATCGACTACGGCACCGATCCGGCGGCGATGGTCAGCGCTTTCGAGGCAGGCGAAGTGCACACCAATTTCGAAACCTCGGCCGACTATGTGTCGATCCTCGACGGCATGGACTTGGCGAAGTCCGAGGTCGTCACCGCCTCGACGATCGTCTGCCGCACCAATGTGGCCAACAAGCCTTACGGCGACCAGAAGGTTCGCAACGCCCTGCAGCTCGCGGTCGACAACGCTGTCGTCCTCCAGCTCGGCTACGGCAATGCCGGCACGGTTGCCGAGAACCACCATGTCGCCCCGATCCATCCGGAATACTACGAATTGCCGAAGGTTGCTCGCGACCCGGCGAAGGCAAAGGCGCTGATGGCGGAAGCCGGCCAGGCCGATTTCGAGCACGAGCTGATCACGGTCGACGAGGACTGGCACAAGAACACAGGCGATGCGATCGCCGCGCAGATGCGCGACGCCGGCATCAAGGTCAAACGTACGGTGCTGCCGGGTTCGACCTTCTGGAACGACTGGACGAAGTATCCGCTGTCGATGACCAACTGGAACATGCGGCCGCTCGGCGTCCAGGTTCTGGCGATCGGGTATCGTACCGGTGAAGCCTGGAATGAGACGGCTTGGTCGAATCCGGAGTGGGATGCCAAGCTCAACGCTGCGCTCGCGGTTGCCGACGCAGCCAAGCGCAAGGAAATGATGAAGGACATCGAGCAGATCCTGCAGGATTCCGGCATTATCATCCAGCCTTATTGGCGCAAGCTCTACAGCCATTCGGTCAAGGCGGTGCAGAACTACAAGATGCACCCGACCTTCGAGCGCGACTACGGCAAGGTCTGGCTCGAGCAGGCCTGACCGGACGATCCGGAAAGGGGCGTCTCGCCCCTTTCCCTCGCTCTTTGCATGGTCCTTGGACCGGAAGTCGGCGCAGCAAAAAGTTGCGGACTCTTCGGCCTGGGTCTGCAATAAAAAGGGTATTGCATCTGGGACTGGTCTGAAGGCTTGTTCTGCCGCTGGCGGCAGCGCACGGCTTGCAAACCGGTTCCACCCCCCAACCCGACCGGCAGGGGACCGCCATGCTTTCTTTCGTTATCAGGCGTCTCGGCACCATGGCATTGACGATGCTGTGCCTGACGATGATCGTCTTCTTCCTGGTCAATCTCGGGCCTAATCTGAAGAAGCTCGCGATCAGCCAGACCGAAATGCACACATCCGCCGAGCAGCTTGAGGCTTGGCTGGTCAACCATGGCTATCGGCAGAATTTCTTTATCCGCTACGGCCAATGGCTGGGCATCATGCCCAAGCAGCCGGTGACCGACCCGGCGACCGGCAAGCCCGCACAGCGTTTCTCCTTCTGCAACGATCCGGTCGTGCCGACATTCTCCGGCATCCTGCAAGGCGATTTCGGTTGCTCGACCAAGTTCAAGACGACGGTCGCTTCGAAACTCTTTCCGGCGCTCAGCGCCACCGGCATCCTGATGCTCTGCGTGCTGGCCGTAATGGTGCCGATCTCGCTTTTGATCGGTATTCTCGCCGGCATGCGCGAGGGTTCACGCACCGACCGCACATTGTCGGTGGCTTCGATCGCCTCGACGGCGACGCCCGAATATGTTTCGGGCGTTATCTTCACCGTGATCTTTGCCTCCTGGCTCGGCGTGCTGAACGGTTCGGCGGCCTCGGCCAGCCAGGGCATCACCTTCTATAATTTCACCTTACCGGTGATGACGCTGGCGATATACGGCATCGGCTACATCGCTCGCATGACCCGCGCCTCGATGGTGGAGGTGATGACACAGCAATATATCCGAACCGCCCGGCTGAAGGGCCTCTCCTTCGGCAGCGTGGTGATAAAGCACGCTCTGCGCAACGCGCTGATCGCGCCATTCACGGTCATCATGCTGCAGTTCCCCTGGCTGCTCACCGGCGTCGTCATCGTCGAGGTGATGTTCCGCTACCAGGGGTTCGGCTACACCCTGGTCGAGGCCGCCGGCAACAACGACATCGATCTTCTGCTCGGCTGCTCGCTGGTCTCGGTGTTTATCGTCCTGATCACACAGCTCATCTCCGATGTCGGCTACGCGTTCCTCAATCCGCGCATCAGAGTTCAATAGGAGACCGGCGGATGCAGGTCGAATATCTCAGCGCCTTCAACGTCGTACTCGGCGTGCTTACCCGCTTCTGGCCGGTCTGGATCGCTCTCGCCCTGGTGATGGGGGCGAGCTTCGGCTACAAGAAGAAGCTAGGCCTTTACGGCCAGCTTTTCGACAGCGGCGTCGGCATCGTCGGCGTCGGCATCTGCCTGTTCTGGCTGTTTACGGCGATCTTCGCGTCGACCATCTCGCCCTTCGATCCGCTCGCCCAAGTGCCGATCATGAAGGACGCGCTGCCGGGCGCAATCGAGCCGGCGTCGAAACTTGTATACTATTTCGGCGGCGACAAGCTCGCCCGCGACGTGTTCTCCCGCATGGTCTATGGCAGCCAGATCGTGCTGATCATCGCGCCGGCGGCGACCGGTTTTGCGCTGATGGTCGGCATTACGCTCGGCCTGCCGGCCGGCTATTATGGCGGCAAGATCGATACGGTGCTGTCCTTCCTCGCCAACCTTGTGCTGGCCTTCCCGGTGATCCTCCTGTTCTACCTGCTGGTGACGCCGGGCATCATGGACACGCCGATCCCCTACGCGATGGCAGGGCTGTTCTTCCTGTTTCCGATCATCTTCTTCAGTGTGCTGTTCTGGACGCGCTACAAGAACCGCCCCGACCGCCTCTATATCCTGCTTGGCCTGACGTTGGTACTTGGCGGCTGGATCTATGCAGGCCTTGTCTTCGATGCCGATCCGTTCAAGATCATCCACATCGATCCCAACCAGCTCAACATCTTCGTGGCGGTGGTGTTCGCCTCCAGCCCCGGCGTGTTCCGCATCGTGCGCGGCCTGGTCATGGATATCAAAACGCGCGACTATGTTGCGGCGGCACAAACGCGCGGTGAATCGCCCTGGTACATCATGCTGTGGGAGATATTGCCCAATGCGCGCGGGCCGCTGATCGTCGACGCCTGCCTGCGCATCGGCTACACCACGATCCTGCTCGGCACGCTCGGCTATTTCGGGCTGGGACTGGCGCCGGAAAGCCCGGACTGGGGCACGGCGATCAAGGATGCCAGCCGGCTGCTGCGCTCCTTCATCCACCCGGCGCTGCCGCCGACGATCGCATTGATGTCGTTCGTGCTCGGCCTCAACCTCCTGGCGGATTCGCTGCGCGAACAGTCTATGAAAGATTGATGCCGGGAAAGATTGACGCCGGGAAGATCGATGCCGGGTTCGGCCCGATATGCCTGAAGAACAAGGATTGGAGCGACCCATGAATGAGGCAGTTCGAAATCCCGCCAAGCCGACCAATGGCCCGATCATCGAGATCGAGAACCTGTCGATCTCCTTCTTCACCCGCAAGGGCGAGATCCCGGCCGTCATGGATTTTTCCTGCACGGTCATGCCTGGCGAGGCGATGGGTATTGTCGGCGAATCCGGCTGCGGCAAGTCGACCGTGTCGCTCGGCATCATGCGCGACCTCTCCAACATCGGAAAGATCGTCGGCGGAAAGATCAAATTCCAGGGCAAGGACATGGGAGAATTGTCCGACGAGGAACTGCGCGCCATCCGCGGCAACAAGATCGCGATGATCTACCAGGAACCGATGGCCAGCCTGAACCCGGCGATGAAGGTCGGCCACCAGCTGATGGAAGTGCCACTGATCCACGACAAGGTGTCGAAGGACGAAGCTTACAAACGCGCCTTGGAAATGGTGCGCGCGGTGAAGCTGCCGGATCCCGAGCGCATGATGCGTTCCTACCCGCACCAGCTTTCCGGCGGCCAGCAGCAGCGCATCGTCATTGCCATGGCGCTGCTGTCGAAGCCGGCGCTGCTTCTGCTCGACGAGCCGACGACAGCGCTCGACGTGACGGTGGAGGCCGGCATCGTCGACCTGGTCAAGGGGCTGGGCGAGAAGTTCGGCACCTCGATGATCTTCGTGTCGCACAATCTCGGCCTGATCCTGGAGACCTGCGACCGCATCACGGTGATGTATTCGGGCGAAGCGGTGGAGACCGGGAAGATCAAGGACGTCTTCGACCGGATGCGCCATCCCTACACGCAAGGCCTGTTCCGCTCGATCCCGCTGCCGGGCGCCGACAAGAATTCGCGGCCGCTGATATCCATCCCGGGGCAGTTGCCGCTACCGCACGAGCGGCCGAAGGGCTGCAATTTCGGCCCGCGCTGCCACCATTTCGTCGAGGGCGTCTGCAACGCCGCCGAAATTCCGATGATCGCGGTCGAAGGCCATGACGGGCATTTCTCGCGCTGTGTGCGCTTCAACGAGATCGACTGGGAGGCGCTGCCACCCGGCGCCAAGAAGGTCAACGAGCGGGTGGTGCCCGGTGCGCCGGTGCTCCAGATCGAAGACCTCAGGAAGTACTACAAGGTCGGCGGCAGCGAAGTGTTCGGCTCGAGCGAGGGCCGTGTCGTCAAGGCCAACGAGACGATCTCGTTCATGGCGCGCGAATCCGAGACCGTCGCTATCGTCGGCGAATCCGGCTGCGGAAAATCGACCCTGGCCAAGGTGCTGCTCGGCCTCGAAACGGCAAGCTCCGGCCGCGTCAAGCTCGGCAACAAGGAGATCCAGTCGACCGGGATCGAGAAGCGCAGCGTCGACACGGTGTCATCGATCCAGATGGTGTTCCAAAATCCGTTCGACACGCTCAATCCCAGCCATTCGGTCGGTTCGCAGATCATCCGTACGCTGGAAAAGTTCAATGTCGGCGACTCGGTGGCCGACCGACGCAAGCGGATGCTGGAATTGCTCGACCTGGTGAAGCTGCCGAGGGCATTCGAGACACGCAAGCCGCGCCAGCTTTCAGGCGGCCAGAAACAGCGCATCGGCGTTGCGCGTGCCTTTGCCGGCGACGCCAAGGTGGTGGTGGCCGACGAGCCGGTCTCGGCACTGGATGTGTCGGTCCAGGCCGCGGTGACCGAGCTCTTGATGGACATCCAGCGCAAGAACAAGACGACGATGCTGTTCATCAGCCACGATCTGTCGGTTGTGCGCTACATCGCCGACCGCGTCGTCGTCATGTATCTCGGCTATATCGTTGAGCAAGGCACGACCGACCAGATATTCGCGCCGCCCTATCACCCCTATACCGAGGCATTGCTGTCGGCGATCCCGATCGCCGACACAAGCGTGGTCAAGAAGCACGTCGTGCTGGAGGGCGACATCCCTTCGGCGATGAACCCGCCGTCCGGCTGTCCGTTCCAGACGCGCTGCGGCTACAAGAAACTGGTGCCGGACAACCTTTGCGAAACCAAGGTGCCGCCAGTAAAAAATCTCGGCGACGGCCATATGAGCTTGTGCTGGCTGTCCGACGACGTACTGGCGAAAATGGAGCCGGTGATCAAATTCGACAAGGAGCACGCCGCAAATGAGGGCGTGCCGGATGATGCAAACCACGGTGTTGGCCCGGGCTTTGCCGGAGATCCGCCCAAGCGCCCGCATGGAAAGACTGGCAGCGTTGAAGCCGATGCCGAGGGCCAGGCAGTGGAGAATGCCGAAGCGGTCGCCAAAGCCCGCCGTCACGAGGTTCGCGACGAGGTTTCAGAGACCGGCACCTCAAGCTCTGCCGACAGCGCTGTGGCACCAATCATGCCGCCGACTGTCGGCGACGGCCGACAGGCCGAGGACGCCACGCGCAAGCCGCGCAAACCCAAGGGCGGCTGAGAGCCGTTAATAGGCTAGGGCGGCGCGCATTGCCGTAGCTGCGCGGCGTAGTCCTGCGCCATCTGTTCGGTGGCATGCGCATAGCGCTGCACGTCGGCGTCGCCGCGATTGCCGTGCTTATAGGCATTCCAGCCGAGATAGTAGGCGAGATACAGATTGTAGGTGTCGTTGCGGGCGACGCCGAGGGTCTCGGCGGTCTTGGAATGATACCAGCCGACGAAATCGACGGCATCGGCAAAGCGGGTGCGGCGCGCCGCCCAGCTGCCGGTCTCGCTCTGATATTGCGCCCAGGTGCCGTCGAGCGCCTGCGAGAAACCGGTAGCGCTGGAGATGTGTTTCCAGGGAATGAAGCCCAGCAGCTTGGTACGCGGCGGCCTGGCGTTGCTCTTGAAGCCGGATTCCTTGCGCACCGTCGCCATCAGTACTGGGACCGGCACGCCGTATTTCTGCTCGGTGCGTTGTGCCGCCGCCTGCCAATTGTCGAACCAGCCGTCATTCTGGTCGAAAACGGCGCAGACATCGTTGATGTGGTTCGGCGGCGTCGCGCAGGCCGAAAGCGCCAGCGGCACGGCAATCGCCACAATTTTACTAAAACTCAACCTACGCATTGCAAGAGCATTAGGCCGAAAACATAAAAGGAATCTTGCTGCGTTCCTTAACGGCTCATCGGCCGCTTTGCCTGACGCGGAACAAGTATAACCATTCCGACGTTTGTTGTCGCTTTTGCCGATGTGAAATTCCCGGAATGCCGCCTTGGCTAAAATCACGCCCGCAGGTGGCGGATTCTTGACAGCTCGATCCTCGTGCCGGCGCTTTGATGCGCGGCATGAGCGAACCAAGACGCAAGCGCGGCGCCGAGCGAACCAGCAACAGGGGACCGACCGCCATCCCGCAACTGCCGTTGCGCCGCGTCACCAATCCCTATCCGCCAATGGCGATGCTTTCGGCCGACCAGATCGAGGCGATCCACCAGGCGTCGATGCATATCTTGGAGAATTTCGGCATCGAGGTGATGAGCCCGCGGGCGCTGTCGCTGTTCGAGAAGGCCGGGGCCAAGGTCGATCATGCCACGATGAACGTCCGCATCGATCGCGGCATGATCGAGGAAGCGCTGAAGACGACGCAGTCCAGCTATACGCTGACGCCGCGCAATCCCGCCCATGCCGTCCACCTCGGCGGCAATACCATCAACTTCACGCTCGTCGCCGGGCCGCCGAATGTGCACGACATGGAGCGCGGCCGCCGTGCCGGCAATTTGCGCGATTATTCCGATCTCGTCCGGCTGGCGCAACATTTCAACTGCATCCACATGCTAGGCAACCAGGTCTGCGCGCCGGTAGAATTGCCGGCGAATTCCCGTCATCTCGACACCTATTTCGCCAATCTGACACTGACCGACAAAAGCTTTCACGTCTCGGCCATCGGCCGCGGCAGGGCGCTCGACGGCATCGAAATGATGGCAATCGCGCGCGGACTGACGCTTGACGAGATGCGCGACGATCCCGGCGTCACCACGATCATTTCGGTCAATTCGCCGCGCCGCTTCGACGAGATGATGGCCGAGGGGCTGATGACGATGGCCGAGTTCGGCCAGTCGGTGGCGGTAACGCCATTCACGCTGATGGGGGCGATGAGCCCGGTGACGCTTGCCGGCGCGCTCGCCCAGCAGAATGCCGAGGCGCTGTTCGGCGTGGTGCTGACGCAGCTCGTCCGCCCCGGCGCGCCGGTGATGTATGGCGCCTTCACCTCCAATGTCGATATGAAATCGGGAGCGCCGGCGTTCGGCACGCCTGAAAACACCAAGGCGAATATCGCGTCCGGACAGTTGGCGCGGCGTTACAACCTGCCTTATCGCACAACGCCGGGCTCGGCTTCCAATGCCGCCGACGCGCAAGGCGCCTATGAGACGCTGATGGCGCTGTGGGGCGCGGTGCTCGGCCATGGCAACCTCGTCTACCATGCCGCCGGCTGGCAAGAGGGCGGACTGACAGCGTCGTTCGAAAAGTTCATCATCGACGTCGAGATGATCCAGCACATGATGGAGTTTTTGCGCCCGATCGAGGTCAACGAGGCCGAGCTTGCTGTCGAGGCTCTGGGTGCGGTTCCGACCGGCGGCCATTTCTTCGGCGAGCCGCACACTCTGGAGCGCTACGCCACAGCCTTCTACCAGCCGATGCTGTCCAACTGGCAAAATTTCGAGGCCTGGCAGGAGGCTGGCGGGCTCGATGCCACGGCGCGGGCGACGAGGCTTTGGAAGAAGGCGCTGGAGGACTATGTCGAGCCGGTGATGGAAGTCTCCAGGCGCGAGGCGCTTGAGACGTACGTGGCCAAGCGCAAGGAAGCGATCGGGCAAAGCGAGCCGTGATGATCGAAGGCTTGCGCTCGTGGGGCTCCTCCCCGAATTCATCGTTCCCATCCAACTCGTTGACGTCAGAGAGAATCCCATGAAATCGCATGCAAAGGTCGTGGTTATCGGCGGTGGCGTTGTCGGGTGCTCCGTGCTGTTCCATCTGGCCCGTCACGGCTGGACCGACATCGTGCTCCTGGAGCGCAATGAATTGACCTCCGGCTCGACCTGGCACGCCGCCGGCGGCATGCACACCATCAATGGCGATCCCAATGTCGCCAAGCTGCAGAAATACACAATCTCGCTCTACAAGGAGATCGAGGAACTGTCCGGCCAGGCGACCGGCGTGCATTTGACTGGCGGCGTCTTGCTGGCAGCGACGGAGGCGCGGCTCGACTGGCTGCGCGGCGTCGTCGCCAAGGGCCGCTATCTCGGCATCGAGCTCGAGGAGATATCGCCTGACGAGGCGGCCGAGCTGATGCCGTTGCTCGATCCCAAGCAGTTCGTCGGTGCCGTCCGCAACAAGGAGGACGGTCATCTCGACCCGTCCGGCGTTACCCACGCCTACGCCAAGGCGGCGAGGAAGCTTGGTGCCGAGGTCGAGCGTTTCACCAAGGTCGAGGACATCGTGCGGCGCGCCGACGGGCTGTGGCGCGTCATCACCAACAAGGGCGAGGTTGTGGCCGAACATGTCGTCAATGCCGGCGGCCTGTGGGCGCGCGAGGTCGGCCGCATGGTCGGGCTGGAGCTGCCGGTGCTGGCGATGGAGCACATGTACCTGATCACCGAGGACATGCCGGAGGTCGCCGCCTGGAACCAGAAGACCGGCACGGAGATCATCCATGCGGTCGACTTCGACGGCGAGCTCTATCTGCGCCAGGAACGCGGCGGCATGCTCATGGGCACTTACGAAAAGGCCAACAAGCCATGGTCCGAGTTCCAGACGCCATGGAATTTCGGCCACGAGCTGCTCGAACCCGACATCGACCGCATCGCACCGTCGCTGGAGGTTGGCTTCCGGCATTTCCCGGCGTTCCAGAACACCGGCATCAAGCAGATCATTAACGGACCCTTCACCTTCGCGCCGGACGGCAATCCGCTGGTCGGGCCCGTGCGCGGCCTGCCGGGGTTCTGGGTGGCCTGTGGTGTCATGGCGGGGTTCTCGCAGGGCGGCGGCGTCGGCCTGGCGCTGTCGAACTGGATGATCGAGGGCGATCCCGGCGCCGACATCTGGGCGATGGACGTTTCGCGCTACGGCGACTGGGCCACGATGGCCTATACCAACGCCAAGGTGCGCGAGAACTATTCGCGGCGGTTTTCGATCCGCTTCCCGAACGAGGAACTACCGGCCGGCCGGCCGCTCAAGACGACACCGGTTTACGACCTGTTGTCGGCCAAAGGGGCGCAATGGGGGGTCGCCTATGGGCTGGAGGTGCCGCTGTGGTACGCGCCCGAAGGCGTCAAGGACGAATTCTCCTGGCGGCGCTCAAGCGATTTTGAGCATGTGGCGAAAGAAGTGGAGACGGTTCGGCAGGGCGTTGGTCTCTCGGAAATCTCGTCATTCGCCAAATACAGAGTAACCGGCGACGGCGCTGCCGCCTGGCTCGACCGCCTGCTTGCCTGCAAGTTGCCAAGGCCCGGCCGCATGACGCTGGCGCCGATGCTGAAGGAAGACGGCAGGCTAATCGGCGATTTCACGCTGGCCAATCTCGGCGGTCCAAATTCTGCAAGTAAGGATTGGTTCCTGGCCGGCAGCGGTGTCGCCGAGCAGTACCACATGCGCTGGTTCGAAGCGCACCTGCCGAAGGACGGCTCGGTCAGTATCGAAGCGTCGGGAGCAAAACTCACCGGCCTGTCGATCGCCGGGCCGAGCGCGCGGAACCTTCTTGAAAAGGTCACACGGTCGGACGTGTCGAATGCGGCCTTTCCGTTCATGGCCATCAGCAAGATGGACATTGGCATGGCGCCATGCCTGGTCGGGCGGGTCAGCTACACCGGCGATCTCGGCTACGAAATCTGGGTCGCGCCGGAATATCAGCGCGCCGCCTATCAGGCGCTGATGGCGGCGGGGGAGGAATTCGGCATCGGCCTGTTCGGCTCGCGCGCGCTCAACGCATTTCGGCTTGAGAAGAATTACGGCTCATGGGCGCGCGAATACCGGCCGATCTATGGACCGTTGGAAGCCGGGCTCGACCGCTTCGTCGCCTACGGCAAGCAAGCCGATTTCATCGGCAAGCAGGCGGCGTTGGCCGAGCGCAAGCAAGGCGGCAGACTGCGGCTGCGGGCCTTTGTCGTCGATACTGTCGATGCCGACGTCATCGGCGACGAGCCAATCTGGTACGGCGGTGCCGTGCGCGGTTGGGTCACGTCGGGCGGCTACGCGCATCATTCGAAAAAGTCCGTCGCCATCGGCTATGTGCCGAAAGAGATTGCCGACGAAGCCGACGGCTTCGAGATTGAGCTTCTGGGCAAACGCCACGCCGCGCGCATGCAGCGGATCCCGCTGTTCGACGCGAATTTCGAGCGGATGCGTGGGTGACGTTTCAGGCACCGCGGCGGTTGTCCAGCGCCAGGGCGCCGGCGCCGGCGAACACCAGATACAGGAAGATGAAACAGAACGATATTGCCGCATCGCCGCCGTTGTTGACCGGGAAGAAGTCGCGCGGCATGTGCGCCATGAAATAGGCGATCGCCATCTCGCCGCTGAGAAGGAATGCCACCGGCCTGGTGAAAAGCCCCAATACCAGCAGGATGCCGCCTCCGAATTCCAGGATGGCCGCGGTCAGCGATAGCCCGCTCATGGTGCCGGCATGGTCGCCGACGGGGAAATTGAACAGTTTCTGGGTGCCGTGCTCAATGAACTGCAGCGCCGTCATGATGCGCAAGGCGGCAAGGGCGAACGGCTGATATCCGGCGAGGCCTTCGAAAAGCTTCATCTACGACTCCATTTTCACCTAGCCCGGCCATAGGTCATCGCCAAAGGCCGGACCATTCACATAGTCCGGCCTGCATTCAACTGTCGGTGAGTGAGTCGTGAGGCGTGCTGCAGCCTTGGGGCCGCACGATGGCGGCCCCGCGATCAGCGCGGCCGTTAATGCCCGGGCGCTGTCAGAGCAAAGTGCGCGCCTTGCGGGTCTGTGCACTGTACGATCCAGCTGCCGCCGGGGACCTCCATCGGACCCATCAGGATCTTGCCGCCATTGTCGGTGACGCGCTTGGCTGCCGCGTCGATGCCGGGCACGTTGAAATAGAACTGCCAGACCGGCGCCGGGATCTGCTCGGGCTTGTTCATCATGCCGCCAACGGGCTCGCCGCCGAAGGCGAAAAGCTGATAGACGCCCATCGGACCCATATCCATGGCGTCGCCCTTCTCCCAGCCGAACTGGCTGGAATAGAAATCGAACGCCGCCTTCCAGTCTGACGTGTAGAGCTCATGCCAGCCGATGTTGCCGGGGGTCGCCAACTGTAGCGGCGGCTGGTCGGGGCCGCTGGGCTGCAGGAAGTTGAACATCGCGCCTTGCGGGTCTGCAACGACGGCGAAGCGGCCGACGCCAGGAATGTCGTCGGGCTCGCGGTGAACCGCGCCACCAGCCTTCTTGAGGGAGGCCGTTGCGGCATCGACATCCCTGGTGAGGATATAACCGACCCAGGCCGGCGGCATGCCCATCTTGCGCGCGTCATCGGGCAGCGTCATCAACCCGCCGACGCCGCGCTCGCCGACATTCATGACGATATAGCGCGGCATGCCCTGGGCCCCTTCGAAAGGCTGCCCCCTCCAGCCCACCACGGAGGTGTAAAACGCCTCGGCGGCGTCGAGATCGGTGGTCATCAGCTCGTACCAGAAGAAGGGCATGGGGGACTGTGGCATTGTCGTGCTCCTTGCGGTTTGTACATCGATCATGCGCGATCCATTCTAGGACGATCTTCACGACGAAAATCCGACAGCGGCCAAAAAAGATGACGGCAAATTGGAAATGTTACCGGGTTGCGCGCCCTGCGGTTTTCGACTTTGCTCTCAGTCAACGAGGGGTTGTTGATCCATGCGCCGGATGTCGCTCACTTCCCTGACCAGAGCGGACCATCACCAGTCTAAGGCCTATCCCGCTGCCCGGAATGGTTGTGGAAGGCGTGGTGCGCAACGCAGTGATCAGATCCAAGCGGCTATGGCTTCACGAGCAATCACCTCTACCGTGCATTCGAGACTGAGCAATAGGAAATGCGAACAGTCGTCTGTCGGCCCGGGGTATTGATCGCAACCAGTGCGAGTTCTCGACTCGGAGGAGGGGCCATCTATAGGAGGTTTGCCTGCCAGAGCCAATCAAGGGGATTGAGCTGCTAGCGCTGACATGGGTCACTCCCAACATGTCGTCATAAGCCGAAATTGCTAGCACTCCGTGGAAGTTGATCTTGAGGGTTCGTTCGGACGTCCCGACGAAGAAGTCGCCTTCGACGGCCAATTCAAAGTAGTTGTCGGATTTCAGACGCCACACCTGGCAGGCAGCCAGCGGTAAATCTTGCACAGGCTCCCACCGCTGAACCGCCTCCTGAACAATGTCCATCACCTTCTCCAATGTTTGAAAGTCGCGCACGATGCTCAAGCGCCTACCGCCCTGATAGCCAATTCTGCGCGCCGCATCCTTGAGGCGCAACGGACGGTGCTCAAAAAACATGAGTGCATCTATCATGTTTTGTTCAGCCCTTTCAGCGGTTTGCACCGAAAATTGACCAATTGATAAAAAAATAAAACGTGCTAGCCTTCCCCAAAACAAGAACATGGGGAACTGACGATGCCAGAAGGCCAGTTCAAGCAAGGCATTGCCGGCGGGCGGCTCTCGCCGGACCAATATGCTGATAACTTCGCCGACCTGCACCCGCCGCTCGATCATCACGAGGCGCTGGTCGAGTCCGACCGCTGCTATTTCTGCTATGATGCGCCGTGCATGAATGCATGCCCGACCTCGATCGACATCCCGCTGTTCATCCGCCAGATTTCGACGGGCAATCCGATCGGCTCAGCCAAGACTATTTTTGATCAGAACATTTTGGGCGGCATGTGCGCCCGCGTCTGCCCGACCGAGACGCTGTGCGAAGAAGTCTGCGTGCGCGAGGTGGCCGAAGGCAAGCCGGTGCAGATCGGTCGCCTTCAGCGCTACGCCACCGATGTCGCCATGGCCGAAAACAAGCAGTTCTACGAGCGCCCCGAACCGACCGGCAAGACGGTCGCCGTGGTCGGCGCCGGACCGGCGGGGCTTGCCGCCGCGCATCGGCTCTCCCGCTACGGCCACGACGTGACCATCCTGGAAGCTCGGCCAAAGCCCGGCGGCCTCAATGAATACGGTATCGCCGCCTATAAGAGCGTCGACAATTTCGCCCAGGCTGAAGTCGACTATGTCACGTCGATCGGCGGCATCGACATCCAGAACGGCAAGGCGCTCGGCCGTGATTACCAGCTGTCGGATCTGACCAGGAATTACGATGCGGTGTTCCTCGGCATGGGGCTTGCCGGCGTCAATGCCTTGCGAGCGGATGGCGAGGAGGCGCCGGGCGTCAGCAATGCTGTCGAGTTCATTGCCGAGCTTCGCCAGGCCAGTGATCTGGCCAGCCTGCCGGTCGGCCGGCGTGTTGTCGTCATCGGCGGCGGCATGACGGCGATCGACGCGGCGGTGCAATCGAAGCTGCTCGGAGCCGAAGAGGTAACGATCTGCTATCGGCGCGGCCCGGAGCACATGAACGCCTCCGAATTCGAGCAGGATCTGGCTGCCGCCAACGGCGTCATCATCCGGCACTGGTTGCAGCCGAAGCGGGTCATTGCCGACGGCGGCAAGGTGTCGGCGATCGAGCTCGAATACACCGCGATGGACGGCGACCGGCTCGTCGGCACCGGCGAGCGGCTGACGCTCGTCGCCGACCAGGTGTTCAAGGCGATCGGCCAGAGTTTTGTCCCGGCTGCGCTCAACGGCAGCGGGGCTTTGCTTGACCTGGAAGCCGGCCGCATCAAGGTCGACGCCGAAGGCCGCACCTCGCTGCCAAACGTCTGGGCCGGCGGCGACTGCATCTTTGGCGGCGACGACCTGACAGTCTCGGCCGTCGCACAAGGCCGCGACGCGGCGGAAAGCATTCATCGGGCACTGACCTCGAACGGGAGGGCATGAGCATGGCAGACATCCGCAACAATTTCGTCGGCATCAAATCGCCGAACCCGTTCTGGCTAGCCTCGGCGCCGCCGACCGACAAGGCCTATAACGTCATCCGCGCCTTCAAGGCTGGCTGGGGCGGCGTTGTCTGGAAGACGCTCGGCGAAGAAGGGCCGCCGGTGGTCAACGTCAACGGGCCGCGCTACGGCGCCATCTGGGGCGCCGATCGTCGCCTGCTTGGCCTGAACAATATCGAGCTGATCACCGACCGTGACCTGCAGGTCAATCTGCGCGAGATCAAGCAGGTCAAGATGGACTGGCCCGACCGGGCGATCGTCGTCTCGCTGATGGTGCCGTGCGAGGAGCATGCCTGGAAGGCGATCCTGCCGGTGGTCGAGGAGACCGGCGCTGACGGCATCGAGCTCAATTTCGGCTGCCCGCACGGCATGTCGGAACGCGGCATGGGTGCGGCGGTCGGCCAGGTGCCGGAATACATCGAAATGGTGGTGCGCTGGTGCAAGGCCAATACGCGCATGCCTGTCATCACCAAGCTGACGCCCAACATCACCGACATACGCAAGCCGGCACGCGCTGCCCTTGCCGGCGGCACCGACGCGGTGTCGCTGATCAACACCATCAATTCGATCACCGGCGTCAATCTCGATAGTTTCGCACCGGAGCCGACGATCGACGGCAAGGGTTCGCATGGCGGCTATTGCGGCCCGGCGGTGAAGCCGATCGCCATGAACATGGTGGCCGAGATCGCGCGCGACCCGGAAACGAAGGGCCTGCCGATCTCCGGTATCGGCGGCATTACCACCTGGCGTGACGCCGCCGAATTCATGGCGCTTGGCGCCGGCAATGTGCAGGTGTGCACGGCGGCGATGACCTTTGGCTTCAAGATCGTGCAGGAGATGATCGCCGGCCTGGAAAACTGGATGGACGAGAAGGGCCATGCCACGCTCGACGACATCGTCGGCCGTGCCACGCCCAACGTCACCGACTGGCAGTATCTCAACCTCAACTACGTCGCCAAGGCGCATATCGACCAGGATGCCTGCATCAAATGCGGCCGCTGCCACATTGCCTGCGAGGACACTTCGCACCAGGCGATCACCGCAATCGTCGATGGCGTCAGGCATTTCGAGGTGATCGAGGCCGAATGCGTCGGCTGCAATCTCTGCGTCAATGTCTGTCCGGTCGAGAACTGCATCACCATGGAGCCACTGGCGGTTGGCGCGATCGACGAGCGCACTGGTAGGCCAGTGTCGCCGATCTATGCCAACTGGACGACGCATCCGAACAATCCGATGGCCAAGGTGGCGGCGGAATAGCATTGCGAAAAAAAAGCGGCGTTCATGGCGCCGCTTTTTGACTTTCCTATTGCGGATAAAAGTTATCCACGATAATCTATATCCATGAACAGGAGAGCGAAATGAAGCTGGGCGAAGGCGTCGAAGCGGCCATCCACTGCGCCGCGATGCTCGCCGGCGTTGATGGCGCCGCGACCTTGCCAGGTGCTGCCATGGCCGAGGCGTTCGGGCTGTCGCCGAGCTATCTGCTTAAGCATCTCAACGCGCTGACTGCGTCCGGCATTCTGGAATCAGTGCCGGGGCCGTCCGGCGGCTATCGGCTAGCACGGCCGGCCGAGCGCATTACGCTGCTCGATATCGTGCTCGCTGTCGAAGGGCGCGAACCTGCCTTTCGCTGCGGCGAGATCCGCCGCAACGGTCCCGTCAAGCTCGATGCATCGGCCTACGTCAAACTATGCGGCATCAATGCCGCGATGCTGAAGGCCGAGCGCGCCTATCGTGCCGCACTTGCCGAAACCAAGCTGTCCGACATCGTGGCCACTTACGCGGCAGAAGGCGATCCGAGATCGATTGCTGCCAGTTGCGCCTTTGTGGCGCGCCATCAGCGGCCGCAGAAATCCAGTTCAACCAAGCAAGCATGAAAGGAAAGACGATGAAACAGCGGATGCAATTTTTCGCCAAGGCGCCGGAGATCATGAAGGCGGTGTCGGCACTCAACAAGGCGGTCGACGAATGCGGGCTCGAGGCGAGCCTGCTGCATCTGATCAAGCTCAGGGCATCGCAGATCAATGGTTGCTCCTATTGCGTCGAGATGCACAGCCGTGAGGCTAGGCGCGATGGCGAGACTGAGCAGAGGCTTTATCTCGTCTCGGCCTGGAAGGAATCGCCGCTATTTTCGGCACGCGAACGCGCCGCCTTTGCCTGGACGGATGCGGTGACGAAGATCGCCGAAAGCGGTGTTTCGGACGAACTCTATGTGCAGACGCTCGAGCATTTCTCGGAAGAGGAACTGGTCAAGCTGTCGGTCGCGCTCGGCATGATCAACACCTGGAACCGGCTTTGCATCCCGTTCCACGCCCTTCATCCGATGCCGGCAGCCAAGGCCGCCTGATCGACGAGACGGGCGCGCGAGCTGCGCGCCCGTTTTCAGTTGGAGATCAAGAACATGTTTGCAAACTTTGAGAACGAGATTCTATTTGCCGCCCGTCTGCTGCTTGGTGGCGCCTTCGTCTTTGCCGGCCTGCGCAACATCCAGAACCGGGCTTTCGTGACCCAATTGATGGCGACGCGCGGCGTGCCGCAGGCGCGGCTGGCGCTGTGGGCCGGCATCGTCCTGCAGATCGGCGCCGGCGCGTTGGTGTTGACGGGTTTGTGGACTGCTGTCGCGGCGGCGGCGCTAATCCTGTTCCTCATTGCCGCGACGCCGATGTTCCACAATTTCTGGGACCATCAGGGGCCGGAACGCGCAGCCCGAATCAATGGGTTTGTCGCCAATGTCGCGCTGACCGGCGGGTTTCTCTCGCTGATGGGGCAGGCGGCATAGCAGCGACCGTCCCGAAACGGTGGACGCATCACCGCTTACGCCGCAAAGCGCAGGCCGCCGTCGCAGGTCAGCACCTGGCCGGTCATGAACCCGTTGGAGACGAGGAATGCGATCGCGCTGGCGACGTCCTCGGCGCGGCCGATGCGGCCGACCGGCGTCTTGCCGGCATACTCGGCAAACACCGTATGGCGCTGTTCATCGGGCAGGAAATCCCACCACGGCGTGTCGATGACGCCCGGCGCCACGACATTGACGCGTAACGGCTTCAGCTCCATCGCCAGGATCGGCACCACGGTCAGCAGCATGCCGTTGACGGCGGCGATGCCGGCGATACCCGGCGCTGACAATTGCGCCGACACCGCCGAGATGAAAGTCACCGAGCCGCTCTTGTTCAGCGTCGGCAAGGCGGCCTGCAGGCAGGAGAGCTGTGGCCGGACCTTCTCGTCGACGCCGCCGCCGATGTCGGTCAGGTCAAGCGTTTCGAACGGGCCGAGCCCCTTGCCGCCGCTGGCGGCCAGCACCAGGTGATCGAAAGGGCCGAGTTCGCTGAAGAACCGGCGAACCTCGTCCGGCTTCGCGGCGTCGAAGGCAGCTTTTTCGACCGCGCTGCCAAGGCTTTGCCATGCATTGTCGAGCCTTTCCTGGCTGCGCCCGGTGATCGTCACCTTCATCCCCGGGCCGAGCAGCTTTTTCGCGGTGGCGAGGCCGATGCCGGAGGAGCCGCCGACGACCACGGCGTGCTGCGTTTTCTCGATCATGAATTTTCTTTCTTCGATGTGGCGGAAGCGGGTGCGAGCCCGACAAGACCGAGGCTCAATTCACGCAACTGCTGCCTCGCCTTCGCGTCATAGGCTTGCGCATCGGCGCGGGATTCCCTTTGGCCGTCGAAATAGAGGCCGCTTCGCCCTTCCAGCGTGGGCGATGTGGCGAGATTGATGATGGCTTCGGCGCCGGTTTCGACCGAGCTCCACGGCGTGATGCCCGCCTGCCGCACCATCGTGGTGTTCATGTAGCTTGCCGGATGCAGGCTGTTGACGGTGACGCCGGTGCCGTTCAGCTGCTCCGCCAGATCGATGGTAAACATGATCTGCGCCAGCTTGCTCTGGCAGTAGGCACGAACGCCGTCGTAGGAGCGGGTCAGCATGACATCCCTGAAGTCGATCGCCCGTTGCCCGGCCGAGGCGACATTGATGATGCGCGCCGGCGCGCTGGCCTTGAGCAGCGGCAGCAGCTCCGTGGTGAGCAGGAAGCCGGCGAGATAATTGACGGCAAAGCGCAGCTCGTAGCCGTCGGCGCTGACCTGCCGTTTCGCGTTGGGGCCGGCTGTGCCGACGCCGGCATTGTTGATGAGGATATCGAGCCGGTCAGTCCTGGCGCGCACGGCTTCGGCGAGGCGGCGGACCTCGGCCAGGGAGGAGAGATCGGCGACAAGCAGCTCGGCCTTGCCGCCGGCGGCTTCGATCTCGGTCACGATCGCCTTGCCCCTTGTCGCGTCGCGGCCATGCACCAGGATGCGGGCGCCGCCGGCGCCGAGCCGTTGCGCGACAACGCGGCCGACGCCGTCGGTCGAGCCGGTAATCAGGATCGTCTTGTCTTTCAGTTCCATGTTCAGAGCCTCCATGTCATCGCTCTGAGCAGAAAGATGGGGCACCAGACGCATGCCAAACAGTTCAAACTTTATCCTGGTATCGGTACTGCTATAATAGCGCCGATGGATTCCACCACGCACTCCGCCGAAGGCAGCCGTCGCCGCGAGCTTGGCGCATTTCTGCGCTCGCGGCGCGAAAGGCTGACGCCTTCGGCCACCGGCATCTCGACCGGCTTGCGCCGGCGCACGCCCGGGCTGCGGCGCGAGGAGGTGGCGATGATCGCCGGCGTCGGCACGACCTGGTACACCTGGCTGGAGCAGGGGCGCGACGTCAGGCCATCGGTGGAGGTGCTGACGGCGCTCAGTCAGGCGTTGCGTCTGGATGCGGCCGAGCAACGGCATCTGTTCATCCTTGCCGGCCGTCCGCAGCCGGAGCGTCGCGTCGACGCCCCGGAAAGGGTCGACGGTCCCTTGCTGCACATGCTGCAAAGCCTGGTCCTGCAGCCGGCCTATGTCGTTGGGCGTCGCTGGGACGTGCTGGCCTGGAACTCTGCCGCGGCAGCCGTATTCGGCGACTATGGCCTGCTGGAGGGCGATGCCCGCAACATCGTCCATATGGTTTTCACCAGCCCGCAGCATCGGCGCCTGCTCGTTGACTGGGAGGAACTGGCGCGTGCCGTGCTGGCGTCATTCCGGGCAGAAAGCGCCAGATATGTCGGCGACCCGGATTTCGAGCGGCTGATCGCGCTGATGACACGTTCAAGCCCGGAGTTTCGGGCATGGTGGCCGCTGCGCGATGTGGCCCGCAACCTGTCGGGTGTGAAGCATGTCAGGCATCCGACGGCAGGCGCCATGGCGTTCGAGCATATGAGCCTGTCGATCGACGACGGCTCGGACATGAAGCTGATCGTCTACACGCCGCTCGCCGAGCAGAACTCGATCGCCAAGCTCGAACAGCTGCTGGAGACGCTTCCGGCCGAGCGGCGCAGCGCGTGAACCCAGCTTCGTCATCCCAGGGCGTAGCAGCCGCGAAGCGGCGTCGCGGAGACCCTGGGATCCATGCCGTGACATCTGCCGAAGAATGCAGCGGAGCAGAATACTGCACTGCAGCAACGCTCTGAGGTCACGGCATGGATCCTGGGGTCTGCGCTGCGTCGCTCCGCTCCTTGCTGCGCCCCAGGATGACGAAGCAATGGGGGAGGTTTGCGACAGCCGAGCTGCCTCAGCCCTTCGGCTTCAGCCCGTCGATGAACAGTTGCTCGAGAAATCTTGCGGCGTCCTCGAAGCGGCCGTCGCCGCCGCGATCGGGGCCGAGCACGGCGCGGACCTGCACGTCGAAATCGGCATAATGCTGCGTTGTCGCCCAGATCGAAAAGATCAGGTGCCAGGGGTCGGTGCGGGCGATCTTGCCGGCGCGCATCCAGCCCTTGATAACGTTGGCTTTCTCGTCGACCAGCGTCTTCAACTCGCCTTCCAGCATCGGCATGATGCGCGGCGCGCCCTGCAGGATCTCGTTGGCGAACAGCCGGCTCTCGCGCGGGAAATCGCGCGCCATTTCGAGCTTGCGCCTGATGTAGCTGCGCAGTTCGGTCAAGGGATCGCCGATATCGTCGAGTTCGCGCAGCGGCGCCAGCCAGGTGTCGAGAAGCCGCTGCATCAGCGTCTCGTGGATGTCCTCCTTACGGCGGAAATAATAGAGCAGGTTCGGCTTCGACATGCCGGCGGCTTCGGCGATCTGGTCGATGGTCGAGCCGCGAAAACCGTTGGTCGAGAAGACTTCGAGCGCCGCCTCCAGGATGAGCTCGCGCTTTTCCAGCTGAATGCGGGTGCGGCGAGGAGCGGAGCTTTCGACCGCCCCCGTCACCCCGCAAAACCTTCGCTGGGAGGAGTGTCTGGACCAATTCTCTGGACCAGTTTTTCCTCGCCCTGTGGAGCGCACTTCGAAAGCCGCATTTCCGCTAGTAATCCCTTGACCGCTGATAAGGCGGTGCTAACGTTTGTCCAACCGGTCAAAAATTTGCGTAGCACGAAAACGTCGCGAAGACCAAGCGTTGGAAAGACCAAGCGTTAGCCGCACCGAAACAGGTTACAAGGGGAAGTCTTGGTCATGTCCAACCGGCTGAAAGTCACGCCGAACGATCTCAGCGCATTCTGGATGCCGTTCACGGCAAACCGGCAGTTCAAGCAGGCGCCGCGCATGATGGTGTCGGCCAAGGACATGCACTACACGACCAGCGACGGGCGCAAGGTGCTCGACGGCACCGCCGGCCTGTGGTGCGTCAATGCCGGCCACTGCCGCCCGAAGATCACCGAGGCGATCCAGAGCCAGGCGGCAGAGCTCGACTACGCACCCGCGTTCCAGATGGGCCATCCGATCGTGTTCGAGCTGGCGAACCGGCTGGTCGACATCGCGCCGAAGGGCATGGACCATGTGTTCTTCACCAATTCCGGCTCGGAATCGGTCGAGACGGCGCTGAAGATGGCAATCGCTTATCACCGCGTAAAAGGCGAGGGCTCGCGCACCCGTCTGATCGGCCGCGAGCGCGGCTATCACGGCGTCAATTTCGGCGGCATCTCGGTCGGCGGCATCGTCACCAACCGCAAGATGTTCGGCACGCTGCTCGGCGGCGTCGATCACATGCCGCACACGCATCTGCCGGAAAAGAACTCTTTCACCAAGGGCGTGCCGGAGCATGGCGCGGAACTGGCCAACGAGCTGGAGCGCATCGTCGCACTGCACGACGCCTCGACCATTGCCGCCGTCATCGTCGAGCCGGTGGCCGGTTCCACCGGCGTCATCCTGCCGCCGAAGGGCTATCTCGAGAGGCTGCGCGAGATCTGCACCAAGCACGGCATCTTGCTGATCTTCGACGAAGTCATCACCGGTTTCGGCCGTCTCGGCACGCCGTTCGCCGCCGACTATTTCGGTGTCACGCCGGATATCATGACCACCGCCAAAGGCGTCTCCAACGGCGTCATCCCGATGGGCGCGGTGTTCGTGAAGAAGGAAATCCACGACGCCTTCATGACCGGGCCCGAGCACATGATCGAGTTCTTCCACGGCTACACCTATTCGGGCAATCCGATCGCCTGCGCGGCGGCGTTGGGCACGCTCGACACCTACAAGGAAGAGGGGCTGCTGACGCGCGGCGAGGAACTGGCGCCGTACTGGGAGGACGCGCTGCACTCGCTGAAGGGCGAGCCGAACGTCATCGACATCCGCAACATCGGCCTGATCGGCGCGATCGAGCTGGCGCCGATCGCCGGCCAGCCGACGAAGCGGGCCTTCTCGGCTTTCGTCAAGGCGTTCGAGCGCGGTGCATTGATCCGCACCACCGGCGACATCATCGCGCTATCGCCGCCGCTGATCATCACCAAGGGTCAGATCAACGAATTGATCGACCATGTGCGCGAAGTGCTGAGGGCTGTGGATTGACGAATGTGCCGCAGCTTTCCCTCCCCCTCGAGGGGAGGGTGGCCGCGAAGCGGCCGGGTGGGGTCGGCGCGGCAACGCGCCAGCCTGACCTTCGGCCGCATAGGTGCCTGTGATGCCCCGGACCCGCGTGAGCTTCGAAATGCGCCAGAAGGCGCGCGCGCTTCGAGTTCATGCGACCAAAGGCGAATCGCTGCTTTGGTATGAACTGCGCGAATTGAAATCGGCCGGGATGAAATTCCGCCGCCAGTGTCCGATCGGGCCTTATATCGTCGACTTTGCTTGCCTTGCGGTAAAGCTGGTCGTTGAAGTCGATGGTGATCTGCACGAACAGGAGAAGGGCAAACGGCACGACGCCGTCCGTGATGCCTATCTGCGATCGCTCGGGTTCGATATCTTTCGCGTCGATGAGCCCGATGTCATAAACAGCGCCTGGCATGTCGCACAAGTGGTCAAGGATAAGGTCGCGCGCATGTCAGCCGACCCCACCCGACCGCTTCGCGGCCACCCTCCCCTCAAGGGGGAGGGGGACGCTGGCGTGCCGCAACCAATGAGGTTTTAGAATATGGCCGCCCCCGGCGAGAATTTGCGAATCAATTCAGACCGTTTGTGGGATTCGATAATGGAGATGGCGAAGATCGGCCCCGGCATTGCCGGCGGCAACAATCGCCAGACCGTTACCGACGAGGACGGCGAAGGGCGGCATCTGTTCAAGCGCTGGTGCGATGAGGCGGGGCTCGAAATGGGCGTCGACGAGATGGGCACGATGTTTGCCCGTCGCGAAGGCACCGATGCCAGCCTGCCGCCGGTCTATGTCGGCAGCCATCTCGACACCCAGCCGACCGGCGGCAAGTATGATGGTGTGCTCGGCGTGCTCGGCGGGCTGGAGGTCGTGCGCTCGCTCAACGATCTCGGCATCAAGACAAAGCATCCGATCGTCGTCACCAACTGGACCAACGAGGAAGGCGCCCGCTTTGCGCCGGCGATGATGGCGTCCGGGGTATTCGCCGGCGTGCTCGATCAGGCCGACGTCTATTCGCATGTCGACAAGGATGGCAAGAAATTCGGCGAGGAGCTCGAACGGATCGGCTGGAAGGGCACCGAGAAAGTCGGCGAGCGCAAGATCCACGCCTTCTTCGAATTGCATATCGAGCAAGGCCCGATCCTCGAGGACGAGGGCATCGACATTGGTGTCGTCACCCATGGCCAGGGACTGAAATGGCTGCAGGTGACGTTGACCGGCAAGGAGGCGCATACCGGCTCGACGCCGATGCCGAAGCGGCGCAATGCCGGGCTCGGCATGGCGCGGGTGATCGAATTGGTGCACGAGATCGCCATGGACTACCAACCCGACGCCGTCGGTGCGGTCGGCCATATGGAGGTCTATCCGAATTCGCGCAACATCATCGCCGGCCGCACCGTCTTCACCATCGACATCCGCTCGCCGGAAAAGGAGGTGCTGGACGCCATGGACGGCCGCATCCGCGAAGGCATCGACACGATCTGCGACGCGCTCGACATCAAATATCAAATCGATCAGGTCGGCCATTTCGATCCGGTCACTTTCGACGCGGGCTGCGTCAAGGCTGTGCGGGATGCGGCGGAGCGCCTGGGATATACGCATCGCAACATCGTCTCCGGCGCCGGCCATGACGCCTGCTGGATCAACCGCGTCGCGCCGACGGCGATGGTGATGTGCCCGTGCGTCGACGGGCTCAGCCACAACGAGGCCGAGGAAATCACCAAGGAATGGGCAGCGGCCGGCGCCGACGTGCTGTTCCATGCGGTGGTCGACACGGCGATGATTTCCAATGATGGGATAGCCTCGCAACGCCGCTCACAAGAAGCGCGAAGAGAATAAGGGAACAAGAAAATGTCCAAAGTCATCAAGAATGGGACCATCGTCACCGCCGACCGCACGTGGAAGGCCGACGTGCTGTTCAAGCACGGCAAGATCATCGGCATCGGGTCGGATTTGCATGGTGACCATGAGTTCGACGCCAGCGGCTGCTATGTGATGCCGGGCGGCATCGACCCGCATACCCATCTCGAAATGCCGTTCATGGGCACCTATTCGGCCGACGATTTCGAGAGTGGCACGCGCGCGGCACTTGCCGGCGGCACGACGATGGTCGTCGATTTCTGTCTGCCGGCGCCGCAGCAATCGCTGCTCGAGGCCCTGCAGATGTGGGACAACAAGACCTCGAAGGCGTCCTGCGACTATTCCTTCCACATGGCGATCACCTGGTGGGGCAAGCAGGTGTTCGACGAGATGGCCACCGTCGTCGACAGGGGCATTACCTCGTTCAAGCATTTCATGGCCTACAAGGGCGCGCTGATGGTCGATGACGATGAGCTGTATTCGTCGTTCCAGCGCTGTGCCGATCTTGGCGCGCTGCCGCTGGTTCATGCCGAGAATGGCGACGTGGTGGCGGCGCTGTCGCAGAAGCTGCTGGCGGCGGGCAATAGTGGCCCCGAAGGACACGCCTATTCGCGTCCGCCGGAAGTGGAAGGCGAGGCGACCAACCGCGCCATCATGATCGCCGACATGGCCGGCGTGCCGCTCTATGTCGTGCATGTATCCTGCGAGCAGGCGCACGAGGCCATCCGCCGGGCGCGCCAGAAAGGCATGCGGGTATTCGGCGAGCCGCTGATCCAGCACCTGACACTGGACGAGAGCGAGTATTTCAACAAGGACTGGGACCATGCGGCGCGGCGTGTCATGAGCCCGCCCTTCCGCAACAAATGGCACCAGGATTCGCTGTGGGCCGGCCTGCAGGCCGGGTCGCTGCAAGTGGTGGCGACCGACCATTGTGCCTTCACCACCAAACAAAAGCGCAACGGCGTCGGCGACTTCACCAAGATCCCGAACGGCACGGGCGGGCTCGAGGATCGTTTGCCGGTGCTGTGGACGACCGGCGTCAACACTGGCCGGCTGACGATGAACGAGTTCGTCGCGGTGACCTCGACCAACATCGCCAAGATCCTCAACATGTACCCGAAGAAGGGCGCCGTCGTCGAAGGCGCGGATGCCGACATCGTCGTCTGGGATCCGAAGCGCAAGAAGAAGATCACGGCCAAGAAGCAGCAGTCGGTGATCGACTACAATGTCTTCGAAGGTTTTGAGGTAACCGGCCTGCCGCGCTTCGTCTTCTCGCGCGGCGAACTGTCGATCGAGGAAAACGAGGTCAAGGCGAAGCCCGGCCATGGCGAGTTCGTCGCTCGCGAGCCGAACGCGGCGGTCAACCGGGCGCTGTCGACGTGGAAGGAAATTTCCGCGCCGCGCAAGGTAGAACGGACGGGCATCCCGGCGACGGGCGTTTGAGCTTGGCGAGCCACGGAGCGATTATCTCAATGGCCGCGGTGATCCTTGCCGCGGGGCCGGCGGCGGCTGACGTCCTTGCCGGCTCCTTTGGCAATGAGGTCGGTTGCGCTGGTGTACGGCTCGGTTATCAGGACAGCGACGATTATGTCGTGCTGACCGCCGATGGCGTCGAAACCTATGGCAGCGGCTGCCAGTTCGCACAGCGACTGACGACGGCGCCTGGCACCCTGTTGTTGAGCTCCACCTGTTTCGCCGAGGGCGAGGAGGGCACGACCACGGATGTCGTCAAGGTCATCAACAGAGGAGGGGACGGTTTCTTCGTGACCATTCCCGGCCTTGAGGAGATAGGGCCGCTGAAATCATGTTCGTGACGGTGCCGATGACGACCGCTGCCTCGATGCCGGCGTCAGGCGACCAACCCGTCCAGTTCCGGCAGCAGGACGACGCTTTCCTGTTCGTTGGGATCGGTGCGGGCAATGACCGCCGAGGCGGGGCCGTCGCTCAGATTGGCCGGCAGATGCGGCACGCCGGGGGGAATATAGAAAAGATCGCCGGCCTTGACCACGATATGCTGTTCGAGCCGGTCGCCATACCAGGTATGGACTTCGCCGGAGAGCACATAGATCGCGGTTTCATGGTTTTCGTGCATATGCGCCTTGGCGCGGGCACCCGGCGGCATGGTCAGCAGATGCATGCAGATGCCGGACGAGCCGACTGTTTCGGCGGCGATGCCGGCGAAATAACTCAGGCCCTGCTTGCCTTCATAAGAGCTTTCAGGGCGGATAAGATGGCAAGTCGGTTTGGGCGACATCGGGGCAACTCCGGGCGTCTATCTGATGGGACAAGGGCGCGTAGAACTGGGGCGCGTAGAACTGGGGCGCGTAAAACTGGGGCGAGTAAAACTGGGGCGAGTAGGACTGGGCGAGTGGAAAGCAACATCAGGGTAAAATCAATGGGATTCCGGCCGGCGCCGCAGTGGCCGGAAGCGACAGGCTACGGCCGATGACGGGAGTATCGCCAGCCGTTGTTTCGGCAAGCAAGCTTGGCCTGACCTTCCAGACCAATGATGGTCCGGTGCAGGCGCTGTCGAATGTCGACCTGACGATCGGCAAGGGGGAATTCGTGTCCTTCATCGGGCCGTCCGGCTGCGGCAAGACGACCTTGCTGCGCGTCATCGCCGATCTGGAGAAGCCGACATCGGGAAGCATTTCCGTCAACGGCATGACGCCCGAGCAGGCGCGCCAGAGCCGCGCCTATGGCTATGTCTTCCAGGCGGCCGCACTTTATCCGTGGCGCACGATCGAGCGCAATGTAGCACTGCCGCTGGAGATCATGGGCCTGTCCAGGGCGGAGCAGGCGGCGCGCATCAAGCGAACCCTCGACCTTGTCAACCTCAGCGGCTTCGAGAAGAAATACCCCTGGCAGCTTTCGGGCGGCATGCAGCAGCGCGCCTCGATCGCGCGGGCGCTCGCCTTCGACGCCGACCTTTTGTTGATGGACGAGCCGTTCGGCGCGCTGGACGAGATCGTGCGCGATCACCTCAACGAACAGCTGCTGGAGCTTTGGGAGCGGACCAACAAGACTATCTGCTTCGTCACCCATTCGATCCCTGAGGCGGTCTATCTGTCGACGCGCATCGTCGTCATGTCGCCGCGCCCGGGGCGTGTCAGCGACGTCATAGAATCGACGCTGCCGAAAAAGCGGCCGCTCGATATCCGCGAGACGCCGGAGTTCCTGGCCATCGCGGCACGCGTGCGCGACGGGCTGAGGGCAGGGCACAGCTATGATGATTGAGCGGGATGACCTCCCTCCTCTCCCCGTCGGGGCCAGCGGGGCCACCCATGCCTTCGTCATCCTAGGGCGGAGCAGCCGCGAAGCGGCCTGCGCAGACCCTAGGATCCATGCCGTGACGTCGGCCGAAGGGTGCACATGGTTCAGGGTATCCGCCCGGCAAGCCAAGGCAGCCGCTGTTCCTTCTAGAGAGGGAGTAATGTTCCGCACCGTTGCGAAGCAGGGAGGTAACGGCATGGATCCTAGGGTCTGCGCCGCGTCGCTTCGCTCCTTGCTTCGCCCTAGGATGACGAAAGAAACGATTGCCGTAGCAAAAGTACCCGGCCTCCGCTTCGCTCCGGCCACCCTCTCCCCGTTGGGGAGAGGAGGGCACCCATCCTGCGAGGACCACTAGATGGACTCGTTTCGCGACAAGATCGTTCCGGTGACCTCGATCCTCCTGGGCGTCGTCGTCGTCTGGTACGTCATGGCTGTCATCCTCAACGCGCCGTTCCAGCGCGATCTCGACCGCCGCGCCAATCAGACGCCGGGTGTTGTGGAATTCATCGGCAAGACGCTGGTACAGCCGAAGCCGACGCTGCCGGCGCCGCATCAGGTGGCGGTGAATTTTTTCGAAAACACCTTTCTGCGTAGCATCACCTCGAACCGCAGCCTTGTCTACAATGCCTGGGTGACGCTGTCGTCGACGCTGCTCGGCTTTGCTTTCGGCACGGCGCTCGGCATCGTCATCGCCGTCGGCATCGTGCATGTGGCGACGCTCGACCGCAGTCTGATGCCGTGGATCATCGCCTCGCAGACCATTCCGATCCTGGCGGTGGCGCCGATGATCATCGTCGTGCTGGCGGCGGTCGGCATCACCGGGCTTATCCCGAAGGCGCTGATCTCGACCTATCTGTCGTTCTTCCCCGTGGCGGTCGGCATGGTGAAGGGACTGCGCTCGCCCGAGCTCACCCATCTCGACCTGATGCACACCTATAATGCCAGTGCCTCGCAGACCTTCTGGAAATTGCGCGTGCCGGCTTCGGTGCCGTTCCTGTTCACCTCGATGAAGGTGGCGGTGGCCGCCAGCCTGGTCGGCGCCATCGTCGGCGAGTTGCCGACCGGCGCCGTCGCCGGCATCGGTGCCAAATTGCTCGCCGGCGCCTACTACAGCCAGACCATCGACATCTGGTCGGCTCTGGTTGCCGGGTCGGTGGTCGCGGCGCTGCTGGTGATGGTCGTCGGCATCGCCGGGCGCCTTGTCGACCGCGCCATGGGCGGGAGGCCGGCATGAGCTCCATCCTGAGCCTTTCCTCAATCACGCCTCGATCCTGGCAGGGGTATGCCGCGCTTGTCCTGCTTGTCGGCGCGCTGCTTCTTTGGCCGCTCGTCAGTGCTACGCCCGGTTACGGCATGGCGACTACGGTGTTGATTTTCATTTTGCTGCTCGTGGCAATCGAGGCCGACAACTTTCCACCGATGATCGGGGTGGTGTTGCTGTTCCTTGGCGCGCATGGCGCAGCGTGGATGCTGCTCGCCGGCATAACCGGCAATGAGGGCAGCGCTCGCGCATCCTTCTATCTGCTGCTCGTCGCGGCGTGGTTTTTGGCCTGGCGCTGCGTAACGGTCTTGTCGTCGTTTCGCCCGACATCGCGCTGGGCGTCAACCGCCCTGCGCCTGATCATTCCGGCCATCTTCGGCGCCTGGATCCTGATCATCTGGGAGGCGGTGACGCGTGGTGCCGGCATTCCCTTCATCCTGTTGCCGCCGCCAAGCGCCATCGGTGCACGCATCGTCGGCTCGCTGCCGGTGCTGGGGGCCGATGTCAGGCAGACCATCTTCAAGGCGGTTATCTTCGGCTATGTGGTGGGGAGCAGCGCCGGCTTCCTCGTTGCCATCGCCGCCGACCGCGTGCCGTTCCTGCGGCGCGGGCTTTTGCCGATCGGCAATATGGTGTCGGCGCTGCCGATCATCGGCGTCGCGCCGATTATGGTCATGTGGTTCGGCTTCGACTGGCAGTCGAAGGCAGCGGTGGTCATCATCATGACCTTCTTCCCGATGCTGGTGAACACCGTCGCCGGGCTTGCCGCCTCCGGCCATATGGAGCGCGACCTGATGCGCACCTATGCCTCGAGCTACTGGCAGACGCTGTTCAAGCTGCGGCTGCCGGCGGCGGCACCCTTCATCTTCAATGCGTTGAAGATCAATTCGACGCTGGCGCTGATCGGCGCCATCGTCGCCGAGTTCTTCGGCACGCCGGTGGTCGGCATGGGATTCCGCATTTCGACGGAAGTCGGGCGGATGAACATCGATATGGTGTGGGCGGAAATCGCAGTTGCAGCACTTGCGGGTTCGGTCTTTTATGGCGTGGTCGCTCTTTTCGAGAGAGCAGTCACGTTTTGGCATCCCTCTGTCCGTGGTGGATAGGGGCGGTGGGTTTAGGGCGCTAACTTCAGAGGGTAAAACATGAAAAGACTTGTTGTTTCGATGCTGGCCGGCGCGATGTCGCTTGCCGCGTTCCAGGCGATGGCCGCGGACAAGGTGACGCTGCAGCTGAAATGGGTCACCCAGGCACAGTTCGCCGGCTATTATGTCGCCAAGGCCAAGGGCTTCTATGACGCCGAGGGCCTCGACGTCGACATCAAGCCCGGCGGACCGGACATTGCACCGGAGCAGGTTATTGCCGGCGGCGGCGCCGACGTCATCGTCGACTGGATGGGCGGTGCGCTGGCTGCGCGCGAGAAGGGCGTGCCGCTGGTCAACATCGCCCAGCCGTTCAAGAAGGCCGGCATGGAGTTGGTCTGCCCGAAGGACGGTCCGGTCAAGACGGAAGCCGACTTCAAGGGCCATACGCTCGGCGTCTGGTTCTTCGGGAATGAATATCCGTTCTATGCCTGGATGAACAAGCTTGGCCTCAAGACCGATGGCGGGCCGGACGGCGTCACCGTGCTCAAGCAGAGCTTTGACGTGCAGCCGCTGATCCAGAAGCAGGCGGATTGCATTTCGGTCATGACCTATAACGAGTACTGGCAGCTCATCGACGCCGGCTACAAGCCGGAAGAGCTGACCGTCTTCAACTATTCCGCCATGGGCAATGATCTGCTCGAAGACGGGCTCTATGCCCTGGAGGACAAGCTCAAGGATCCGGCCTTCGAGGACAAGATGGTGCGGTTCGTACGCGCTTCGATGAAGGGCTGGAAATACGCCGTCGACAATTCCGACGAAGCGGCCGGCATTGTCATGGACAATGGCGGCCAGGACGAGAATCACCAAAAGCGCATGATGGGCGAAGTCGCCAAGCTGATCGACAATGCCGATGGCAAGCTCGATCCGGCGACCTACGAGCGCACCGCCAAGGCGCTGCTCGACCAGAAGATCATCAGCAAGGAGCCTACCGGCGCCTACACGACGGCGATCACCGACAAGGCCATCAAATAGGGCTGTCAAACTGGCTTGTAGCGGAAAAGGGGCGGGCGACCGCCCCTTTTTAGTGGGAGGTAAAATGAACGTTACCGGCGGAAACATCCGCTCGCAAAATCGTTGTGCCGGTGCACCCGCCTCAAGGGTGTCACAACGGAGGTTTCCATGCGCATCCAGTCCTTCACGCCGATGCTTTCGGCGCTGGCCATTTCTGCAGCCATCTTCTCTGCTTCACCGGCCTTGGCCGAAACCATAAAGATGACGGCGACGCTCGATGGTGCTCAGCAGAACCCGCCCGTCACCACGAAGGGCAAGGGCACCGCCACGCTCAGGTTCAACACCGCCACCAAGAAACTCGGCTGGACCGTGAGATATTCCGGCCTCAGCGGGCCGGCGAAGGCCGCACACATTCACGGCCCGGCGGCAAAGGGTCAAAACGCCGATCCGGTGGTGCCGTTCGAAGGCAAGCTGAAGAGCCCGATCAAGGGTTCGGCGACATTGACTGATGCCCAGGCCACCGATCTTGAGGCAGGCAAATATTACGTCAACATCCACACCGCGGCCCACGCGGATGGCGAGATCCGCGGCCAGATCGAGAAGGCCAAATAGGCAGATCACGACGACAAAACAGGGCAATCATCCTGTTTTGTCAGGCCTTGTCGCGAATCTGGGTCATCGTGCGGGTCGGCGTGATGGCTTCAGGGTCGAGCCTGATCTCTACGATCGACGGCTTGCCGCTGGCCCGCGCTCGCTCGAAGGCCGCGGCGAAGTCGGCGGTCTTTTCCACCGTCTCGCCATGGCCGCCATAGGCACGGGCCAAAGCAGCAAAGTCGGGATTCTTCAAGTCCGTGGCGACGACACGGCCGGGATATTCGCGCTCCTGATGCATGCGGATGGTGCCGTAGATGCCATTGTTGACGACGATGACGATGATCGGCAGCCCGTATTGCACGGCGGTGGCGAATTCCTGGCCGTTCATCAGGAAACAGCCGTCGCCGGCGAAGGCGATCACGTCGCGGTCGGGGAAAAGCTGCTTGGCGGCGACCGCCGCCGGCGTGCCGTAGCCCATCGAGCCGGATGTGGGTGCTGCCTGCGTGCCGAAACGCCGGAAGCGATGGTAGCGATGCACCCAGGTGGCGTAGTTGCCGGCGCCGTTGGCGAGGATGGCGTCGTCCGGCAGAATCGTTTCGAGATAATTCATGATCGGCCCCATCTGGACGGCGCCGGGGCCGCTCTCCGGAGGCGTCGACCAGTCGAGATAGGCGGCGTGCAGCTTCGCTGCCTCAGCCGCCCACACCGGCGTTGCGGCCGGCTTGCGTCTGGCAAAGGCTTCGACGAAAGCGGCAGGCGAGGCATTGATCGCCAGCGCCGGCCGGTAGACGCGGCCGAGTTCGCCGGCGTCGGCATGGATATGGACCAGCGTCTGGTCGGGGTAGGGACTCTTCAGCAGCGTGTAGTCGGATGACGGCATCTCGCCCATGCGGCCGCCGATCAGCAGCACAAGGTCGGCCTGCTTGATGGCGGTTGCTACCTTGGGATTGATGCCGATGCCGACATCGCCGGCATAGTTCGGGTGGAGATGGTCGAACAGCATCTGGCGCCGGAAGGAGCAGCCGACCGGCAGCGACCAGGCTTCGGCTATCGTCCGCATCCGTGCAACGGCCTGCGCGTCCCAGCGCGTACCGCCGAGGATGACGAAGGGCCGCTTTGCCTTGTTGAGCAACACTTCCAGTGCGTCGAGCTCGGCTTCGCCGGGCTGCGTCTCGACAGGGGTGTAATGCCGGGCGTCCGGTGCCTCGGCGAGGCTGGTCAGCATGTCCTCGGGCAGCGAGATGACGACCGGGCCCGGGCGACCGGACGTCGCCACCGCAAAGGCGCGTGTGACGAATTCGGGTATGCGTGCGGCGTCGTCGATCTCGACCACCCATTTGGCGATATCGCCGAAGAACCTGACGTAGTCGACCTCCTGGAAGGCCTCGCGCCCCTTGGCGTGGCTGGCGACCTGGCCAATGAACAGGATGAGGGGGACTGAATCCTGCATCGCGATGTGGATGCCGGCCGAGGCATTGGTGGCGCCTGGGCCACGGGTGACGAAGCAGATGCCGGGCCTGCCGGTTAGGCGGCCATGGCAGTCGGCCATCATTGCGGCACCGCCCTCCTGGCGGCAGACGATTGTGCGGATCGGTGAATCATGCAGCGCGTCGAGCACCGCCAGATAGGATTCGCCAGGTACGCAATAGATACGGTCCGTTCCGTTGGCTTCGAGCGCATCGACGATGAGTTGTCCGCCGGTCTTCATTTTCCTGACCTCTCCAGTTCGGCAAGGATTTCTTCGGTGTGTTCGCCGAGACGCGGCGACGGGCGCTCATAGACCAGTGGCGTGCCGGACATGACCATCGGCGCCCGCACCGAGGGCAAGAGATTGCCATGGCCGTCATCGAGGTCGAGCCGCATGCCGCGCGCTATGGTCTGCGGGTCGGCAAACATCTGGCCGATGTTGTTGATCGGGCTGGCCGGCACTCCGGCAGTCTCAAGTCTGGCCAGCAACGGGTCGCGATCGAAGGCTTTCAGCGCCTCGATCATATGCTCGCGCAGCTTTGCCCGGTTGGCGACGCGGGCGGGATTGGTGGCGAAGTCAGGGTTCGACGCCAGCTCGTCGAGGCCGACGGCAGCGCAGAACTTTGCGAACTGGCCGTCATTGCCGACCGCCAGGATGATGTGGCCATTTTTCACCGGCACCACTTCGTAGGGCGCGATGTTCATATGCGCATTGCCCATCTGCACCGGCGACTGTCCGGAGACGAGATAGTTGAGGTTCTGGTTGCCGAGCGTCGAGATCTGGGTGTCGTAGAGCGCCATGTCGATATGCTGGCCTTCGCCGGTCTTCTCGGCATGGCGAAGCGCCGCCTGGATGGCGATGACCGAATAAAGCCCGGTGAAAACATCCGATATAGCGACGCCCGCCTTTTGCGGTTCGCGGCCGGCTTCGCCGGTGATCGACATCATGCCGGCCATGCCCTGGATGATGAAATCATAGCCGGCACGCGGCGCATACGGTCCCGACTGGCCAAAACCGGTGATCGAGCAATAGATCAGCCGCGAGTTGATTTTCCTCAGGCTGTCATAGTCGAGGCCGTATTTCTTCAGTCCGCCGACTTTGAAGTTTTCGATCAGCACATCCGATGTCGCGACCAGCCGGCGCACCGTCTCGGCACCCTCGGGCGTCGAGAAGTCGATGGCGATGGAGCGCTTGCCGCGGTTGCAGGAATGGTAATAAGCGGCCGAAAGGTTCTCGCCGTCATGGCCGATGACGAAGGGCGGTCCCCATTTGCGGGTGTCGTCGCCGCCGTCCGGGCTCTCGACCTTGATCACGTCGGCGCCGAGGTCGGCAAGCAGCTGTCCGGCCCATGGCCCGGCGAGGATGCGTGCGAGTTCGATGACGCGGATGCCTTTGAGCGGAGGCTCAGTCATGGATCACCGTGGTTGATCGAAAGCGCAGCCTCTATCAATCCCGCGCGCCGCTGTCACGGCCCTTGCAATGGGCCAGTATCACTGTGCCCTCAGCACGCGGTCGGCCCAGGCGGCAAAATCCTCCATGATGATGTCTCGGTTGATCTCGTTCAGGCTTTCGTGGCGGGTTTTGGCGTAAACCTTTGAAACGAGATTCGAAAAACCCATCATGTGCATCCGGCCGGCAAGATGGCTGACCGCCTTGCCGCCGTCCGAGGCCGGATCTTGCTCGCCT
The DNA here is from genome assembly GCF_040321495.1 of Mesorhizobium sp. M0408. Lineage (NCBI taxonomy): Bacteria > Pseudomonadati > Pseudomonadota > Alphaproteobacteria > Hyphomicrobiales > Phyllobacteriaceae > Mesorhizobium > Mesorhizobium sp. M0408. Next base: position 10,879 of record NZ_JAMYRO010000021.1, on the reverse strand, counting down.
CCGACCAGATTGACGAACAGGTCGCGCCGCACGCCGGAAAAATTGCGGTCGCTGCCGCAATGCAGCGTCATCATGACGATGTCCTGCCACATCGACACCGACGCGTCCCAGCCGCAAAGCGGGTCGGCGATGTATTTCTCGACTTCAACGGCATCGCGCGACAGCCAGTCGAACGGCGTCCGGTGATTGGGCACCGCCTTGCCCCAGGCCCGGAACGTCAGCCGGGGCAGCAGGCGCGACGGCACGTCTGAGCCAAGCCGGAACTTTTCCCAACCAAGCATGGCCAGCGCGATTTGGCCGAGCAGTCCGGCCGAGAAATTGCCGTTCCAGATCGCGGCGGCATGGATGCGCGCCGAGTGGCGGAGGACAAAGTTCAGCGCGATCGACGCGCCCAAGGAGTGGCCGAAGACGATGACCGGCAGGCCAGGTTGTTCCCTGGCGATGAGATCATGGACGGCGGCGACATCGGCGATGACCTTGGCACCGCCATCCGCATCGGCGAACCTGCCAGGTGGTGCGTCGGGCGCCTTGGTGGCGCCGTGGCCACGGTGGTCGTGCGCGTAGACCTGGTAGCCGCGCTCGCCAAGGAAATCGGCGAAACGGGCATAGCGCGCCGCGTGCTCGGCCAACCCGTGATTGACCTGGACAATGGCGCGCGGTTGGCCGATGGCGTGTTTCACATAAAGGTTGAGCTCGGCGCCGGTCGGCGATGCCAGCATCCTCTGCTTGTCAAATGGCATGTCTCGCTCCCGTCGGCGACTGTTGGGCGACGCAGCGATCGACGTCAAGGGACGTAGGGTACCCATTCGACGGTAGTTGACAGCATGCTGTCAATGTGACTACATGACAGCATACTGTCAAATGGTCAGCGGCAGATTGGGGGTATGACTATGAAAACCACCGGGGCCATTTCGCGGCGTGCAATCTTGCTGGCGGGCTTCGCCTTCACGACGGCCACCCTGTTGTCAGGGATTGCTGCGTTCAGTCAGGAAACCAGGGAGATGATCCATGATGACGTCCACTGTTCCAGGCCCGCAAGGCCAGCTTGCCACTTATAGGATCAACGCCGGCAATGGCCTGCCGATCATGTTCCTGCATGGAGATTGCAGCCGCGCTTCCCACTGGGACCGGGTGATGCAGCTCTCCGTCGAAGGCCGCGAGGCGGTAGCCTTCGATTTTCGCGGTCATGGCGCCTCCGCGCCGGCGCAGGACGGTGACTATGGTTATGACGGTCGTGCAATGGATGTCGGTGCCGTGGCCGACGCGTTTGGCCTGAAGCGGTTTCTCATTGTCGCGCACAGCGGCGGCGGTGGCGTGGCGCTCGCTTATGCCGCCAGCCATGCCGACCGGGTCGCCGGTGTCTTGCTCGTCGACCCGGCGACCGATCCTCGTGCGCTGCCGCAGGCGATTCGTGACGGCTTTGTCCGCGATCTGGCCGGTCCGCAAGGCCGTGATGTCCTGAACGCCTATTACACGTCGATTGCCGGCCCTAACGCGGCTGTTCGCCAGCGTGTTCTGGCCGATGCGGCAGTGGTCGATCCGGCGGCGAGGGCAGGTGTCGGCAAGGCACTGGCCGAATGGAACCCGGAGCCGGCACTCGATGCGTATCGCGGGCCTATGTTCGTATTGGCTACCGAGGCCAGTGACACTCCAGCCGCGCTCTATCGGCTGCGCACGGACATTCCGCGCCAGATCGTGGCGGGCAGCGGCCATTGGGTGATGCTTGACAAGCCGGAGGTCGTAGCCGAAGCCGTTAATAATTTCGTCGCGACCATCGAGGCCGGCCAGAAATGACGACCAGGACCGAAGCGGCAAATGTGCTCACCGAACTGGTGCTTGCCGTGTTCAGGATGAACGGCAGTTTTCTGGATGCGGCCGAGCGGCTGGCCGCTCCAACCGGGCTGACGGCAGCGCGCTGGCAGGTTTTGGGTGCAGTTTTGAAGGAGCCGAAATCTGTGGCCGACATCGCCCGCGACATGGGTCTCGCCCGTCAGAGTGTACAGCGGCTGGCCGACATACTGGCTGCGGAGGGGCTTGCCGCCTACGCCGACAACCCGGCGCATCGCCGCGCCAAGCTGTTGTCGATAACCGATGCCGGCCGGGCAGCGGTCAAGAATATCGGCACACGCCAGCATGTTTGGGCGAACCGTGTTTCGGAGGGTATGGACGCCGACGCGCTGAAAGCCTCGCTTGATCTGCTGCGCACCCTGACGGAACGGGTGGAGGCGGGCGGATCCTGATCGACCGCGCGGGAGCCGTCTCAATGCGCTGGCGATTGTTTTTACGGCCGGGCGAAAGAAATCGTAAGTCTGACATGTCGCAAGTTTCTAGCTTGCGGCGTGAATCACGAGGAGTGCCGGAATGCGGATTTGGGCGATATGGGGGGCGGTGTTTCTTGCGTTTGCTGGCGCAAGCGCGGCGCGCGCCGATGTGAAGATGACCGGCTCTTTCGTCGCCGATGCCGCCTGTCCGGCAACGCAGGCGATCAAGAGCGGCAAGAATCCCGGCAATGTCTCGACCGCGGCTGGTCAGAGTTATGATCTGCTGGCCGGCAACAAGGACGCGCCCACGCACTATCTCATTCGCGTGCCGGGCGCCGATCCGGAGCGCCGCTGGGTTAAGATCAGCTGCGGTCGTGTTTCGGGCGGCAGCGCGTCGACGATGCCGGCTGCACCGGCGCCTGCCGAGCCGAACAAGCCATCGGCGTCCGGAAAGCCGGAATATGTCTTCGCGCTGAGCTGGCAGCCGGCTTTCTGCGAGACCAAATCCAGCAAGGCCGAATGCCGTGCGCAGACCGCCGCCGGTTTCGAGGCGACCCACTTCACCTTGCATGGGTTGTGGCCGCAGCCGAACGGAAATTTCTATTGCCAGGTCGCCGCAAGCGACAAGGCGAACGACGATCCGGCGCACTGGCGAGACTTGCCGCCGGTCACCCTTGACCCGAAAACGCGAGCGGAACTCGACCAGGTGATGCCGGGCACCGCATCCGCCCTCGAAAGGCATGAATGGATCAAGCACGGCACCTGCTACGGCAAGAGCCAGCAGGAGTATTTCGCCGTCGCTTTGAACCTGATGCGCGCGATGAATGCGTCGCCGGTGCGCGATCTCTTCATCAAGAACATCGGCAAGCAACTGACATCCGATCAGATCCGCAGCACCTTCGACAGTGCCTTCGGCAAAGGCGCGGGCGACCGGGTCCGCGTGTCCTGCGTGGTCGATCCTTCGAACGGCAGGCGGCTGATCGGCGAACTGACGCTCGGCCTGACCGGCCCGATCGCTTCGAACGCTTCGCTCGGTGCCCTGCTGCTTGCCTCGGCGCCGACAGCCAAGGCTGGCTGCCCGAAGGGCGCGGTCGATGCCGTCGGGTTCCAGTAAACAGGCCGTACGCGACTGTCGCTTTGCACCGGGGATGGTATGATCCCGGGGGCATCATTCATAGGGGGTGGCGATGAGTGGTATGACGGGCGGCGCGCTGGCGCGGCTGGCGTTCTGGGCCAAGGGCATGACGGCGATCCGCGACGGCCATATGGAGTGGCCGGGCTTTTCCTACACCGAAGTGGAGTGGGCGCGCATGACCACGCTCGCCAAACCCGTCGGCGGCGGCACCTACCAATTGTTCACGCTGGTCAACGCGGCGATCTTCATCGCCATTGCCGCGCTCGGGATATTCTGTGTCTTCCTGCCGCTGGCGGCGCTGCTGTTCCCGGTACCGGCCGAAACCAGTGCGATCAAGTTTTCGCTGCTCCTGGCGGCATGCGCCTTCCTGATCATCGGCATCGGCCTGCCGATTTCGCTGCGTCTTTCGACCACGCTGGTGGCGCCGAAGGCAATGCGGGCCGCGCTTGTCGCCGTGCCCGGCGACCAGGCGCTTGCGGCAAAAGTGTCATGGCAGATCAACCGGATCACGCTCGTGCTCTGCGGCCTGCTGGTACCGGGCATTCTTCTGTTCATTGCCTACGACATCGAAGCCGGCCCGATTATTACCGCGTTGAAATGGCTGGCGATCGCGCTGATGGCGGTTTCGGTTGCGATCGGCGGATGGCAGCGGCGCAAACAATCCTGATTGAGCCAATCGCAGGCCTGGGCAGCGTTACGCGCCGGCGCTGCGCTCCGGCCTGGTCCATGTGTTGCGGGCGTCTGCTTCGTTGCCGCCCGGTTCGCCGACAACGCGATCGCGTCCCGTGGATTTGGCCTTGTAGAGACGCTGGTCGGCCAGCGCAAAGAGATCGGCAAGGCAACGGGTCGTCTCGCTGACCGTCGAGATGCCGGCGCTGACGGTAATGTCGAACCGGCTGGTGCTCGCGGACGTCTTGACCGCTTGCCTGACGGTTTCGCCCAGCAGTCTGGCGAGCGGCTGCGGACGCCAGCCGAGGATGGCGAATTCCTCACCGCCGATCCTGAACAATTGATCTTCGGTCCCGACAAGTTCGCCAAGCAAAATTGCCAGGGCTTTCAGCACCTTGTCTCCCTCGGCGTGGCCGAAGCGGTCGTTGATCGATTTGAAGTGGTCGACATCGATGATCAGCAGGCTGAGCGCCCTGGCGGTCCGCAGGCTGGCGGCGACGGCGGCCTCGCCATCGCTGTCGAAGCGCCCCCTGTGCAGGAGGCCGGTGAGGCCGTCGCGACCGACATGCTCGACCAGCGCCTCATAGCGCTCGCGATAGGTCAGCGTGTCGAAAATGTCGGAAAGCCCGCGCGCCGCCGGCACCTGCCGCGCCTCGAACCACCTGATATAGCCGACCAGCATGGTGCTGTAGACCAGGGCCGCTGCCATCTTGGCGAACCAGCCGCCGAAGAACACCGCGACCGGCGCGCCGGTGACGAAATGCAGCGCCGTGAAAAAGCCTGCCTGGTCGAAGGTGAGCACGCAGGCGACGGAGACCAGGATGCGGGTGAAAAGCGCCTTGCGCAGATATTTGCCGAGCTTTTCATAGAGCAGAATGATCAGGATGGCGTCGACGAACAGCAGCGTCGTGCCCCACACCATCAGCCAGCCCATCTCGTCGATGAAGCCGATGTCGGGAAGCTTGCCGTCGGGCAGCGGTGCGATGTCGTGCAGGCGCAGGATCAGCACGAGCCCGATCATCAGGGCATTGCCGAGCAGCAGGCCATAAATCGGCTGCCGGACCGTTGCCGCGTCCTCCTTGATGTAGAGCAGGAGCAGCATGACCAGCTTGCCGGAAAACAGCACGGCCGAACCCGGCGATACCATGCCGAACGGCAGCGCGACGTAGAAGACGCTGGCGAGATAGGTTTCCAGGAAATGCATGACGCCAAGGGCGCAAACAAAGACGCCGAGGCCGATGCGGCCCCTGAACCGGAAAAGCGTGACCATGATGCCGAAATAGAGAACCGCTTCGGCAAAAAGCAGGAAACTGTTCAACACGGCCCGATCTCTCTCCCCGAAATCGCGGCTGCCAGCGATTTCCCATCCAACATTGTTTGACGCGGAATGGTTAACCGGAGCTTTCGCCTGGGCGCCGGCACGAAATGAAGCGGCTAAGCGTTTGTGGGTGCGACCAAATCCGCTTGGGGCCAAAACTGTTTGCCGTTCGCGGCCGCATCGCTTACATAGCCCCCAACTTCCATTCAATCCGACATCAGTCGACTTTTCAGGGAAAGCGCGCGTGGCACGCCAGTTCATCTATCACATGGCCGGCCTCAACAAGGCCTACGGCACCAAGAAGGTGCTCGAGAACATTCATCTGTCCTTCTATCCGGACGCCAAGATCGGCATCCTCGGTCCCAACGGCGCCGGCAAGTCGACGATCCTCAAGATCATGGCCGGCATCGACAAGGAGTGGAGCGGCGAGGCCTGGCTGGCCGAGGGTGCTACCGTCGGTTACCTGGCGCAGGAGCCGGCGCTCGATCCGAACAAGAACGTGTTCGAAAACGTCATGGAAGGCGTCGCCGCCAAGACCGCCATCATCGAGCGCTACAACGAATTGATGATGAACTATTCCGACGAGACGGCGGACGAGTCGGCCAAGCTGCAGGACGAGATGGACCGGCTCAACCTCTGGGATCTCGAACAGCAGGTCGAGATGGCGATGGAGGCACTCGGCTGCCCGCCCAAGGAGGCCGATGTCACCAAGCTGTCGGGCGGCGAACGCCGTCGCGTCGCGCTTTGCCAGCTTTTGCTGCGCCAGCCCGACCTTCTGCTGCTCGACGAGCCGACCAACCATCTCGACGCCGAGACGACGGCGTGGCTGGAAAAGCATCTGCGGGCCTATCCGGGCGCGGTGATGATCATCACCCACGATCGCTACTTCCTCGACAATGTCACCGGCTGGATCCTCGAGCTCGATCGCGGCCGCGGTATCCCGTACGAAGGCAACTACACCAAATATCTCGAAGCCAAGGCCAAGCGGCTCAAGCAGGAAGGCCGCGAGGACGATGCGCGCCAGCGGGCGATCGGCCGCGAGCGCGAGTGGATCCAGTCCAGCCCGAAAGCCCGGCAGACCAAGTCGAAAGCCCGTATCCAGGCGTTCCAGGATCTGCTGGATGCAGCCGACAAGCGGCGTCCGAGCGACACCCAGATCGTCATTCCGCATGGCGAGCGGCTCGGCAATGTGGTGATCGAGGTCGAGGGCTTGTCGAAGGGCTTTGGCGACACGCTTTTGATCGACGATCTCGAATTCAAGCTGCCGCCCGGCGGCATCGTCGGCGTCATCGGCCCGAACGGCGCCGGCAAGACGACGCTGTTCCGCATGATCACCGGCCAGGAAAAGCCCGATGCCGGCACCATCCGCGTCGGCGAGACGGTCAAGCTCGGTTATGTCGACCAGAGCCGCGACGCGCTCGACCCGACCAAGACGGTCTGGGAAGAGATCTCGGGCGGCGCCGAAGTGGTCAAGCTCGGCAAGTTCGAAGCCAACACCCGCGCCTATTGCGCGTCGTTCAATTTCCGCGGCGGCGACCAGCAGCAGAAGGTCGGCAACCTGTCCGGCGGCCAGCGCAACCGCGTGCATCTGGCCAAGATGCTGAAGACCGGCGGCAATGTGCTGCTGCTCGACGAACCGACCAACGATCTCGATACCGAAACGCTGGCTGCACTTGAAGACGCGCTCGAGAGCTTCGCCGGCTGCGCCGTCATCATCTCGCACGATCGCATGTTCCTCGATCGCCTGGCGACGCACATCCTCGCCTTCGAGGGCGACAGCCACGTCGAATGGTTCGAAGGCAATTTCGAGGATTACGAGCAGGACAAGATCCGCCGCCTCGGCCCGGACGCGGTCAATCCGCACCGCATGACGTATAAGCGGCTGACGCGGTAAGACATTTACAGGGCGGCGAATTCTCAAATGATCTGAGGAACCAAGATGGCCGACTGGTCCGCCGCCCTCTACCTGAAATTCGAGGACGAGCGCACCCGCCCCGCGCGCGATCTCGTTGCGCAGGTGCCGGTGCCGGAACCACGCCGGGTGGTCGACATTGGCTGCGGGCCGGGCAATTCGACCGAATTGCTGGTCGAGCGCTGGCCGCAGGCGCAGATCAGCGGCTTCGATACCTCCCTCGACATGATCGAGAAGGCGAAGGCGCGCCTGCCCGGCGTCACCTTTGCCTTGGCGGATGCGGCGGCGTGGCAGCCGAACGAACCGGTCGACGTGATCTTTGCCAATGCGGTGTTTCAATGGCTGCCGGAGCATCCGGCGGTCTTCCAGCGGCTGATGGGATTTTTGGCGCCCGGCGGCGCGCTTGCCGTGCAGATGCCGGACAATATGGCTGAGCCTTCGCACCGGCTGATGCGGGAGACCGCGGCCGAGATGCCGTTTGCCGAAAAGCTCGAGCGCGCGGCCCGCGCGCCGCTGCCGCCGGTCGCGTTCTACTACGACCTTTTGTCACCATTCTCGGATCGGCTCGATATCTGGCACACGATCTACAACCATCCGCTGGCCGATGCCGAGGCGATCGTCGAATGGGTGAAGTCGACGGGGCTGAAGCCGTTCCTCGATCCGCTCGACGAGAACGAGCGGCAGCTTTTCCTGAAGCGCTACACGGCCGGGATCAGCGAAGCCTATCCGAAAACGGCAAGCGGCAAGGTATTGCTGCGCTTTCCCCGTCTCTTCATCGTGGCGCGGCGTTCTGCTTAGAAACTCTTAGCTACACCCAAAAACAGCCAGCAGCGGATGCTTGACCGGCTTTCGCCGTCATGCGCATCTCGCTGGGGCAGGGATAAGGCCCTTCATGGGCCATGGGGGTGGATGATGACACTGAAGAAGATGGGTTTCGGCGGCAGCGTTTGTGCGGCCGCTGTGCTTGCCTTGTCTATATCGGCGGAGGCCAAGCGAGCGCGCTGCTTCACCAGCGACGACGGCTATTTCTCGTGCAGCTATCGGGCGCTGGACGATGCCGGCAGCTTTCGCATCTCGGCGCCGGGCTATCCGACCTACGTCCTGGAAATCGACGGACCGGGTTTTGCCTATGGCTATGTCAATCTCGGCCGCCGCAACGTGCCGCTGCCCGGGCAATTCGTGCGCAGCCGCGATGACGGTGCCTGCTGGAACAACCCGCAGACCAATACCAAGCTCTGCGCCTGGTAAAGACCCGTCCCAGGGACTTGATTTAAGCCGGCATAAACTGGCTAGGTGCAAAAGAGGTTGCGCCGAGCTTTTTACGGCGAAGCCGCAACGCCTGCGCACGGGACGAACTGGAAATGCATCGCGTCATCATCAGCGGCATCGGCGTTGAAATCCCCGAAGCCTCGATCACCAATGAGGAACTCGTCGCCAGCTTCAACAGCTGGGTGGATATGGAAAACGTCCGCCGCGAGGTGTCGGGCGAGCCGCTTCTGCAGAAATCGGACAGTGCCTTCATCGTCCATGCCTCGGGCGTCCAGACCCGCCATGTCATCGAACGGGAAGGCATCCTCGATCCGACCCGCATGGCGCCGCGCTTCGCGGCGCGGCCCGACGATGCGCTGTCGCTGGAGGCCGAGTTCGGCATCGCTTCGGCCCGCAAGGCGCTCGATCATGCCGGGCTGAAGCCTGGCGACATCGACCTGGTGATCTGCTCGGCCTCGCACCATCAGCGGCCCTATCCGGCGATCGCCATCGAAATGCAGCAGGCGCTGGGCACGAAAGGCGCCGGCTTCGATATGGGGCTTGGCTGCTCTTCGGCAGCGGCGGCGTTGCACATCGCGGTCAATCTGGTACGGGCAGGGGCGCATAAACGCGTGCTGGTGACGACGCCGGAGATCATCACCGGACACCTCAATTTTCGCGACCGGCAGACGCATTTCATCTTTGGCGACGCTTCCGTGTCGATGGTCGTCGAAGGGCTTGCCCAGGGCGAGAAGCGGCCGGGCCGCTTCGAGGTGCTCGATACGCGCGCCTGGACACAGATGTCGAACAGCATCCGCACCAATCTCGGCTACTATACCCGCGCCACCCAGGACGATCCGTACATGATCGATCTGGAAGGCAATCTGATCAAGCAGATCGGCAACAAGGTGTTCAAGGAAGTCACCGTCGCCGGCCACAAATTCATCGTCGAATTCCTGGCCGAGCACGGGCTGACGCCGCAAGCGATCCGGCGCTTCTGGCTGCATCAGGCCAATGCGCGGATGAACGCCATGATCCTGAAACTGTCGTTCGGCCATGACGTCGACCACGACCGCGCGCCGATGGTGCTGGAGCGCCTCGGCAACACCGCCGCCGCCGGCGCCATCATCGCCCTGTCGGAGAACCATGCCGACATGAAGGCCGGCGACTACGGCCTGCTCTGCGCCTTCGGCGCCGGCTACTCGATCGGCGGCGCTCTATTGCGCATGCTCTAGATTTTTGTTTTACGCATGTCGTTGTCCCAAAACCGCTGCACACCCTCGGTTCAAGCCCGAGGGCATGCTTTTGGGCGACATGCATCAGCTCGGCGCGAACGGCACCCGCATCGGAGCGCGCCTGGCAAATCGCATCAGTCCGCTTGATCGGAGCATCAGCGCTTTCGACTGGACCTGATGAGCTGACCGCGGCTAATTGCGCGTATCACGCGAGGCACGAACCCATGCTGGATCTTTTTCCCGAAGCCGAAACTCCGGTCGAGATCGTCCCGTCGCGAAAACTCGCCGCCAGGGTGGCGGCGCTTTACCTCGCACCGTTCGATCATTTCGAGACACGGGCAGTGGATCAGTTGCAAGTCGGCTTCGACGGCATCGACGGCGATTTCCACGCCGGCACAACGCGGCGCTCTGGTGGGCGCGAGCCGTGGTATCCGCGCGGCACCGAGATGCGCAACGAACGGCAATTGTCGATCGTGGCGGAGGACGAGCTGGCGATCGTCGCCGAACGGATGGGCATTACCGAGATCAAGCCGGAATGGATCGGCGCCAATCTCCTGATCGAAGGCCTGCCGCGCCTCTCGATGCTGCCGTCCGGCACGCTGCTGTTCTTCAAAGGCGGCGCGACCGTCAAGATCGACGCGCAGAACGGGCCTTGCCGGATTGCGGGCAGGTCGGTCGCCGAGAATGCCGGTATGGCCGACGTCGAGGCCGGCGCGCTGCTGTTCCCGAAAGCGGCGAAACGGTTGCGCGGGCTCGTCGCCTGGGTCGAGAAGCCCGGCATGATCGCGGCCGGCGAGGAAATTTCGGTGCGCGTGCCGGAGCAGTGGGTTTACCGGGCCTAGTTGTTTTCCAGGCAAGGCGTAGACTTGGGTTCCTCGCCCACCGCGAAGCGGGGGGAGAGGTGGGCGCGCAGCGGCCGGGGAGGGGGGCGTGGGAGTGCGCGGGGGGGGGGCGGCCGGGGCGGGGGGGGGGGGCGCCCCCCCCCCCCCCCACCCGGGGGGCGGGGGGGCCCCCGACGGAAAAGAACAGCAGCCGGCGCCCAGAGGGAGAGGAGGTGGATCAGGGCATAGGAGGAGGGGAGGAGGGGGGGGGAAGCGAAGG
>NZ_JAMYRO010000020.1:0-105862 GCF_040321495.1 Mesorhizobium sp. M0408 | reverse complement strand
ACTGAGGCGGACCGCAGTGTCTCGAGGTCCTCCAGAAATGCGCCGATGAAAGGCGCGTCCAAATCCCGCAGTGTCAACTGCGTCGGAGACCTGCCAAGGCGTGTCTGCGCGAATGCAAACAGGAGCCGGAAGGTGTCGCGATAGGAGGCGATGGTGTTGGAGCTTACACCTCGATGTCGCATGAGCCGATCGGTGAACCACCGCTCGATCAGCACGGCTAAATCGTTCGAGGCGCTCATGAGCGAACCTCCCACCGCTCATCCAGCAGTCGCGCAGCATGGGTCATTAGCTCCGGCGCGGCGGATAGATACCAGTAGGTGTCGCGAACATTGGCGTGGCCGAGAAAGGTCGAGAGGACCGGCAGTTCCCGCTCGACATCTTCGCCCGCACGATACCAGTTGGTCAGGGCCTGGACGGCGAAACGGTGACGAAGATCGTGAACCCGCGGACCATTGCGCTGTCCCCGCTGCCGCAGACCGATCTGTCACGACAGCTGCCAGAACACCCGGCGCACGTATTGGTGCAGCAATCTGCCGCCCTGCTCGGCGACAAAGAAATAGGGGCTACGAGGCGCGACGAGATGCGCGTCGCGTCGCGCGGCGTAGTCCGACAGCACGGCGACCGTCGTGGCATGGAGCGGGACCAGCCGCGACTTGCCGAACTTCGTCTCCCGAATGGTGAGGATACCTTGGTCCAGATCGACGTCGTCCCGGCGCAGGTCGAGCGCTTCGGAATGGCGTAGCCCGGCGACCGCTATCAATCCGAACAGACAATGATATGTCCAGCGACGCAGGGCGTTGGCCGGCGGCAGCGACAGTGCCGCCGCCAAAAGCGCCGTGATCTCATCGGTATAGATGTAGGGCTTGGCCCGCCGCGCCGGCGGCACAGCGCCTTGAGGTGGCACTTCCGTCATCGGGTCGAAATGAGCGAGGTGATGAGCGAAGCAGCGCACATCGGTCAGGCGGATGGACCAACTCGGTTGTCGGCCGATCAACGTCACCCACTTCATTGCCAGCGCCGTGGTGATGGTCTCGGCGCCGCGAGCCTCCATGAAGGTGACGAAATCCGACAACCGTCGAGCGGGGCCATGATACTTGTATCCCAATCCCTGGCGCATGCCCACATAGCGCTCGAGCGCTGTTCGAAGACGGCTCATTGGACACCTCCCGGCCAGGGCAGGCTCAGTTCGCGCAGCTTCTCGATGTCGAGCTTGGCATAGATCCTCGTGCTGTCGATGCTCCGGTGACGAAGCAACTGGCCGATCTCAGCAAAGCTTGCCCCCGACCGCAGCAGGTCGGTCGCAAGGCTGTGGCGGAAGAGGTGCGCGCCGTGGTGCGCATAGCCGTGAATACCTGCCCGCTCGAGGGCCTCCTTCGCGATCATCGTGATGGCGCAGCCTGAGGCAAAGCCGACGTGCGGAGCAAGCATTCGCAGAAATAATCGGCGACACGCTGAAGCCGGTCGCCCATGCCGGATGTAGGCGACGACAGCTGCACCGACGTCGTGGCGTAGTGGCATCATCGCTTGCCGCCGTCCCTTGCCATGGACGAGGACACTGCCCGACTGCCAATCGATATCGTCAAGACTGAGCGCCGCAACCTCGCTGGCGCGCAAGCCCAGCTTGGCCAGCGCCATCAGAACCGCATAGTCGCGAAGCCCCATTGCCGTGGTCCGATCGCAGGCATCGAAAACCAACTGAACCTTCTGTGGTGGCAGGAAGGTTGGCAGGCCAGCAAGCCGCCAGCGACGGATCGACGTATAGCGCCCGACATAGTCGAGCACCTGGGCATGGACATGCACGAGCTGACCGCACCAAGGATGCCACGGATATAAAAGCTCGCGAACCTCCGTCCCGTGGGTGTACTGTCGTCGTGTTGTACACCACCGCGCGGCCGCATTCCCAAATCGCCTGGCAGACACCGGCCGAGTTCGCCACGACCTTCAATCTGCGACGGTCGTTCGCGCTGCGCTATGCCAAAGGCTCCGCGCCAGCGCCCGCCGCTTCACCCGCCCAGCAGGGCACAACCCACGCCGGAAACGAACTCAAAACTGGATAGAAAACTGGGGGCAAGGTCACTCGCCACGGGGCGGCTTGGCGACCAGCTTTGGCTCCATCCGCGGATGAACTCGAGCCGGCGGGCGCCGGGCTGCAGCAACAAAAACGTCGATTTTTCATCGCGTACATACGGCCAGACAAAAAGCCCGGCGTGCTCCCTCCGCCATATCAATCGATTTTATCCGAGGTGTCACATCCGGGTAATCTAGCGGCGTCTAATGAAACCGGCTAAGGGGAGCGCGGATTTGGGGGAACTTTTCGTGAATAGCCAAAAAGATGCAGAGCGTATCCTCGCCGAAATGTCGATCGCACAGGCGATTTACGATGCCATTTGCGAGATGAACGGATCTTCGTACAGGCAAGATAAAGCACCTTTGCGGTGGGACACTTCGTCAGGCCAACCGTTGAGCCTAATGAGTATTGACGGCTTTTTCGAATTGCGGGAACTCGCTAGGCGCATAGCGTCGAAGATCGACACGCCTGCGCTCATCAGTCTCCAAAGACACACCTCGCAGTCGTCAAAAAAGATTGACTTCCACTAGGTAGAAACTGCGCTCGCGCTGCGACGTGCCTCTGGTCTGAGCGCCGACAAAACCCGGCGATCGGGAACCGCCCGCCGCACCTTTCGGCACGGCGGGCGATCAGTCGTTCACCAGGCACGGGGGTGTGGGCGGGGTGGTGTGCCCGGTGCACGTGATCGTAGAACCTATGCTCATAGGCGGCTGCGTCTACCGTAAGCGGGTAGCTGACGCCGTTCAGCGGTGGTAGTTCCAAGGCATGAGCGCCTCGATACGCTGTTTGGCCAGCCATTGGCGATGCGCTCGAGGGTCTGGGTGAGCCAGGCGTGCGGATCGACCTGGTTCATCTTGGCGGTGGTCAGCAGCGTGGCGATGGTGGCCCATGTCCGTCCGCCGCCGTCGCTGCCAGCGAAGAGGCTGTTCTTTCGGGTAATTGTCTGTGGCCTGATGGCGCGCTCGACGGTGTTGGAGTCGATTTCGATGCGGCCGTCGGTGAGGAAGCGCTCCAGCGCGGCACGCCGGCCGAGCGCATAGCGGATCGCCTCGGCGGGCTTCGATTTTCCCGACAGCTTCGGCAGCTCCTTTTCCCACAGCGCAAAGAGAGCGGCAACGACGGCGGCGGATTTCTCCTGACGCGCAGTTATCCCTTCTGCCGGGTCCTGGCCGCGTACGGCCTCCTCGGCGGCCCACAGTGGGGCCATCTGCGCCACCGTCTGCGAGGCGATAACGGAGGAGCCTGCGGCATGCAGTTCGTAGAACTTGCGGCGGCAACGACACACGCGCGGCAGTACTCGACGCGGTGCTGCGCGAGTTGCCGAACAAGCAGGCATCTCTGTCGATGCCGGAACTTCTTGACGTGCTTCAGGCGACGGGCCGCCGAGAGCAAGTCGGCAGTGCCACGGCGTTCAATCACTCGATTAAGGAATCTCTCGGGACAGCATCGCCGTCGGTGGCCTTGTTTGATATGGCCAGATCGCTTGGCGCCAGCTACTTGACGCGGGCGGGCGATGCTACACGGCGTGCGGCATGGCACGGCAACTTGAAGACGTTGGCGGACATGTTCACCGGCCCGAGCTCAGTGGAGATGATCCGCGCCGCCACGCAGCGGAGCCCGCAGATCAGCGTGTCGGAAGCGTTGCTGCGATCTGCGCTCGAGAGCGGTGGGACTATTTTCGATCCAGCCGGGCAGAGGCACTGAGATTGCGGCGCATCCGCTTCACTCGCCAGTGATCACGGATGCTCTCAGCCAGCGGCCCGAACACGAAGTACAGCACGTTTCCGACGATGCAGATCAGGATGAGCGTTATGAGAATCCCCATCGCGCGAACGTAGCAGACAGTATTTTGTATGTCGAATGACCTCTAGTGCGTCGCGCAGTGGGTCTATTATGCGCAACACTGCTGAACTCGAAAACGCCATCGGCAGCGCGACGGAATTCAATCGGTCGATAAATGCCGACCTGGGCGGCGATGCGTCGCCGACTGGCGCGCACCGGCGCCGAAACTGGGCGGGACTCTTGATACGCGAAGCGGAGGGGAGTAGTACCGATCCGGCTAAGGCCGCGAGGCGAGCAACTCCAAGCCAAAAGCAGCCGGAATATCAAGCGTTGTATAGTCCCACCTAGGCAATCTCGATTCCGGAAGGTCAGTGATAAACCGCTCCAACTCTCCCTTGCTTTGGACGCCAAGTAGCATCTTCGCCCTGTCGAAATAGGCGCTCGATTCGCTGCGGGCGAACACCTCAAAGGCTCCATCATAATCGTGCCGGTAGAGTAGAGTTGTCGGCCACCACATTCGACGCCCACCATCGTTCTTTGCCCGTGCGCGATCTATCTGGTCGCGGAGATAAAGGATGAAATCGGCCTGCATCATCTGCTCAAAAGAGAACGGTTTCCCGACGCACCTTTCTTTCAACAGATCGGCATGCACAGACACTCGTCGTAACTCCAATCGCTTATTTCGGCCTCCGTTGAGCGAAGGCATACCCGCCCAGAAATGAGCAAAGGAAGCGCTTTTGGGCCCGCGGTGACGGCTTGGGTGATAGTATCGATTCGACAGAAGGTGAGCCGCAAACTCGAAATTCTCGCGTCTCACCAAGAACGCCACAAAGGACAGAAACAATTCGTGGCTGAAGAACTTGAAATTATCGAAATGCCATTCCGTGTAATCGCGGGCACTCTCCGGCGCTTCGTTGAACGCTAGCAGCGCCTCAAAAAATCGATCTGTCATATGGAACGCGTCTTCATCTGATCGGTAGCTCGAAAGCGTCGTCAGAAGGGCGAGAATTTGATTTTCGCAAGGGGTCAAACTTTCAATCGACTGAAAAATGACTTCGTCCAACAATTCGTGCTGCCCTTGAATTCGAAAGGCTGCCAAGCCTTCGAGCACGCTGGCGAGGTAATCTTCGGCTGCACCCTTAAAATTCGGACGGCCCGCTTTCAGACCATCCATCGCAGAGTGGTAAGCGGCTGCGTTTCCAAACAGCTTCGGTTTGTTTTCATCGAAGAATTCGGGCGGCTTTCCGATCGCGGGTTTCACATAAACAGGCTTGTCGAAAATCCACCGAACGAGCTGTTCGAAGTTCTGCCGGTAGAGGTCGTCGGCGCTCAAATCTATGTAAATTCGCGAACCATAGTAGGCGGGTAAGAGCGCCCTCCCATCCGCATCACGTTCCCGGACCACCGCTACAAATTTGGTCTGCTTGGCGCTCGCATAGACCTTTGGCGAGATAATTTGAGACTCTATTCCAACGCCACCGCTTCGCTCATTTGCCCGTTCCACGTACTTAGCGTCACAAACCAAAAGCACCTTGGTGATCGTGTCGTCAGTGATCATCGCCTCCATGAAAACGTGCGGATCTTGCCCCTCGCGAAGATCCCACTTGTCGAGAACGACGTCGATGCCGCTTTGACGAAGCTCCGTCCCCAGTTGAAGAACCCATTCCTCGTGATCAGGGTTCGTCCAACTGTAGGAGATAAAGCATCTCGGTGGTTGTGCTGAAGCCTCTGCCAAGTGCTATCTCCTGCTCGAACTGCCTTTTGCGGTGCCATGTCTATGTCGACGGCGAATCGCAGTTTCGCCTAGACTAGCCTAGTTTTCCGAGCCCAAATCGGGTAGAGTTATCGCGCCGGAACAATCGCAGACTCGGGCAACTGCACCAACCGCTTCGGATCCCACCGGGGCTAACGTCAACGGCTTCCAACAAGCATCTGAAATCTGAGTGCGGAGCGCTGCTCCTGCGCCGTGATGCCAGCTACCAGTACTACCTGCCTTACGGCACGCAGCTTGACAATGATCTTGCCGAACTCGTCACCAGCATTGACGAGACGATCGACGCTTTGGCCGACGTACGCCGCAGTGACGGCGCGCTGCCGAACGAAAAGGTCACGGTCGACAGCCTTTCCCCTTCCGTCCTGGCGCTACTGCGCGGCGACGGCCCAACCGGACCCACAGGGCCGACCGGCCCGACTGGTGTCGGGGCCACCGGCCCTACAGGGCCGACTGGCATCACCGGTGCTACCGGCCCCACGGGCGTTGTCGGAGCGACCGGCGCTGGCGCGACAGGTCCGACCGGCGTCACCGGAGCAACTGGTCCGACAGGTCCAACCGGCGTCGTCGGCGCAACCGGTCCTGCTGGCGGCCCGACCGGCGCGACGGGTGTCGCAGGCCCGACTGGAATTACGGGTGCAACAGGTCCAACTGGCGTTACCGGAGCAACGGGCGTGACCGGCCCCACTGGCCTCAGCGGCCGCGATGCCGGACTGCGCTTCTGTGGGACACTGGCACGACAGCGGCCGATCCGACGACCGGCAAGCTGCGCATCAATAACGCCACCGTGACATCGGCAACGGCGCTCTACATTTCCGAGAACGACAACGACGGCAACGCCATTGCGACGTCGATCGCGCTTTGGGGTGACAGCACGACCACGGCGACGCGTGGCCTGGTGACGATCCGCAAGATCGGCACGCCTGCGACTTTCCTCCAGGTTCAGATCACGGCCGCGCTGACAGACAGCGGCACTTGGGATCAATTCACAGTGGCCCATGTAGCGTCCGGCGGCACGTTTTCGAACAGCGATCCCGTCGCCGTGTCGTTCGAGCGCACCGGGAACGTCGGGGCCACCGGTCCGACCGGCGTCACGGGACCGACAGGCATCACCGGACCGACAGGCATCACCGGTGCAACCGGCGTGACTGGTGCGACGGGGCCAAGCGGCAGCCCTCTGCCTCGGATTGCCAGTACCGCCAGTTCGGCGACGCCTACGCCGGATTCGACCAACACCGATGAATATATTTTGACCGCGCAGGCGGCCGCTGCGGCTTTCGGTGCGCCGACCGGCACGGTGGCGGTGGCGGTGCGTTCGGCGGCGGCGGCGGCGGCGTGGCGGTGGCGCCTGCTGCTTCAAGACTAATTATGCCCTGAGCGGGGCCGGCCCCATCTCTTACGCGCTTGGTGACGCCGGTGCGGCGGGTTCGGCGGGTGGAGACACCACGTTTGATGCCAGTGCCTTCATCGCCAAAGGCGGCACGGCTGGCGACAGCGCGACGACAGCGGCAGGCACCGGCGGCACCGCGGCAGCGTCGACGGTTCCCGCCGGCGGTTCGAAATTCAATGGCGGTAACGGCGGTACGGGTGAGTCCGCCGGGTCTAAGCGTGGCGCGGGCGGTGGCGGTGCCGGGGGCACGAATGGAGCCGGTAACACTGGCGTCACCCCGGCTTCAGGCGGCACCGGTGGATCCGGCGATGCGGGATCAGGTGGCGCAGGCGGCACATTTACTAACCCAGGGGGCGCTGGTGGTGCCGGTAGCGAATTCTCCATTACCGCAGGCGGCTCGGCTGGCTCTGGCGGTGGCGGCGGTGGTGCGTCAGGCAATTCAGGTGGCGGCGCTGGCGGGAACTATGGCGCTGGCGGCGGCGGGCGAGGAAATGGTCTAGGCACCAGCGGCGCGGGCACCGGCGGCCTTATCATCATTCAATATAATCCGGCGGTTTCGACCGACACGTCTGGCATGTTTCTGGTGTTTTAACCGATCGCCACCATTGGCCGTGACGACGGCAACGGTCAGTTCCGTGGGAGCTTGTGAATCTCCAGTCTGACCGGACCGCCTCTGTCGCAGCTTGTGCAGAACAGAGCCCGCTCGACCGTGCTGAACAGCGCATCCTTGCCATAACGCCGGATCAGACCGGCCGGCTTCACCTCGGCATGATGCGAACAGTTTTTGCACCAGGCACGCAGCTTGTGCCATTCGCGCAGATCGCCAAGAGACACATCGAGCCCGGCATGCACGCTGCCTTCCACTATCACTTGCGGTGACACCATGGGCTCGCCTGGCGTGATAATCTTTTCCATCACATGCCGGCTGTTGTAGTGGATCAGCAGCATCCCCGGCCGGCGCCGAATGGCGGCTTGCCATGCGGCTTGGCTGACGCTTGAATCCGGCGATCGACAGATGGTTTCGACAAGGGCCTTTTCCTCCCGATCCCAAACCTCGATCCGGAAATTGTCCTCCGCAGTTTTTGCCATAGCTTCGCCGGCCAGCGTCCATTTTCGCGCTTCGCCATCGCTCCTTCCCGCCTCAGGTTGAACCAGAAATAAGGAACATTTTCCTCTCTGGTCAAGGCGCTCTTGACAATTTTGTTCTCATTCTGTTCACTGTCTCTAAAGATCGCAAAAAGAAGCCCTGCGTGCCGCACTGAAACCCGTCCCGATGAGCGATGAACCTATCCGCCTGCCGGATGCAATAGAGCCCGTCACGCGGCCTGGCGTTCAGCATCACAGGTGCGAGCGTCCCGACTGTGGCAAAGATGCAGGATGGGGATAACATGACCCAGAAGGAAAATGCCAAAGTCGAGGCACAGCTCGCCATCGCTCGCGCCCTGATGCGTGCCGGCCGGCCTTGACGATCGCAGGACGGGCGCCAGTATCCTGGCGATGGATGAGAACTACATCTACGGGGAAAGAACTGGCCTGCAGCTCGTTCGCATGGCGATCGAACTCACCTGTCAGCCGGCGTTCTGCCGAGCGAGGAGCAGTGAACCTGCTCTATGGACCGCTGCCGGTGCATGAGGGCGAGGCGCTGGCAAAGGCGATTATTGAGACCGTCGAGCGACTGACCCGCTGCCCGAACTGAAGTTGCCCAGCCCCGATGATAGGCACCTTAGTCTGAACTGTCTGCGCAATGGTCCGTTGCACAGGCGGCATCAGGAACCGCGGCGCTCATTCACAGTTGGTAGCGTCATCTCCGGGAGGAGAGATCGGCGCAAGACAAGGATTGCGCTGATAGGGCCCGCCAGCCATTCCTGGATTTGGCAGGCGGGCCCTTATTTTCCCGGACGCTCCGGATCGTCGCCGAAGCCAAGCAGCGAAGCGTGGCGTATATACTTGTGCTCGCCACGAAGATGCTTGATCCGTAGCTTTACGCCTGGCTCAACCCACTGCGTCGCCGGTCGCTTCTTGATGCCGCCCGGAGGTGGGCCGGCATGTTCCATGACCCGCTCCACAGCCGCTCCTTCATGTCGCGCCCCAACGAGATGAAGGCTGAACCGACATACTTTCCGGTGTCGGGATGCGCCAGCAAGGCGAACGCCGCCTTGCCCGGCTCTCGCTCGACGCCGAGCAGTTCGAATTCTTCGACCGTCCAGCTCTTGGTCTTCAGCCAGTTCGACGTCGGGCCACTCCGATATGGGCTGTCGGCGCGCTTGGAGACGATCCCTTCAAGCCCAGCCTGGTCAGCGAGGTAGAAAATCGACTTGGCATCACCGGGTAGAGCCTCGCTGAACTGGATGCGGCTGTTCGGCTTGATGATGCCAAATAGAATTTCCCGGCGCGCCTTGCAGCCAACGTCGCGCAGATCGTGGCCGTCAAGATGCATGATGTCGAAGGCGCCGAGGATCGTGGCGTAAGGATCGCTGTGGACGGCTTTCTGTAGTGCGTCGAAATCAGGCAGGCCATTCACGCCCGTGACGACCGCCTCGCCCTCAAAGATCGCGCTCTTGACGTCGAGATCCCGCGCCGCCTCGATGATGCCGGTGTATTTCCTCGTCCAATCCGCTCCGCTGCTGCTGAAGGCGCGAATATCGTCAGGGCTGTTGATGACGATCTGGGTTCGGTAGCCATCGAGCTTGATCTCGTGAATCCAGTGTTCACCCTCGGGTGGCTTTGCGACCAGCTTGGGCTCCATCGGACGGATAAACGCCAGCCTCGCCCCGTTCATACAAACTCCACGCCACACCAACCCGATTCAATAAACTTTGAACGTTCGGTTCCGCGAAGCTCAAAGCCCGCGTCTCTGGAGGGAGGAGACGCGGGCAGATCGGATGCCATTACCGATCTTGCAGCAATATCGTGTTAGGGGAAGGATTTGCTGCGCGCACCGAACCTTCCCCGCGCGCCGGTGTTCCAACTGACCGCAAAAAATCCCGCCGCACTGCCAGAACGGCGGGACCGATCAAGCGCTTTGCACCAGGCGGGGTGGGCGTGGGTCGGGCTTTGCCAGGTGCGCGCGGACCGAAAGCGACCTTAGGGCAACAGCGGCAAAGCGTCTACCAACCGCCGGTTGGCGCGGCGAAGGACGGAATTCGGCCGCCGACAGACCAGGCGTCCCGGGCAGCTAATCGCTCCCAACCAGACGGAAGCGAAAGTTGTTGCGGATGTGGTCGTTGAAGTAGCGACCCTTCGCGAAGGCGGCTCGGAATTCGGCGTAAGTGTCCGGTGGCACGTCCTCGAATTCGTACCGTTTGCCGCTGGCGACGAACCACACCGAGAGGATTTTGCTGTCCGGGTCGTATTCCGTTTTGCGTATGGAGGTGGACGGCATGAAGGCGGCTCGATCAAAAGCAGTCAACGATCAGAGAGGCCGGCGCGTTCCTGGGTCAGTGCGGTGCGCCGCGGGCCAAGAGGCCCGACCGCCGTCGGCTCTGGACTTGGCCCTCAATTAGAAGCATTCTGCCCTCAAGAGGAGACAGGGGTTGGGCAAGTCTCGCTATAATGGTCGAACCGACCAGTGGCGTAAGCCGGGGCGCGTGCGCCAACTGGCTGGCGTTCCGAAGCGGCTCGTGTTCGTGGCCTTGGCCGCGATGGCAGCCTACGGGACGCAGTTCGTCGTGCAACATAGCGATCCTGTGCCCGAGCTCAACGTATCAAACTGGATCGGATCAAAGCCGGCGCCGATCGCCGGTATCGCGTCTGTCATCGATGGCGATACGATCGAGATCCACGGCCAGCGCATCCGCTTTAACGGCATCGATGCGCCCGAGAGCCGGCAGTACTGCAACGACGCGAAGGGTTCTGAGTATCCGTGCGGACGCCGGGCCGCTAACGCGCTGGACACGTTCCTGGCCGCGTCGAAGCCGGTGCGATGCAGTTTCGTCACTTGGGATCGCTACGGCCGCTTTGTCGGCGACTGCCGGCGGGCGGACGGCTCCGGTGTCGCCTCATGGATGGTGGAACACGGCCAGGCGCTGGATTGGCCGCGCTATAGCCACGGCGCGTACGCGGAGCAGCAAGCAAAG
Organism: Mesorhizobium sp. M0408; assembly: GCF_040321495.1. Lineage (NCBI taxonomy): Bacteria > Pseudomonadati > Pseudomonadota > Alphaproteobacteria > Hyphomicrobiales > Phyllobacteriaceae > Mesorhizobium > Mesorhizobium sp. M0408. Next base: position 94,775 of record NZ_JAMYRO010000020.1, on the reverse strand, counting down.
ACAGAGGCGGCGAAGGTCGGTCTGTGGGTCGGAACGTTTCAGGCGCCCTGGGAATGGCGCGCGGCGCACGCGGATGGCGCGGCGCCGTCGGGCCAGCCGCTCGGCATCATCGGCAGCCGGCAAGTGGCGCAGAGCTATTCGTGCGAGCCGCGGAGGACGTGCTCGCAGATCAGCACGTGCGATGAAGCCCAATGGTATGTTGGCAACTGTTCGTGGGGCCGCAAGCTGGACCGAGATGCCGATGGAGTAGCGTGCGAAACGCTGTGTTAGTGAAAGACAATCCGCCGAAGGGGTTTGGCGGAACTGAGTGATTGGGTGGGAGGGTGAAATGGGGCTCGGTCGACGAGCCGCAGTTTCGGCTGCGGTAGTCTTGGCGCTTGCAAGCGCCTCGTGCACGACATCGCAACAGTCGCTCAAGAAGAATCCGAGCGCAGTCAGCACTTCAGCGCTCTGCAGGACGCTGGCGTCTACCAAGGACGCGACGTTCCAGCAGGATCTTTACGCTGAACTAACGCGCCGATCGGTGACGCTAGATCAGTGCGCCCACATGATCAGGAAGCAGAACCAGGCGATCGCAGCCGGCGTCGCAATCGCTGCGGTGGGCGCGGCCGTTGTGGTATGCTCGAATAACAACTGCGGCGGTGGGGGCTATGCCAGGCCGAACTATTACCAGGGTGCTGACTGGGACGAATTCTACAGCCAGTACAGCCAACTTGTTTGGGCTTGTCGAGACATCGCGACCGGTCAATTTGTCGACTACAGCAACTGCTATGGCAAAGCGCAGACAGATTGGCGCTGGCCTGCAAAATACGCCTTCTGAAACGAACCGCCAGCAAGACGCTTGGCAAGCTGGGGTGAGAATTGAATTACTATATCTACGAGAATTGGGCCCACGATCGGGGGCGAATCCATAGAGCCGACTGTGGCTTCTGCAACGGAGGTCAAGGCACGCAGGCCGGAGCGGGCGACAGGAACGGCCGCTGGCTCGGCCCATTTGACCGAGAATCCGCATTCGCAAAAGCTACCCAGCTCAATGGCGCTGACATGCGCGGCTGCTCAATATGTAATCCCTAAACGACTGTCGGGCGAGGAGGGAGATTTCAGTGCCGCGCCGCCCGCCAGGAGGTACCCGTAGCTTCCACCGTGCGCGGGCAAGATGTGTCTCCATGCCCGGAATGCACAATCCGGTTCCTTCTCCGGATCGATATGCACGATCCTGGCGACCTCGCGCCAGTCCGCATCTTCGGCCGCGGCGTCGAGCAGGCGGATATAGGGTAAGCAGGCGCTCTTCGTCGTATCCGGTCAAGACAGAGGAAGTGGGCGCCTCGTCGGCGACATCGGGATCAAGCAAGGGTGTGCGCATGGCCAAGTTCTAGTGACCGTTAGCCGTGTTGCAAATCGCGGATGCGAAATTCTGAGCCGCTTGGAAAAGCGTTAGCCCCTCCTTGACTCTGCCGAGCGTTTAATTTCAACAGTCCAGCGGGGGTGACGAAAAGTGAAGAAACCTGACGAGGTCTGGAAGAATTGGCATGCATTGAGAGCAGCCAATGAACGTCGCCGCAAAGCAGCAACGTCAGGGGGAAGCCGTATTCCGACAGTCTTACCTGCGGAGACTGCCAATCCGAGATTGCCAAGACCGGCAACCGACATCGTTGCGCCTATAATGGAAGTAAGAAGGGGCAGTCGGCGCAAACCCTACCTGTATATTCAACCTCCTGCTGATTTCTCGCTTCGATCGAACTATGAACAGGTCGCGTCGTTCTTCGCGTATCTTCGTTTCCAAATTTATCGTGACAAAATACCATCTGAGCTACCTAGGGGTGTTGCTTTCGAGGCTTTTCAACGTGCCTCGCCAGGGGCGGCCCTCGTATTGGCGGCAGAGTTATTCCGTTGGCAGCAATTTATCGGGAGAAAGCTCGCCATCCTGAGACACAGCCTTTGGAATCCAGAAATTGATTATCTTTTCCAGAACCTGGGTCTGTTCGATTTTCTTGAGACCCCCAACAAGCCAAAGATCCGGCGCCGGCCCGAAGCGCCCCTGGTTGAAATTCTCAAATATCGCAGTGACACTGATGTGGTGGGCGCCAAATGCGACGATTTGTTGGAACATTTGGCGGAAATTTCCGGACCAATACATGCGGCCAATTTCATTTATGACGGGCTCATTGAGGCTCTTAAGAACTCTAAGCAACACGCCTATTTGGAACCCGATGAGTGGTTCGGCGTTCCTGCGGGTACGTGGTTTATGTCCGGTTCGTATAACCGAACTTCGCAGTCCCTCACAGCAGCAGTTTATGACATGGGAGTTGGAATTCCCCGCACCTTGCCCCGGGCTACGATTTGGGAAGGGGTGCGCGGTGTTTTGACTGCATTGGGTGGAACGACCGATGATGCGCAGATGATCAAAGCCGCTATGGAATACGGGCGCACCCGTACGATGGTCCAGGGGCGTGGCAACGGCCTTCCCACGATGATGAGGATCCTCGACCACCACCGTGGATACCTGCGAATTATCAGCGGGACGGGTGAGGCTGTTTATGATAGCGTAGATAGTGTGATAACCACGACCAACCACAGGGTGGCCTTGGGCGGCACACTGATTGAGTGGAGCATTTCAAAATGACGATGGCTCTGAAGAATCGGGTGGCGACGATCAACATACTCAAGCAATTTTCGAAGACCCCCGGCGGCCGATACTACACTGATGGCCCCGCATCGGGGCAGAAGTTTCGTGAGGAATTTCTGCTTCCCGCATTGGCCGCGAACGACCGCGTCGTCGTTGAGATGGATGGGACTAGAGGTTACCCATCTTCGTTTTTGGAAGAGGCCTTCGGCGGTTTGACCCGCGAACTGAAATGGTCGCCTGAAGAGTTCCGCCAGCGCATTGAACTTCATGCATCGCCGGACTTCGCTGTGTATATTTCAGATATTGAATTTCATGTCAGAAAAGCGAGCGATGGCGGACGGCGCTGAAACCTTCTTCATCTCCGTGCTCGGCGGCGTAGCTTCTGGTTTGGTCGGTTTAACTGGATTGGCCATTCAGCAGCGTTTCACATCGAACACGCAGATGATTGACGCCACCCTTGCGGAACTTGAGCAAATGACCGCGGAATGCGCAGCCAAAGCTTCGGCCGTTTGGATGCTGCCGGGCGACCCCTTGTCGCCAGACGTGGAAAATACAATCGTCAGCCTACACGACATCAATGTTTTCGCGAATTTCGTCACTACGCGCGTCAAGAACTCGCACACTAGAGTCAATTCCGCCTTCCTGAATTTTAGGCAAGCCACTAGCGGCGATGATTTTGACGTGAAGGGACGCCAGCCCGACCCTACCAGGGTGCTTGAGATTCGTTCCACGGCCTCAAAGCTCAAGATTGCGTTTCGAGAGGTGAACTACGAGCGAAAGGCGTTCCACTTTCCGTACCTGGATATCTGAGGCCCGGTTCGTCCGTCCGATCGGGCCATCAGATATCAGGCGCTAGCCGCCTGATCGTGTCGGCCACGTAGGAAGGCGCCAAGTGTGCATAGTGCTTCTCGGCCATTCGAGTATCGCTATGGCCGAGCGCTTCGGCGATGACGATCAGCGGCGCCCCGTTGCGGACCATCGTGCTGGCATAGGTGTGCCGGATCTCGTGCAGCGTCACGTCTGACAGTTTGGCCCGAGCGAGCAGCGCCTTCCACGGTCTATTGTATGTGGACGGTGCCCAGGCAACGCCACTTTCCTGCCGAAGCAGTGGGTCGCCGCCAAGTCGGTCGCGGGCGAGCCTTTCGAATAGCTCGGCGCCGCCGGCGGGGAGCGGAACGTGGCGCGGCTTGCCGCTCTTGCTCTCGGCGATGAAGATTGATTTGTTGGCGGTGTCGTAGTCCGAGACGCGCAGCCTGGCGAGCTCGCCAAAACGGGCTCCTGTGACCAGGGCGGCCGACACCAGATCGCGAATTGCGCCGTTACTGGCGGCGATCAACGCCTTCTGCTCAGCCGGCGAAAGGAAGCGGACCCGCGCGGCAGTCGTGCCGCGGTACGGCTTCACAAGGCGCCACGCAGCGTCATCAGTAACTAGCCGATTGTTGAACGCCCAATTGAGCGCGGCTTTCAACGTCGTCAGCGTTCGGTTGGCTGAGTCCCGGCGGCGGCGGATAGTTTCCGGGTCCGACAGATCGACGGTAACGACATTTGCCTTTTTGGCGAATTTGCCGGTGCGCAACCGCTTCTGCGCCGAAACCATGCCGTCGCGCCAGGCACGAATCTTTTCTATCGACAGATCCGCGACCTTCGACGATCCGAGCTTTGGTCGAATGTGGAACGCTGCCCTTGTCTTCGCGTCGAGGATCGACTTCATGCCCTCGGCGGCGCGTGCTTCGAAATACCGATCGAGCACGTCATTTAGAATCAGCGCCACAGGGGCATCGTTGCCAGCCTTTAGCGATTTGAGCCACCCGCGAGCCGCGTCCTTTGCCTGCTCATGCGAAAGGATGGTTGAACCATCGGCGGGGATGAGATCGTCGGCGCGGCCCAGCTTGATCTTGACGCGAGTGCCGTCGCTCGAGCGCGATGCTGCCAGCCAAGAACCGCCACGGCCATAGCTCCCGCGGCCGCGCCCGTAGCCCAACCGCAAACCGGGATTGATGATCTCCCATTCGGGAGCATCCGAGTAAGAAAGAGCCGCCCGACTAGTTCGGCTGGATAATACGTCGTTTATTCGGCGGATATTCGACCGAATGACGCATCCAAAAAGTAAGTCATTGATTTTCGTAAGCCAAGGGGAAATCGAACCGCTGTTCCCGCCGTGAGAGGGCGGCGGCCAAGATTGCGACCTCCACTATGAAGCGAACCGGCGCGCCGAAGAAGCCGCTGCTAGTCGAAAGCGTGACGGCATACCTGCAACGGGTGTTCGAGCTCCCTGAGATGACAGGTGGCGAATCAGTCGACCATTGAGTCTTTTCGTTTTGTTCACGAGGTCGATCGAAGATTTCCGTAAACCGCCTTTATAATGATAGGATTGCAAATAGCATCATCATTACCATTGCAAGTGTGAATGCCATGGTCACATAGTCCCAGGTGGGTTGCAGCTTCCCTATGGTTTCGCGGGTCAGAGGGAAATTTAGCCAAATCCTTATGGCATTGCAGAAGCAAAAGAGGACCACAACGGCAGCGGCGAAGCCTATAGCGATCGCTTTAAGGCGTGCCGCAGTTGTGGAAACAGTAATCAATACGAAGAAAATGGCGAACAGAGTGGAAATGGCCAACGCTGTGGAAATGACCTGATCGTTGGCATCTGGACGCATTATGTACGTGTTTTTGAAGAGCGTAGCCCAGCTAGAAACCCAGCCCTGAAGAAGCTCTGGCGTGACCTTTCGAATAAAGTCAAAAATCTCTTCTAAACTCATCCGCCTGAGCTCTGGAAGAGCGGCATTGGTATGGCTCCCAACACTCGGCCATGCTTGTCGCGAAACTCGTAGAACGCCGGCGCAGGCCTCCAGGCGTTAGAAAAGGGGGCGAGCACGTCAAAGCTGATCGATCCGTCGCGCGAAAGCCCTGTCGCCTCTTTGTTTCTTTGAAGAAGGCCGCAGCGAAGAAGTCGGATTTTATCGGGAAAACAGGCGTGACCGTAACGTCCTCAACCTTAGCCAAGCTTTCTTCCCTCATACTGTTTCGCGGAGTAAGCGAAGAAGCTTTGGAAGCCACCCCCCGTCACGCCTCCTGGGATCGGTGCGATGCCAATTTTTCCGGTAACTTCGAGCATTGTGTCGTGCGGATCATCTGGGTCGCTTGGGAAGAATACTCTCACATCATCCTGCCACCCATCGGGAGGTAAGTCCGTACCCTGAGGTTCGTTCCCAACTTGGGTGGCGGGAGCGCAATTTCCTTCTTTGCCATTTCGTTCTTCGTCGTCTGCCGTCCCCATGAACTCGGCAGGCGTCCTTTCTCCGAGGTTCCCATATTGGATGCAGCCACGCACTGGCCTGGGGCTGATGTCGTCACGCAATCGAGGCGTGGGTAGTTCGACTGTCGCGGGAACATAGGTCTGAAATGGCCCAGCGATAAACCAGGTGACTAGAAGATCGCTGTTGGGATCGAGGTTTTAACACAAGAAATGTAACGTCGCAGCTTGCCTTTCTTCTCGACCCAGGAGCTGGTTACGAAGTTGAAGTTGCCGACGTGATGTTCCTGACGGGTATCGCCCTCATCGCAGGTTTTCGCTTCGGCCGATACAACCCGGACTACCAACGACGCGGCGAGCATTGGAAGCATTCTGGATCGCGATTTCATAGTGACCACCCGACTTGGCGGCACAATGTGCCCAAAAATCGAGAAACTGCAATCATGCCAGCTTAAAAATGCAACAAATATCCTCACGAATTGTCAGTGCGATCACTGTCACTCTCCCGTTTTCCGCTTTAGCTCACTTTGAGGCTCTCTTTTTGCGGCAACGAGAAAGACGCTCGCAAGCAGGTCAAATCGCTTGCGCCTGCCGTAAGAGCTCCACCGGCGGCGCGCCATGACGACGGCCCGCCGAAGCGAGCACCGCGAGCAATCGGGCAGCAGGCACAGCATTCAATCCCCGAAGGCGTCAGTCGACATTCGACAAGAGACATATGGCGCGGCGCGAGCGCTGGGGCTTACGACTGACGGAAGCGGCTCTCAATCCGAGGCGATGCCGTTCTTGATCCGTGTGAGGTGGCTTTCGCCTTCCTCCGGGCCGAAGCAGCTTTCGAAATCATTGCATTCCCGGCAACTGGGCGCGCTGCACAGCGAAAAACCTTCGGCCTCGCAGAGCTTGCGGTAAAAGTATCTCTTCCATTTCATATTTTGGGTGTTGCCGGCCGCCAGCGTCGGAAAATGCGAGGCGAGCAGGCAGCAGAGGTCGCTTCGATTAAAAAGGCCAAGGTCCTGCCAGAGATGGTCATTGCGCATGGCACGCCGGGCGATGATCTTGGCGAAGCGGGCGCTCGCCGGGTCGCCCGGCCGGGCATGCTCCAGCAGCAGTCCGCGCAGAAGTTCTTCCTCCGGATCCGGCTCGGGCTCGCTCACCTCTTCCAAGGCAAACGCGTTGATAGGAATAGCAGGGAAACAGCGGGCCAGGACATCGCGCAGCTCGGCGCGCGAAAGGCCGGTTGCCTCCGTCACCGTCGCCTCGCCGGCCTCGCCCTCCTCGAGCGCACGTGAAAGCACACAGGCAAGCACATGCTGGTCGAACCTCCTCTCCAGCTCGATCTGCGGCCATCGGCCGGTGCTGAGCCGGGCATAGTGTTGGGCAAATATGGTGCCGTTCTCCTGGTTTGTCATATCAAGTCATGCAGCGACCCGGCCGGCCGCAACATGGGTCGGGCAGTTCTTCGGGTAGAGGCAGTCGCGGATCGCCTCGCGGTCGAGTAGTTCGGTCATTTTCGTCTGGTCCATCGGCTCTGTCGCAAATTCTGTGATTGGAAGAGGTGTTTCGCGAACCCCCGCCCTGCCGTTTGCGCCTCATGGGGAACACCTCGGCGCCGGAAATGCCCCCGCGGAGTTGGACGTGGACCGTGCTGGGACAGAGGTCGCGTGCCGTCCTTTCCAGTGCGGCCACATGGTCGACCCCATTCAAGCCCGGTAGACTCTCGGTTGAATGACGTCCGATTCAAAGCGTCCGCGGGTGAGTTCCAGCGCACGTTCAGGACAGGATCGCGCGCCTCGCGATGCAGGCAGCTCCTCCCCTTCCGCAACTTCAATGTCACCAGGCAGGATGTAACCCTCGCCATCAAGCTTGAAGATGTCCGGCGCTTGCGCCGCGCATCGGGCGTGACCCTGGCATTTGGCATTTTGGACGATGATGCGCATGACGCTGCCTCCATTGTCTGTGCCCCGGCTCGGGGCGGGCCTAGGACCAGTCCAGGATCAAATTTTCGATCCCGAACACATGGCCACCAGAGGTGATGGGTGCCGTACCCTCCTTGATCCGGAAGGCCGGGATGCGCGCCAGCCACTCCTCCAGGGCAATGACAATCTCCCGCCGGGCAAGGTGTGAGCCAAGGCAACGGTGGGGACCATAGCCAAAGGCGGCGTGGCGGTTGTCCTCGCGCTCCAAATCGATCGTGTTAGGGCATTCGAATTCCGCCGGGTCACGATTGGCAATCATCGTGGCGCAGGAAACATAGTCCCCCTTCCGGATCGGCGCGCCTTCGAAGTCGATATCTTTCGTAGCCACGCGGATCAACTGAATGGGCGGATAGGCCCGCAACAATTCTTCGGTTGCGAGCGGGATGCGGTCCGGTTCGCTCCGCAGCAATTGCTGATCTTTGAGGTTGCGCGCGAGGTACGCCAAGTCAAAGCCTATAGCTGCTGCGACCGTGTCGAGCCCAGCGACGAAGACAAGCACGCCGATGCCGCGGACTTGGGTGTCCGTCAGCCGGCGGCCCTCGACCTGTGCCTGCACGATAAAGGTCATGAAATCGTCAACCGCCTCCTGGCGGCGCATGGCTGCAAGTTCGTCGATGAATGCCACGATCATCCGGGCAGCCACAGGTCGTTCCTTATCGTCGCCGTGGAGCAGATCTTTCCCCCAGCCGACGAATGTATCGAGTCGGTCATCGGGCAACCCCAGAAAGCGAAGAAAGGTGCTCACCGCGAAAGGAAAGGCAAAATCCTTCATCGCGTCGCAGCTTGTGCCCGATGCGACAATTCTATCGATCAGCATGATCGCTTGCTCGCGGACAGCCGGCTCCAACACCCTCACCCGCTTTGGCGAAAGCAGCGGACTGAGCAGTGAGCGAAAGACGCCGTGGGCCGGTGGATCGAGTTCAAGCGGGATCGTCGGCCAGGTTTCACCCAGTATGGAGGAGAAGATGCTGCGATGGCTGGAAAAAGTCTCAGCGTCCTGCAGCACCTTGCGCTGGTCTGCGGCACGGGTGATGACCCAGGTACCCCGGCCATCTTGCGTGTTGTAGCGGGAATAAAAGATCGGCGGCCCGTCATGGGCGCAAGCGACAGCTGCGTGTGGATCCCCGTTGGGTGTTGGTGGCATGCCTGGCGATGTGAACAGGCTGAAGTCCCTCACCATTTCGGGCGGGACATGATCTGGAACGGGGTTGGTCGCCATTTTGCTTTCTCTACATTTGCGTTCATGGCTCGGTTGAGATCGCACCGCTATAAAAGTAATTTCCAGCATGGGTACGTCTCTTGTCGGGCGCCTTCTAGATTCTGCCGCCCGATACAGCCCGCCTGCACCAGCGCGGATGAGATCGGTTGCGAAGTCAATCAGAAGGGCATCTCCGCCGCGCTGCGGTCATGAAGCAAGCCGCCGCTTATCCCCGTTACGGTTGAGACGCTGGTCAATCACCGCTGAGCTCCGTGACGCACTGCTGATGCCCTGCTGATCAAATTGTCGAAGCAAGTCGCGTGCCGGATAGGCGTACCCATGGCGCTGCACCAAGCGATGCCAACCTGCACTGGGCCCGCCGCCGCTAAGTTGATGATCACCTGTCCATCATTCTTAGGACAACGTCCGACAACCGACATCCACGGTCGGTTTTGTCGAGTCCGCGACATCGGGCTGTTCGGCCTGGCTGCTGCTGCACTGCCTTCCGGTCGACGAGCGAGAAGATCGCTCGCACGGCCCAGATTGAGCAACGACGCGATCCAGCGCAAGGATCGGGTGCGGTCCGACAAGACTCAGCGGCGCTTGCGCGCGATGATCGAAATTATCAACAAGGTCGAGCCGCGCTTCGGTTCGGCGCTGATGGCGTATGCGTTGTATCGCTCGCAGCCGCAGCAAGGCTTTCCGGTTAGACGGCGATGCACTCGTGCGCAGCGGTCCGCCCGGCGACGAGCTTGACTGTATCGATGCGGTCAATTCCGGCGTGCACACCTGACCGTCCGTATGCGCTACGACCTCGCAGCCGCTGTCGCAACGTGGTGCCGAGTCCTATGGCGGCCGGTTCAATCCGAGGGCCTGTCGGCACTCTAAACATCCCTGTCGGTCGGACCGGGAACGCGTGGCAGACTCTCGGCCAGAAACCGCCAGTCGCTGCGCTCGCGTTCGCCTTCCTTGCGCGTGCCGAAGAACTGGATGATCATCTTGCCGTCGGCGCCATAGGCTTCAATGGACGTGACGTGACCGTCCCTCGTCGGCTTGCGCACGGCCCAGACCTCGCGGATGTGATGGGTCCTAAGATGCAGATGGAAGGTCTCGTCGAGCACATTGATCCGCGGCCCGATCTGCTTGACCGACTTGATCGGGCCGGAATGGATCTGGATGCAACCACGATTGCCGACAAAGCACATGATCGGCATCTCGTCTTCGGCCGCCTGTTGGAACAGGGCGCCAACGGCATCATTGTCGAGCAGCCAGGCGTAATCCTCGTCGGCCATACGCATCGCCTGGCAGCGGCTGAGCTTCAGGGTCTTCAACATATGATAGAACTGATGCACGTCGCTCAGCCGGCTCCAGTGCTCGCGTAGGTCGTCGACCGTGGCGGCTTGGTCCGGACCCTCTGCGTCATCATCGGCTCCGCTTGCCTTAACCGACACGATCGGTTCCTGGTCCGAGGATTCGAGCTCTGCCGCCAGATTCTGATAGGCATAGAGGTTTGAGGCGGGCCTGAGATGCACTTTGTGCATCGCCTCGCCGGTGGCATCAAAGAATTGCAGGCTGCGGCGGATCTCGGCTCCTTCGCGCTTCTCGACGGCGAAGCCATACGCCCACGCTTTCGGGAAGATGCGCAGGTCGATGTCGTCGCCGAGCACCATGGCATGCTGGTTGCCGGTGACCACTTTGTCGTAGACACCGATCTTTTCGTGCACGGCACTTTCATTGCGGGTGAGCGCCATCACCTCGCCGACCGCTTCGAGGCCGGTCAGCAGATCATCGACGCGCGGCTCGATGCGCACCGCGCCGTGACCACAATGCGCCGCGACCAATTCGGCTTCCGAAATGCCCAATCGAGCGGCGAGATCATGCTCCCGGATTTTCGGATTGTCTTCGCACGCCCGCCGGATTTCGTCCGGCGACGGTTTCTCGCGCTGGTCCATGTCTTACCCCTGCATCCACCTACGTGTGAGGATCAGCTGCCCTGCCGGCGAATCTTCAGCCGATCGGGCGCGCCGTAATGCTCGACCCTGATCTGCTGCTGGCCCGTGAACAAAGTGTCGCTGGACAGCGTGCGCACCTCGTCGCACCCGCGCGAAAACGGGGGTGCTATCGGAGCGGCGAGACCCGAGTGACACGAGCAGGCACATGCCGATGGAATCTCATCGAGGCGGTCGGTGGCCACCGGGCGGTGGTGAGCGATTGTGGGTGTTGTCGCAATCGGCCAATCGGTCATTCGGATGCCACGGGCGGCGCTGCTTCGCCAAACAAAGCGTATCTGACCCAGTCCTGACATGTTGCTCCCTTGCTTCGCCCCATCGATCGCGAGGGCACCCACGACATGATTGTGGATCGGCAGTCTCTTGCCGCCTCGCCAAATGGAGCTTCAAAAACCGTGCCAATTGCGCCGGAGCAAGCTCAGAGAGAAGTCTTCTGTATGGTCATTGGTTTAATGTGAGTTCACCCAAGAACTCAGGCCCAACATCCCGCGTGGCGGACCCGACAAACCCGACAGTACGTGTCGGTTGGCCGACACCTTCGCAGCAATGGACTCACAAGAACCACGGCAGTGTCAGAGATGCCGCGCTGTGTTGAAACATTTTTTCGCTTTGGCACGGTGGATGCAACCTGATGCGCAAGCAGGTCCCGGACTGAGGAGAATGGAGCCATGATTACGCTCACCGACAACGCTGTTGCCGCCATCAAGACTGCTCTTTCCCGCGCCAGCGAGCCGGCGGAAGGCTTTCGCATCATGGTCCAGGCCGGCGGCTGCGCCGGCTTCAAATACTTAATGGGCCTGGAGAGCGTGTCGCGCGAGGGCGACGCGATCACCGAGACAGATGGGATCAAGCTGTTCGTGGACGCGGGCTCCCAACCGCATGTCGCCGGCATGACCGTCGACTTCCTCACCGGGCTCGAATCTTCCGGCTTTGTCTTCGATAACCCCAACGCGCGCGAGAAGTGCGGCTGCGGCAAGTCCTTCAGTTGATCGCCCGAAGCGCCTGTGCGGGTCCATGAAGCGATTGCCGCCGACGGACTCATTTGCGGCAGAGGAGGCTTATATGGCCGGCACAACAGATGTCCCTGTCCTCAAGGACAAGGCAAGGTCGAAGCCGATCTTGGGACCGGCAATCGCTTCAGGTAGGATGCAAAGAACGTCGCCTCCCGAAACAGTTCGGTTCCTGGTGGCACCCAAGCTGCTGGCGGCCAAATCGCGCTGCTGCGCCAAATTCGGCTTATCGATAACGTTGTCGTGTTCGGGCGTCCTTGCCTGCGGGCTGACGGCGGCGACTGCGGACTTGTCCATGTCGACGCCGATCCGGTCTACGTCAAACTCTCGGGCGTCTGCGCCGGCTGCCAGTTCGGGCCCATCATCATCAACGGCATACGCCAGAGGCTCAATGAGGCGGTCGCGCGCTCGCGTCATTCCGGTCAACTGAGGATCGCACATGAAACCTGTCTACCTCGACAACAACGCAACCACACGGGTCGATCCTGAGGTCGTGCAAGCGATGCTGCCGTTCTTTAGGGATCAATTCGGCAACCCTTCGTCGGCGCACGCTCTTGGCGCCTCAGTCAGTGCGGCGGTGAGAAAGGCGCGGAGGCAGTTGCAAGCTCTGATCGGCGCGGAGTTCGACGATGAGATCACCTTCACCTCGGGTGGGACAGAAAGCGACAATGCAGCGCTTCTTTCGGCGCTCGAGGCGGCGCCCAACCGAACCGAGATCGTGACGTCCGCGGTCGAGCATCCCGCCGTGCTGACGCTCTGCGGGCATCTTGAGAAGACCCGCCGCGTCAAGGTGCACAGGATCCCGGTGGATTGCCGTGGCCGGCTCGACCTCGACGCCTATATGGCCGCCCTCACCCCACAGGTGGCAATCGTCTCGATAATGTGGGCGAACAATGAGACTGGTGTGATCTTCCCCGTGGCCAGGCTTGCCGAGTTGGCCAAGGAAGTGGGCGCCCTTTTCCATACCGATGCTGTGCAGGCGGTCGGCAAGCTTCCGATGGACCTGAAGTCGACCGCAATCGACATGCTGTCGCTCTCCGGCCACAAGCTGCACGGGCCGAAAGGGATCGGCGCGCTTTTCGTAAAACGTGGCGTCAATTTCCACTCGCTGATCAAGGGGGGCCACCAAGAACACAACCGGCGTGCTGGCACCGAGAATACGCCCGGCATAGTCGGGCTCGGCATGGCGGCCGAACTCGCCTTGAAATTCATGGACGACGCGACCACACGGGTAAAGTCGCTCCGCGATCGCCTGGAGGGCGGGATTCTCCAGCGCATCCCAAACACCTGTGTCACTGGTGATCCCCTAGAGCGGTTGCCAAACACCGCGAACATCTCCTTCGAACATATCGAAAGTGATGGAATTCCACTTCTCCTCAGCCGCGTGGGCATCGCCTGTTCGGCCGGCTCCGCCTGTAGCTCCGGCTCCCTGGAGCCGAGCCATGTCTTGAGGGCGATGAACATGCCACATGGGGCAGTCCGCTTTTCCTTCGCGCGCGACAACGGCGAAGCGGACGTCGACCGGGCGCTCGAGGTCATGCCCGCAATCGTGGAGAGGCTGCGTGGCGTTCGCAATTCTGGGCCGGGCAAGCGAAGTGCCGAAGACCTTCAATCGGGTCTATGCTCCCGCGCCGGAAGAGCCGGTAGTCGCTCATGAACCGTCAGGTCTTTCTCAACGATACGACCTTGCGCGATGGCGAGCAGGCGCCCGGCGTCGCCTTTACCACGACGGAAAAGCTGGAGATCGCCCAGTCTCTTGCGGCGACCGGCGTCACAGAGATCGAGATCGGCACGCCGGTCATGGGGGCCGACGAGATCGAAACAATTCGCGCCGTGGTCGCGCGGTGTCTCCCGGTTCGGCTCATGGCCTGGTGCCGGATGACGTCGCTGGATCTCGATGCAGCGATCGAGAGCGGCGTCCACGCCGTCAATCTATCGCTGCCTGCGTCGGACATCCAACTTGCCGCCAAGCTCGGCCTCGATAAGGCGGGAGCGCTCCAGGTCATCGAACATATGGTCAGGCGCGCAGCCGCCGCCGGCTTCTTCGTCGCGGTGGGCTGCGAGGATGCCTCGCGGGCCAATCGGGATCATCTCGCCCGCGTCATCGAGACGGCTGCACGCGCCGGCGCAAGCCGCGTCAGGCTAGCCGACACAGTCGGCGTTCTCGACCCGTTTTCGACCTTCGAACTTGTCGCCCAGCTCGTGGCGCAGTCTCCAATCGACCTTGAATTTCATGCGCACAACGATCTCGGACTTGCTGCCGCCAACACGCTGGCCGCGATCCGCGCAGGCGCGCGCCATGCGTCCGTCACCGTCCTGGGGCTCGGCGAGCGTGCGGGCAATGCCGCGCTGGAAGAGGTGGCCGCCGCGATGGCGGTCCTCGACGGCGCGGATACCGGCATGGAGCTGACCGCATTGCCCGACCTCGCCGCCCAGGTGGCTTGGGCCGCCCGCCGGCAGACCGCGGCCATTAAACCGGTCGTCGGCGCCGATGTTTTCACGCACGAATCCGGCATTCACGTCGCAGGGCTGCTGAAGGACTCGCGTACTTATCAAGGGCTCGATCCGGCTCTCGTGGGCCGCTGCCGGCGTATCGTCATCGGCAAGCATTCCGGCGCCACTGCGATTGCCCATGTGCTGAGCGAAAGCGGTCGCGATCTCGACCCGGATCTGGCAGCCGCGATGGTGGCCCGCGTCCGGCGCGAGGCGGCCGAGACCAAATCGACCGTTACTGCAACTCAACTGGTCGAGCTCTACGATGGAATGTGCAGCGAGGCATCCCTCGCGGAGCTGTGCGGGTCCAGGTCAGCCGTGCGCGAGCGCACCGACACCACAGTTTTCTGACCAGGGAGAATGCAATGAATTGTTCCGCTGACAGCCGCCCCATCGATGTCACCGACATCCTCGCACGACTGAAGCGCCTGTCGGCTGCGGAGGAGTTCTTCGCAGTCCTTGGCGTCTCCTATGATCCGAAGGTGCTGAATGTCTCGCGGCTCCATATCATGAAGCGCGTGGGCCAATACCTTGCCGAAGAAGATTTCTCCGGTCTGCCCGACCAGGTGATTGCCGCGCGGGTGCGCGCGACGCTCGAACGCGCTTACGAGGACTTCGCGGTTTCCTCGCCGCTCACCCATCGGGTCTTCAAGGTGCTCAAAGACCACGATCCGAACAAACCTGCCACGCCGGGCCGCACCTTTGTCCCGTTCGACTCCGTACTGAAGCGGTTCGGACAGGAATGACCGCGACACGGGTTGCGACGCGACAATGTCGAGAAGCCGACAAATCCGGTCATCACCACGGCGGCCTCAGAAGCAACCAAGCGAAGTTCTAGGAATAGGGGGCAGCGCAAAACAGTTGGCACGAATGATGCGCACCAAAGAGATAACCGCCAAGCCCGCATCCGGACAGGAGCCTAGAGAAACCGCCAATGCACATCGTAATCTGCATCAAGCAGGTGCCGGACTCGGCACAGATAAGGGTCCATCCGGTGACGAACACGATCATGCGCCAGGGTGTTCCGACTATCATCAACCCTTACGACCTGTTCGCCCTCGAAGAAGCCCTCAGACTGCGCGACGCCCATGGTGGCGAAGTCACCGTGCTCACTATGGGTCCGCCCATGGCAGAGGACGCGCTGCGCAAGGCGCTCGGTTACGGCGCCGACCGAGCGGTGCTCTTGACCGACCGCTATTTTGCCGGCTCCGACACGCTGGCGACCTCGTTCGCCCTTTCCCAGGCAATCGCGAAGGTTGGCGAGACGTTCGGCACGCCAGACCTCGTCTTCACCGGCAAGCAGACGATCGATGGCGACACCGCCCAGGTCGGACCCGGCATCGCCAAGCGCCTCGATCTCCTGCAACTGACCTATGTCGCGAAGATCGCCTCTATTGACCTTGCTGCACGCGAGATCAAGGTCGAGCGCCGCTCCGAAGGCGGCACACAGATGCTGAAGAGCAAGCTCCCTTGCCTGATCACCATGCTGGAAGGCACAAACGAGATCCGCCGGGGCTCGATCCAGGACGCCCTGTGCGCCGCGCGCAGCCAGGTCTTGAAATGGAGTGCCGCCGACGCCGGCATTGAGGATCTCACCAAATGCGGCCTGCGCGGTTCACCGACGGTCGTCAAGCGCGTTTTCGCCCCTCCTGCGCGGGCGGAAAAGGCGGCAAAAATCGACACCGCCGAGATGGCCTTGCGCGATGTCGCTGACGAACTCATCACGGCAATTTTCACCCGCCAGCCGGCATTGGAACATGAGCTCGCCTTCAACGGCGGCGCGTGAGAGGGCAAGGAGCAGACGATGTCGACCGCGAACCGAGAAACCCCTCGCCCTGCCGCCGGCCGTGCCGGCATAAAGAAGGAGCTGCCCGCGCATTTCAAAGACTACCGGCACGTTTGGGTTTTCATCGAGCTCGAACGCGGCCAGGTCCATCCCGTATCATTCGAACTGCTCGGCGAAGGCCGCAAGTTAGCAGACAAGCTTCAGGTCCAGCTTGCGGGCGTCGTGCTTGGACCGCCGGGAGAGGCCATCGGGAATGCCGTTGCCGAAGCGTTCGCTTATGGCGCCGACCTTGTATACATCGTCGAGGCGCCGCTGCTCGCCGACTATCGGAACGAGCCATTCACCAAGGCGATGACGGATCTGGTCGATGCCCACAAACCCGAGATCCTTCTTCTCGGCGCCACCACACTCGGCAGGGATCTTGCCGGCTCCGTGGCGACGACCTTGCAGACAGGGCTCACGGCCGACTGCACCGAACTTGATGTGGATACCGACGGATCGCTCGCCGCCACCCGTCCGACTTTCGGCGGTTCCTTGTTGTGCACGATCTATACGCTCAATTTCCGCCCCCAGATGGCGACAGTGCGACCGAGGGTCATGCCCATGCCGCAGCGGGCGGACAAACCGGTCGGGCGTGTCATCCGGCACAAGCTCTCGGTAGTCGAGGACGAGATCGTTACCAAAATCCTCGGCTTCCTGCCGGATAGTCAGTCGGCAAAGGCAAATCTTGCCTATGCCGACGTCGTGGTTGCGGGAGGCCTCGGTCTAGGCGCGGCGGAGAACCTGCAGCTTGTGAAGAATCTCGCGCGAGCAATCGGCGCCGAGCACGGCTGTTCGCGCCCGTTGGTCCAGAAGAGCTGGATGCCAGCTGATCGGCAGATCGGCCAAACTGGCAAGACCATCCGGCCGAAGCTTTACATAGCGGCCGGGATTTCCGGCGCCGTCCAGCATCGGGTTGGCGTGGAGGGGGCGGATCTCATCGTGGCCATCAACACCGACCCGAACGCGCCGATTTTCGATTTCGCTCACCTCGGGATCGTCACCGACGCGATCCGCTTCCTGCCCGCACTGACGGAAGCCTTCACCCGGCGGCTGTCGCCCCACAGTCGCGACAAGCTTGCGAGCTAAGGGATGGACATGATTGAGGAACAATTCGACGCCATTGTTATTGGGGCCGGCATGTCCGGAAACGCAGCTGCTTACACCATGGCCAGCCACGGCCTGAAGGTGCTGCAGTTGGAGCGGGGTGAATATCCGGGGTCCAAGAATGTCCAGGGTGCCATCATGTACGCGAACATGCTGGAGAAGATCATCCCGGATTTCCGGGACGATGCGCCTCTCGAGCGGCATTTGGTTGAACAGCGGCTTTGGGTGATGGACGACACGTCCCACACCGGGATTCACTATCGGTCGGACGACTTCAATGAGGCGAAGCCCAACCGCTACACGATCATCCGTGCCCAGTTCGATAAATGGTTTTCGCGTAAGGTGCGCGAGGCGGGCGCGACGGTTCTGTGCGAGACGACGGTGACGGAACTCATCCGTGACGCCAAGGACAGGGTGATCGGCGTCCGCACAGACCGGGCCGGCGGAGCCATCTACGCGGACGTGGTCGTCCTCGCAGAAGGTGTCTGCGGACTGCTTGGCACTCGGGCCGGCCTGCGCGAGATGCCGAAGCCGCAAACCGTGGCGCTCGCCGTCAAGGAAATGCATTTCCTGCCCGAAGAGGTCATTGAGCAGCGGTTCGGCCTCAAAGGCGATGAAGGCTGCGTGATCGAGGCGGTGGGCACGACCTCCCGCAGCATGGCCGGGCTCGGCTTCCTCTACACCAACAAGGAGTCGATCTCACTGGGCATTGGCTGCCTCGTCTCCGATTTCGCCGCGATGGCCGAGAGCCCTTACGTCCTCCTCGACGCCTTAAAAAGCCATCCTTCGATCCGGCCGCTGATCGCCGGCTCGGAAGTGAAAGAATATTCCGCGCATCTCATTCCCGAAGGAGGCTACAAGGCTATTCCGCAGCTCTTTGGCGACGGTTGGGTCGTGGTCGGCGATGCCGCGCAACTGAACAACGCCATTCACCGCGAGGGTTCGAACCTCGCCATGACCTCCGGCCGCATCGCGGCTGAGGCAATCATCGAGGTCAAGAGCCGCAACGGTCCTATGACCAACCGGAATCTCGCCCTTTACAAAGCCATGCTGGACAAGTCCTTCGTGGTCAAGGACCTAAGGAAATACAAAGACATGCCGGCCTTGCTTCACACCAATTCCTGCAATTACTTCACGACTTATCCGCGGTTGATGTCGCAAGCCGCGCAGAATTTCATGCGTGTCGACGGCACGCCGAAGATCGAGAAGGAAAAGGCGACCACGGCGGCCTTCATCAAGGCGCGCTCGCGCTGGGGGCTGGTCAGCGACGCGGTCCGCCTTGCATTGGCGTGGCGCTGAGGGGAGACGAAATGACGATCGCAGTGACGAAGTCACGTGTCGAGGACAAGCTTTACCAGAACCGCTACTTGGTGGATTCCGGCCGTCCGCATATCAAAGTGCGACCGCACGAGAGGCCAAGCGCGAACTTGCTCGCGCTGACCCACGTCTGCCCGGCGAAATGTTATGAGTTGAACGACAAAGGTCAAGTGGAGATCACTGCCGACGGCTGCATGGAGTGCGGCACCTGCCGGATTTTGTGTGAGACCAGTGGCGAGATCGAGTGGAACTATCCACGCGGCGGTTTCGGAGTCCTCTTCAAATTCGGATGACCGAGGGACTGTCGGGAATTCTGTGCGCGAGGCCATGATGATGGAAAGGAGAGAATCATCGCATGGCTATTGAGAAGGAACTTCTGGACCAACTGCTTGCCGGCCGCGATCCGAATGAGGTGTTTGCCAAGGACGGATTGCTCGACGACCTGAAGAAGGCGCTTTCGGAACGGATTCTGAACGCTGAACTCGACGAGCACCTTGAGGACGAACGCACCGACGGCAGCGTCAATCGCCGCAACGGCCATTCGCGGAAGTCGGTGCTGACGGGCACGTCGAAGATGACGCTGTCGATCCCGCGCGACCGGGCCGGGACCTTCGATCCGAAGCTGATCGCCAAATACCAGCGCCGTTTTCCCGATTTCGATGACAAGATCATCTCCATGTACGCGCGCGGCATGACAGTGCGCGAGATCCGCGGCCATCTGGAGGAGCTCTACGGCATCGACGTGTCGCCGGACCTGATCTCGGCGGTTACCGATGCGGTCCTGGAGGAAGTGGCCGAGTGGCAGAACCGGCCGCTGGACGCGGTATATCCGCTCGTCTTCTTCGATGCCATACGGGTCAAGATCAGGGACGAGGGCTTCGTCAGGAACAAGGCCGTCTACATCGCGCTCGGCATCCTGCCGGACGGCACGAAGGAGATTCTCGGCATCTGGATCGAGCAGACCGAGGGCGCCAAGTTCTGGCTGCGCGTCATGAACGAGTTGAAGAGCCGTGGCGTCGCCGACGTCCTGATCGCCGTCGTCGACGGCCTCAAGGGCTTCCCCGAGGCGATCAACGCCGTCTTTCCCCAGACTGTCGTCCAGACCTGCATCGTGCACCTGATCCGTCATTCCCTGGAGTTCGTGTCCTGGAAGGACCGCAAGTCCGTCGTGCCGGCGCTGCGCGCGATCTACCGGGCCAAGGACGCCGAAGCCGGCATGAAGGCTCTTGAGGACTTCGAAGCCAGCTACTGGGGGCAGCGGTATCCGGCGATCACCCAAAGCTGGCGGCGCAATTGGCAGCACGTCGTCCCATTCTTTGCCTATCCCGAAAGCGTGCGGCGGATCATCTACACCACGAACGCCATAGAGGCGCTGAACTCCAAGCTGCGCCGCGCCGTCCGCACCCGGGGACACTTCCCCAGTGACGATGCGGCCATGAAGCTGCTATATTTGGTGCTGAACCACGCGGCCGAGGAATGGAAACGACCGCCGCGCGAATGGTTGGAGGCCAAGACCCAGTTCGCCGTCGTCTTCGGCGAAAGGTTCGTCAGCCAATGACGAAACCGGCCTCGCGCACAGAATTCCTGACAGTTCCGATGACCGACGCACGCACGTATCAAGAGGGTTAGTCTTGGTGCACCTGAGGTCGCGACCAACGCCAAGTCTATCTTGCTTGAATCGCAACGAAGAGAAGCTCGTGAATACTGTGCTTTCAGAATTCAGACTCAGACACAAAAGGAGGAGCACTCTGGACGACAACCCTTGAGGTGTTTCCATGGCTCACGTACCGCAAGATCGGGTCGACGAGGTAGCACCTTGGGATACCCGCCCTGAACCGCCCATCAAAAGCATGCCCCAAGCAGATATCGCGCTCAGGGGACTCTACGAGATATCGAAGGTGCTGACCGCCCCCAGCGAGCTGGAGATTACGCTCGCCAATGTCGTGAACATCCTGCCTTCGTTTCTGCAGATGCGTCACGGAGCAATCGTCGTCCTGGACGCTGAAGGAGAGCCGGAGATTGCCGCAACTGCCGGCAATACCCACGCACCTCAATCAGGCACTCGCCGCGTCATACCACAGGCCATAACAGATCAAATCGTCGCTACGGGGACGCCGCTCTTCATACCGGACGTCCGCAGGTCCCAACTATTTCAGGCTGACCTTCAAACATCTTCGACCAGCGGCACCATCCCAATTGCCTTTATCGGTATCCCGCTAAAGGCTGATCATAAAATCCTTGGGACATTGTCGATCGACCGCGCCGGAGACGGCGCCACCGACTTTCGCGACGACGAGGACACATACTTCCTGACGATGGTCGCCAACCTTGTCGGCCGGACGATCCGTCTCCATCGCATCCTGAGTACAGATCGTCAGCGGTCTGTCCATGAGCAATGGAGACCGGAGAAATCGCCCAACGAGGGGAGGACCTACGACCCTGCCCGGCATGCGGATGTCAAAATCGACGGGATCATCGGGGAAAGCCCCGCACTCAAGCAGGTGCTCGAAACCGTCTCGGTCGTAGCAGGGACCAATTCCACTGTGCTACTGCGGGGTGAAAGCGGCACCGGCAAGGAATTCTTTGCGCAAGCCATCCATAAGCTCTCACGTCGGAGGAAGAAGTCTTTCGTCAAATTGAACTGCGCCGCACTGTCTGAAAGCGTTCTGGAGTCAGAACTGTTTGGGCATGAAAAGGGCGCTTTCACGGGTGCTATCTCCCAGCGCGCCGGTCGTTTTGAATTGGCAAATGAGGGAACGCTGCTACTTGATGAAATCGGCGAGATTTCGCCGGCCTTTCAAGCCAAGCTGTTGCGTGTCTTGCAGGAAGGCGAGTTGGAGCGAGTCGGCGGCACCAAAACGCTACAGGTCGACGTGCGCCTCATATGCGCCACCAACAAGGACCTCGAGACGGCCGTCATAAAAGGGGAGTTCAGGGCCGACCTTTATTACCGCATCAATGTGGTGCCCATTATCCTGCCTCCGCTCAGAAAGCGACCCGGCGATATTCCACGCCTTGCGAACGCCTTCCTCAATCGATTCAACAAGGAGAACGATCGCGCACTCGCCTTCGCGCCGTCGGCGCTTGACCTGATCTCGCAATGCTACTTCCCTGGTAACGTCCGCGAGCTGGAGAACTGCGTCCAAAGGACGGCCACACTTGCGCGTTCAAGGACGATCACGCCATCCGATTTCGCCTGTAAGAAGAGCCAGTGCCTTTCCTGGCTCCTCTGGAAGCGAGCCGACCGCTCGAATGGCGGCAATACCATCGACGATCTCGCACGGGTCAACGCAGTGCCGGTCGGATTGCGGCTGCCGGCCAGTCGCATCGGTGCCTCCGCAGGCAACGTATCTCCCCTTGCGGCCGGCGATCCAAACGATCCCGCTTGTCCCCCGCGTCTGACGGAACGCGACCGGCTGATCGACGCGATGGACAAGGCCGGTTGGGTTCAGGCCAGGGCGGCTCGTATCCTCGGCCTCACGCCGCGGCAAATCGGCTACGCGCTGCGCCGATATGGCATCGAGGTGAAGAAATTCTAGACGTCGTGATGACGTCAAACGTAAGCCCGGAGTAGTCTCCCTCACACCCTTCGTGCCCAAGGCTGGTAGCCTTCGCGACCCGATTTGCTTGTCCACTGTCGGAAGCCCGACAAAGTGTGTCGGAGCAATCCGACGGAATCCGACACGAAAGCCAATTCGTGAACCAAAACCGCTCTTTGAGCTGGCATAGCTCTTGCGGTTTGAACTGCGACATTCACCCAGCAACGGAGCCGTTCGATGTCCGCACCGGCAATTTCGCTTGAGAGCCTCAGCACGACATTCGGTGACCAGTTGCTTGCCACCGTGAAAGCCGGTGGCTGCGCGTCTTCGTCCTGCGGCTCGTCGATAAAGCCGGACGGCACGGATCCGGCTATCTGGGAGAAGATCAAGGATCACCCCTGCTTTTCAGAAGAGGCGCATCACTATTTCGCGCGCATGCACGTCGCGGTCGCGCCCGGCTGCAATATCCAGTGCAACTACTGCAATCGCAAATATAACTGCGCCAACGAAAGCCGGCCTGGGGTGGTCTCCGAAAAGCTGACGCCCGACCAGGCGCTACGCAAGGTGGTCGCGGTCGCCAACGAGGTGCCGCAGCTCTCCGTGCTCGGCATCGCCGGACCTGGCGATGCCTGTTACGACTGGAAGAAGACGAAGGCAACGTTCGAACGAGTCGCCAGGGAAATCCCAGACATCAAGTTTTGCATCTCCACGAATGGGCTCGCGCTGCCGGACCATGTCGAGGAGCTTGCCGACATGAATGTCGATCACGTGACGATCACCATCAACATGGTCGACCCTGAGGTCGGTGCAAAGATCTATCCTTGGATCTTTTACGACCATCGCCGCTACGTCGGCATCGAAGCCGCCCGGATCCTGCACGAGCGGCAGATGTTGGGCCTGGAGATGCTGACCGCGCGCGGCATCCTCACCAAAATCAATTCGGTGATGATCCCCGGCGTGAACGATGAGCATCTGATCGAGGTGAATAGATGGGTCAAGGAGCGAGGCGCGTTCCTGCACAACCTCATGCCGCTGATTTCGGACCCGGCGCACGGCACGCACTACGGACTGAGCGGGCAACGCGGCCCAAACGCAATGGAGATGAAGGCTCTTCAGGACCGTGTCGAAGGCGGCGCCCAGTTGATGCGCCACTGCCGGCAGTGCCGGGCAGATGCCGTCGGCCTGCTCGGTGAGGATCGTGGCCAGGAATTCACACTCGACCGGATACCCGGCGAGGTCACCTACGATGCCAGCAATCGCAAGGCCTATCGGGAGCTGGTCGCGGAGGAGCGCCGTGATCACGTGGCGGCTAGGAGAGAAGCGATCGGATTGGTCAAGGCAGCGAGCCCCGGCAAGTCCCTTCTCTTCGCGGTGGCAACCAAGGGCGGCGGCCGCGTCAATGAACATTTCGGCCATGCGAAGGAATTCCAGGTTTATCAAGCCTCGCCGAGAGGGATCAGCTTTGTCGGGCATCGGAAGGTGGAGCAGTATTGCCTCGGCGGCTGGGGCGGAGAAGCCGCCCTCGATGGCGTCATCGCAGCGCTTGAGGGCATAGATTTCGTGCTGTGCGCCAAGATCGGAAATTGCCCGCAGGATCAGCTCGCGGACGCTGGAATCCGAGCCACCGACGCTTATGCCCATGACTATATCGAGACCGCAATCAGCGCGATTTACGCGGCCGCGTCTGGGACCCCCGCACTCGCGGCGACGGCCTGAGCGCGTCTCATCCATTCGGACCAGGAGTTAAAATGGCTTTCAAGATCATCGCATCCCAATGCACCCAATGCGGCGCCTGCGAATTCGAATGTCCCTCCGGCGCGATCAAGTTCAAAGGCGAGAGCTACGTGATCGAGCCGCACAAGTGCACCGAGTGCGAGGGGGTCTTCGATGCGCAGCAATGTGCCTCGGTATGCCCGGTGCCGAAGACCTGCGTTCCTGCGTGACGGACATTGGGCTGCCGACATGGTCGGGGATGCCTTCGCAGGACGCCTGGAACGCCTTTGTTCACGATCTGCAGCCTCAAGAGAAATCAGGGAACGGACATGTCGCTCGGACGCGAAGAGGAGGTCGAAATCCGCAGGCCTCCACGATTCATGCCGGGAGAGCGGGTACGTGCCACTCGCCACATAAAGAATGACGGCACCTATCCTGGCAGGGAGATCGGCGAAAATCTCGTGCGGAAGGGCGACGAGGGATATGTGCGCGACATTGGCACCTTTCTCCAGCAGTTCTTCATCTATGCGGTCGAATGGATCGACCGTGGCACGGTCGTCGGCATGCGAGCGCGTGAACTGATGAGCCTCGACAAAGCCGAGGCGCCCTGCAGTGCTGAAAGCAATACCAATGAAGGGACGGCCAGATGAAAGTCATGATCCGCAGGACCGATGCTGGCTTGTCGGCGTATGTCCCGAAGAAGGACCTCGAAGAGCCGATCATCAAGCTCGAGAAGGAAGAGTTGTGGGGCGGAACTGTGACGCTCAGGAACGGGTGGCGGCTCCTCCTACCCGATCTTCCACGGGATACGCGTCTGCCGATCACCGTCGAGGCAAGGAAGGTTTCCGAAGAGGACTGATGCTGCCCCTTGATAAGGTGCGTCGCGAGGAAACGAGCATGAACACCATCCTGACATCGGGCCACCTCGTCATCGTGCGGGACAGTTTTGCCGAAAAGCTGCTTGACCTGGCGGAGGAAGCGCTCGCCGCCGATGAGGTGATCCCCTATCTCGGTCCGGGTCTTCTTGAATTCAACTGTGCGGAACCGCCTGTGCCGCATACGCCGGAGCTCGTTGCCGCGGCACTCAATGCGCGGGCGCCAGCCCCTTCCAGGATCCGCACCAATATGTGGTCGGTTGCGCAGTTCATCGAACAGCGCCGGCATCGCCGGACGCTGCAAGCTTGGATGACCGACATATTCGCAGCGCCGGTGGCGCCGACCCTCCTCCACGCCTGGCTCGCAAGGCTGCCGCTCTCCCTCATCGTCGACAGCTGGTACGACGGCGCGATGCGCACGGCTCTCGTAGAGACCGGCCGAACGGACGTCGTCGAGATCCAGGGCGTAACGCGGGCGAACGAAATCCGGGACATTTGGACGAAAACCTACGATCTGTCCGGGAGGGAACTCGACCCCCGATCGGGGGCAAAGACGGTTCTCTATACACCTCACGGGAGTATTAGGCCGGCGCAAAACTTTCTCGTCGCCGATTCCGACTATGTCGAAGTCCTGACCGAAATCGATATCCAGACACCGATCCCAGACGTGGTGAAGGAACGGCGCATCACCCGTGGATTTTTCTTCGTTGGCTGCCGCTTCAACGATCAGATGCTGCGCACCTACGCCAGGCAGATCATGAAGCGCTCCCGAGGTCCACATTGCGCGGTAATGGACGCGGAAACGCTGACCAGAAACGAAGCGCGTTTCCTTGCGGCAAGCGGAATCACGGTGATCGACATGCCAGTAAGTGAAGCCGCGGCTCGGCTTATAGGAACGCGCACTGCTGCAGGTGGTGGACAGGATTAACAATGGCGGGCCCCTTTGATGATTGGTCCTTCGGCTTGCCTCGAAGGCGCAAAATGCAGTCGGGAATACACCCGTGAGCAGTGATGCTATCGGCAGCGCAACGAACGCTCTGAATTCGTTGACCCATGTGGAAGCGGCGCGCTGGGGCCGGGATTTGAGTACGCTGTTGCGCATCACGCGTATGAATTTGCGGCATCCCTGGCAGGTCGCCTTCGCTATGGGCTCGACGATCATGGCGGCAATCCTCCAGTTGCTCATTCCCCAGCTTCTCGGCCGGGCTGTCGACCAGACCCAGACAGCCATCGGGGGCGGTGTCGCGGGGACCGCGGCAGGACAAGCGCTCTGGACCCCGGCTCTCCTGCTGCTCGCCGTCAGCGCGCTACGCGGCCTTTTCACGATGGCGCAGAACTATTTTGCCGAAGCCGTCGGGCATCATGTCGCGTACGAACTGCGGCTCGCCTACTACGACAAGATCCAGCGTCTCAGCTTTTCCTTTCACGACCGGGTCCATTCAGGCGATCTGATCACCATCGGAATGCTCGATCTCCAAGGCGTGCGGATGTATTTTTCCACCGCGCTCGTTCGCGTGCTCCTGCTCACCATGCTGATCGGGATCGGCGCCTACATGATGATCTCGACCGATCCCATGCTCGGCCTGGTCGCGCTGAGCTTCGTGCCTTTTGTCGCCTGGCGCTCATCGGCCACACAGCTTAGGCTGCGCGCCACCTGGCTCGACCTGCATGAGCGGCTTTCAGTACTAAGCCGCGTGATGGAGGAAAATCTCGCAGGCATCCGCGTGGTCCGCGCTTTTGCGGCTCAAGCCTATGAGATGCTGAAGTTCGACGGCGCTTCCAAGAACGCGCTCGACCTCGCCCACGACCGAGTTGACATCTACGTGCCCAGCACGTCGGCGATGACCTTGTCCTTCTTTTTCGCAATGGGATTGGTGCTCTGGATCGGTGGCAGCAAGCTCGTCGCTGGCGAGATAAGCGTCGGAACGGTGGCGACCTTCCTGACCTTTATGACAATCCTGCAAATGCCAGTCCGCCAGATCGGCCTCATGGTCAATGCCTTTGCCCGCGCTTCTAGCTGCGGTTCGCGGCTTTTCGGTCTCCTCGACCAGGAGATCACAATCAGGGATGCTCTCGAGGCCAGACCGCTCGAGATAAGCGACGGCACTCTGCGCTTCCACAATGTCTCGTTTGCGTACCCCAGCGCCGAAAACCGCGCCATTCTGAAGAACGTCAGCTTTGAGGCCCGTAGAGGCGAGACGATCGCGATCGTCGGTCCGCCGGGTTCGGGCAAATCGACGATAGCTCATCTGGTCCCCCGCTTTTATGACGTGACCGGTGGCGCCATCACGCTGGACGGCCAGGACATACGCAATGTCACCCTCGCGACGCTTCGCAAGGCGGTCGCCGTCGTACAGCAGGATGCATTCCTATTCACCACTACGATCGAGAACAACATCGCTTATGGCGATCCCTGGGCGAAGAGACAGCGAATCGAACGCGCTGGCGAATTCGCCCAGCTCCACAACTACATCCTCGGGCTCCCAGCGGGCTACGAGACGGTCGTGGGCGAACGCGGCGTCTCTCTCTCTGGCGGCCAGCGCCAGCGTCTCACGATTGCTCGCACCATGATGCTGCGCCCCTCCGTCGTCGTTTTCGACGACTCAACGGCCGCGATCGATGCCGGCACCGAGCAGC
Organism: Mesorhizobium sp. M0408; assembly: GCF_040321495.1. Classification (NCBI taxonomy): domain Bacteria; kingdom Pseudomonadati; phylum Pseudomonadota; class Alphaproteobacteria; order Hyphomicrobiales; family Phyllobacteriaceae; genus Mesorhizobium; species Mesorhizobium sp. M0408. The sequence continues at coordinate 67,200 of NZ_JAMYRO010000020.1, read as the reverse complement.
GCATCCGCGCGGCGATGCGGCGCTTCGCCAAGGATCGGGTGACGATCATCATCGCGCACCGGCTGAGTGCGCTTGTGCATGCCGATCAGATCCTTTTTGTCGATAACGGCGAAATCGTAGAACGCGGCACGCATCAAGAGCTTTTGGCGAAGCGGGGACGCTACAGGGCCCTTTACGATCTCCAGACGCGCCCGGGTGATGACAATATGACCCAGTATGGGGGCGCCCGCTGATGGCGCAGGGCCGCGCCGGCGAAGTCGAAGCCGAACGTGACGACGGTAGACGCCCTCCGCGCGCGGTTGTCGGCTCGCACCGCATCGAGGAGGAGATGTTCGGCCGGGCTTTCGACAAGAGCATCCTCCGGCGCATCTGGGCTTTCGTCCGTCCCTATCGGGCCAGGGTAGTCATCACGATTGCAGCAATGCTGATCTTCACCGGGACGCAGCTTCTCATCCCGTTGATCATCCGCTACGCGCTCGACCAGGGCATGAACCCGGCAAGGACCGATCGCTCAGCCCAGCTCGCGGCCGTCGGCGCGTTCGTTTTGGCGATTTTGGTCAATTTCGCTGCCGGCTACATGCAGGAAACCGTGGTTGGGAAAGTGGCCGAAACTGTCCTGTTCGACATCCGCCGCGCCATGTTTGGCCATCTGCAGAAGGTTTCGCTCTCCTTCATGGACAAGACCGAGGTCGGACGCCTCATGTCGCGCCTGCAAGGCGACGTCAACTCCATACAGGAATTCCTCGAAACCTCGGTATATTCCGTAGGCGATGTTGCGCTTCTCTTCGGCATCGTTTTCGTAATGCTGTGGCTCGACTTCCGCCTCGGCCTCCTGACGCTCTCGGTTCTGCCGGTCCTGGTGATCGTCCGCATTGTCTGGCTGCCGCGTGCCCGCGACGCCTTCATGGCCGCACACGAGACTAATTCCGTCGTCAACGGCGCGCTGGCCGAAGCCATTCACGGCGTGCGCACCGTCCAGTCAATGGACCGCCAGCAGGTGAATTTCATCCTTTTTGACGACAACGCCCATGCCAACCTCAGGACCCACCTGATCGCTGCCAAATATGCACTGGTCATGGTGCCTATCGTCGATGGCCTCACCGGCCTCGCCATGGCCGCCGTTATTGTGGTCGGCGGCTCGATGGTCATGAATGGCCGCATAGATGTGGGCGTATTGGTTGCCTACCTATTTTACATCCAGCGCTTCTTTGACCCGATCCGCTCACTCACCCTGCAATATTCGGTCATGCAGCGCGCCATGGCCTCAGGCAAGCGCCTGACCGATGTGCTCGACGTCAAGATCGATGTTCAGGACAAACCCAATGCCGAGGTGCTTTCGCCCGAAATGGACGGCTCGGTCGAGTTCAGGGACGTCACCTTCGGCTACAATCCGAACCGTTCGGTGCTGAAAAATGTCTCCTTCCGGGTCAATCCCGGCGAGACGGTCGCACTGGTCGGGCCGAGCGGTTCTGGCAAATCGAGCGCGATGGCCCTGGTCCACCGCTTCTATGATGTTCAGCAGGGCCAAGTGCTGGTCGGCGGACATGATGTGCGCGATCTCACCCAGGAATCGCTCGGCCGCCAGGTCGCCATGGTGCTGCAGGAGCCGTTCCTGTTCACCGGGACGGTCTTCGAGAACATTCGATACCACAAGACGGAAGCCACGCGCGACAAGGTGATCGAGGCCGCCAAGGCGGTCGGCGCCCACGACTTCATAATGAGCCTCGCCGACGGGTATGAGACCCAACTTGGCGAACGCGGCGACAACTTATCTCTCGGCCAGCGCCAGCTTATCAGTTTCGCCCGCGCCCTCGTCGCCGACGGCAAGATCCTCGTGCTCGACGAAGCTACCGCCAACATCGACAGCTACACGGAAATGCAGATTCAGAAGGCTCTGATAAAGCTGCTTGAAGGGCGCACTGGCCTCGTCATCGCCCACCGTCTTGCCACGATCCGGGGTGCCGACCGCATCATCGTGCTTCAGAATGGCCAAGTTATTGCGACTGGCAACCACGATCAGCTAATAGCCATGGGGGGCCTGTATTCCAAACTCTACAATCTCAACTACGCCTCCTTTGACGATATTCCAGAACACGATACGACCGTACAAGCCGGCTCCCAGACCTGACGTCTTGGCGGCCTTGTGGTACTGACATTGACTTCGGGCGTGCCGGCGGACACTCAGGCCGCCGCAGACGAGGAAGCAGGCAGCATTCATGCAAAGCACTCGCGCGGATCGTGAAGACCGGCTGCGAACGATTTGCTCCAGCGTCGTTATCCGACCGCGGTGCACGCCGCGACATCGGGCGAACTCGCTCCAGGTGGTGTCGCTCGGCGTAGCAAAGCCGCTCGCGAGCGCGCCCTCAACAGCGCCGTAGCGAGTGACGGCTTTGCTACCGCCGAGCCGCTGATGAAGCTGGATGCGGGAGCCGCCACCGGCGCCGCCCCGGTCGAGAAGAACCTCTTGCGGCGGGCTATGGGCAACGACTAGCGCGAGCGCGACGAGCAGATGCGTGCCGGCATCGTGACGCGCTCGGCCATCATCTCCTTAGGATCGTGCAGTCTCACACCGTGCCCAGATGCCGGCCAACGCACAAACCTGGTAATCTGTGCCGCCGGCTCGTCGTCAGTTTGGCCTCCCTCACGATTTCCCAATCCCCACCACGTGCACGCTCGAGCAATGTGAGGGAGCGCTGTACAACGATTTACCTTCGGATCAGACCGCGAATTTCATGGTCAGCCAAGTCGAGCCATGATTTCGGATTGAATGGTCGTCGCGGTGTATAGGGAAGCATCTAGCGGCAGATTCCCAAATGCCAGTTGACAAAGAAGGTAGTTAGCACCTGCCTCTTCCAACTGACTGAGCAGAGCTTCTCGCACAGACGCTGCTGATCCTACCACGCACAATTCACTCTCGACTGCCGCATGGAAGGTCAGCGGCAGGTTGGGTGGAGTGGGGATAGCGTTAAGCTCGTAAAGGAATTGGAAGTTCTTGAGCCATCGTTCGTAAGCAGGTGCCGCGAGCGAATAGGCATGTGTGTCACAACGCCCAACCACGACCATGCGGAGCAATCCAATAAATGGCGCTCGATCGCCCGCGCCAGCGTTGTCCTCTTGATAGGCGCGGAACGCATCAGTAGTTTTGCGAACAGAAGAGGAAGGTCCTACACACGCGATATTTGCTCCATTCGCAGCGGCCCAGGCTGCGGACTCGGGTCGATTGGCGGCGACCCATGTCGGCGGATGTGGACGCTGATGAGGTCTTAGCGTCAAAGGAACGTCATTGAGCTCAAAATGGCGGCCTTGATAGCACAGCGTGCCAACCTTCATGGCATTAACAAGTATTTCAACAAGAATTTCGCTGGCTTCCGCATAGCGGCCCGGCACCGCGTCCGCACCAATCCCGAAGTAACCCATTTCGATCGGGAGAGCACCGCGCCCTATGCCCAGTTCGAGCCTGCCACCGCTCAACTGGTCCAGCATACAGATCTCTTCGAACGCACGCAGCGGATGATAAAGCGCAAGCAGCATCACCAAGGGTCCGAGACGCAGGCGCCGGGTGCGCTGGGCGACGCTCGATAAGAACAGATTCGGCGATGGACCTCTCCCATGGGGGGTACAGTGGTGCTCTGCGAGATGATAGGCATAGAACCCTAGCTGATCGCACGCCTCTGCTAATATCAGGCGATCTTCGTACTGCCGGGCGATATCGAGGCCGTCCTCGTCCAGATGATCGAAGATGCCGAAGGCTAGGTTTGAAGGAAAGACGTTTGTCACTCGATTGTCCCCGATTTTAAAGAAAAATGTTGTCGTGCTTGGGTGACCAAGCAAGTCTAAAGATAGCAATGTGTGATATCGGATTAGCGTCAGCGTACCGAACGAGCAGAGCCTGACGCTCCCCTGCCCGTGGTGCTTGGTATGTTTAAGCTTCCAACTATATCGCGAGCGGCAGCAAGAAATGCATCCAATTGCTCTTTTGTGCCGATGCTGACGCGGATGCAATGTTCCAAACCATTGTCCGGAAAGTAGGCAACGAGTATCTTTTGCCTTTCCAAGGCTGCTTGCCACCATGAGCCGTCCTGTCCCGCTGGCACACGGGCTAGCAAGAAATTTGCGTGGGAGGGCGTTACGGAAAATCCAAGTTGCGACAGTGCGGCTGTCACTCGCTGTCGTTCATGTCTGATGTGCTTGTGGTTCTCTGCGTAGGCGCCGCGATGCGCAAGCACGCTGATACCAACCGCATGCCCGATCACGTTCATGTTGAAGACGTTCTGGATGTTGCGCAGCCTGCCAATAATCTCAGGGTGACCGAAACCGAAACCGACGCGAATGCCAGCGGCGGCATAGCTCTTCGAAAATGTTCTCAAGATCAGAAGGTTCGAATAACGGTTGATGAGGCGCAGCCCGTGATCGGGTGCAAAGTCGACGTAGGCCTCATCAAGGACGACCAGGCGATCCGATTGTGCCACGAGGCGTTCGATATTGCTTATCGAGAGGAATGTTCCGGTCGGATTGTTTGGATTGGCCACCAGAATGAACTTGGCGTCTTTTGCCGGACCGGAAAGCAATTGCTCCATTGGCAGCGAATGAGTTTGACATCCGATCTCGAGAAACTCAGCACCATGCAACATGGCAAGTTTGCGGTTGAACGAAAACCCTGGCGATATCATCGCCACCTTGTCGCCAGGGGCGAGGAAAGCTCTGTAGATGAGTCCGAGCAGTTCAGACGACCCGTTGCCTGCGATGACCTGATCCGTGGATACGCCATAGGTATTGGACGCTGCTTCCCTCAAGCTGATGTTATCGTCGTCCGGATACAGATACTGGCGATTGAGGGCCGCCACTGCACTTTGCATTATGATTGGCGGCAACGGAAACGGGTTCTCATTCGTATTCAGCTTGACAAAACTTCTGTCCGGCGCTGGTCCGTTGGACGGCAGAGCATCTAACTGTCGCGTCCCTTGCGGAAGAGACGAAAGCACAGCTTGCAGTTTTGCATCGGACATATTTTATCTCCGTTTCAGTCGCACAGGGCATCCGTATGAGCTCGCAACGAGAGCAACATGGCGGACGGATTGACGATGGCAGCGTCGCCTTTCACAAGATGGTCGCAACGCCGGCTGCCACGGGAATTCGGCCAGGCTGTCCTCGGTCGGATCGACTTGACGCGGACGCGGATCTGCATCCCTGGCGCGGGCCAAGCCGCTAAGCGGTCTCAGCTAATCCGCCTGAGTCATGCTTTCACAGACGCTTGATCTCGATGCCGTATTTCCTCAGCACGTAGCCAATCTGGCGCGGGGTCAGTCCAAGCAGGCGCGCCGCCTTTGCCTGCACCCAGCCACAACTTTCCATGGCAGCAATGACGCGCTCGGCGTCGGTGGTCCTCGCGCCCAATGAGTGGGTTGCGCCGGCAGGCGGGACTGTGGTGGCGGCCGAACGAGCGGCCGCATCCGGCGGCGTGGCCGGATTCACTGCCTCTGGCAGGATTGGCGCTGGTTGCAGCGCGGCCTTGCCCGATCTGCTCTTCCGCAGCGCCTCGGCAAAGCATTGGTCGTGGGAGCACGCAAAGTCGTTTCTCCCGATTGATAGTCCCTCCGCCAGGATCGCTGTCCGGTGCACGCAATTTTCAAGCTCGCGAATGTTGCCGGGAAATTCACATTTCATCAGTACTTCAATCGCACGCGGATCGAAGGTCAACGTACGGCCGTTCTCATCGTTGAAATTCTTGAGAAACTCAGCTGCGAGGAGCGGAATATCGCTGCGCCTTTGGCGTAACGCCGGCACCAGCAAGGGAACCACGTTGATGCGATAATATAGGTCGGCGCGGAACTCATTCCTTGCAACCGCCTCTTCAAGGTTCCTGTTCGTGGCGGCAATCACGCGAACGTCGACCTTGATGGTCTGGTTGCTGCCGACGCGCTCAAACTCCTGCTCCTGCAGCACGCGCAGTAGCTTTGCCTGGAAGGAGGCCGAGATCTCGCCGATCTCATCCAGAAACAACGTCCCCTTGTCGGCGAGCTCAAAGCGGCCCTTGCGGGAATTGAACGCGCTTGTGAAGGCACCCTTCTCATGACCGAACAATTCGGATTCCAGGACTGTCTCTGGCAGCGCTGCACAATTGAGTTTGATGAAGGGCCGCTTGGCGCGCGGCGACAACTCGTGAATTGCCTTGGCGACCAGCTCCTTCCCGGTACCGGATTCGCCTCGCAACAGAACCGTGGTCTTTGCCTTAGCTACCACTGCGATCTTCTCGAGCAGCGCGCTTAGCGCCGGACTATCGCCAATCATTCCCTTGACGTGAACCTTCTTGCGCTGCGGTGCAGGGTGCTTGACATCAGAGAATTGCGTTTGCAGCCGATCTTCCACCTCCGTCGGTCGTTCGCGGTCGCCCGCGGAGAAGCGGTGCAACTTGACTGTCTGTCCCACCATGTTGGCTATCATGGTGAGCAGCCGGACATCATAATCGAGCCGATACGTTGACCTGCTGTCCAAGGCGCGGTCGATAGTCAGCGTGCCTACGGCGTTCCCATCAACACGAATGGGAACGCCGATGAAGGACACGGTGTCGGAGGCCCCAAGCACCTCTATGTCAGCGGCAGTAAAGGCCGAATGCACCGCTATGTTCTCGGCGACGAGCGGCGTGTCCGTCGTCACAATCAGATCGATTGCCTTGCGCGGCAGGCGCATCCGGGAGCGCTCATCGCTGTTCTCGTCGCAGCCGGTGACTACGGTGATGTCCAGTACGCCCTCAGCGTCGAAGAGAGCGATGATGCCGTGCCGCATCTGCACAAACGAGGGCAGGAGATCGACGACCTTGGCCAACGTGACTTCGAGCCGGGCGGGGTCGGTGAGTACTTTCGATATTTCGAAGATGCCGGTAAGCGCGTGCTCGTGCGATGGCACAAAAGGGACCGCGGTGTTCATCTCGGACTTTGGGTAAGCCCTTTTCGCATCCGGAAGCGAAATGCGGCACTCGCTGGCATTTTGTTCTGATTTGGGAATGTTGTGGTGCATATGATCCTCGATCTCGCGCCATGAAATGCATGCCGGCGGCATGTGCGCCCGCGACGTCGCGGGCAAGCGCGAAAATGCTCTGACGTGAACTCGTGCCACCGTCGTGTGGTCGAGTGCAAAGCGGGTCGACCCCTGACGCATCGCTTGGCTCTCCCTCCACGAAGCTTGGCCACGTTCTCGGCTTGCACGGGGGCAACCACACGTTGATTTTCAAAAGACTGGAGCGAGGCGGGATAGTCAATCGAGCTTTCTTTCATTCGTGAAAGGAAACCTCGCGGCCTATGATAGAATTCATCAGTTCTAATTTTTGTCGGCGATGTTGAACGACAGAAATACGGCGCCGGCGATGCGGTGCCCGAGCGGCTGACCGCGCCGAGTATAAATTGCCGGGCCGTGCCATTGACCAGCGCCTGCGAACCAGGGGCGGGAGCGATAATCACTGCCGACGACACTGGTCGGTCGCGGCAACCGCCATTTCCTCGATATTGATGACGCAGATAAGGCGGCGGCGTCGCGTGTGAAGGCGCGAAGCTGGCGGTCGAGCGCGGCTTTCTCGGCGGTGCCCGGAACTTCTGAACCGCATCGTCGCGGTCAGCACCAGCGGCGTCAATCCCTACGTCTCGACGTCGCTTTCAAGCTTTCGCTGCAGCGGGAGCGCGGCAAAGAACACGGCAATTCTGCGCCCTGGTGCCAGCGATGCGGCCCTTCCCAAAGTCGGCAAACGAGGAGCCCACCACGATGTGCAGCAAAACCGCAAGCCAGAGAGATCGACCGGCAATCTGCCGGAGAACATCAAGCGCGTGCTGGACGGCGGCCTTGTCATTCCCGTCTTGTGCCACCGCATCCGATCATTGGCGAGCCCAACGTCAGTTCAGGTCATGCGGATCCATTTGGCATGGGTATTGCGGCGGCGTTGGTGCAGCGTTCGACCGGAGCGCCGCGATAGGGAGAAGCCCGGGAGAAGTCACGCCACCTCGATCCGGTCAGGGAGAGAGAAACAGTGTCAGCTGCACAAGTCCGCGGCGCGAGTCCCGCGCCCCGCAAACCCTTCTATGCCAAGCTTTACGCGCAGGTGCTTGCCGCCATCGCCCTCGGCGTCGCAATTGGCTATTTCTATCCGGGGACCGGCGAGAGCCTGAAGCCGCTGGGTGATGCCTTCATCAAGCTGGTCAAGATGATCATCGCGCCTGTCATCTTCCTGACAATTGCGACCGGCATTGCCGGCATGAACGATCTTCACAAGGTCGGCCGGGTCGCCGGCAAGGCAATGGTCTATTTCCTCACCTTCTCGACGCTCGCGCTGATCGTCGGCCTGATCGTCGCCAATGTCGTCCAGCCTGGCGCCGGCCTCAACATCGATCCGGCCTCGCTCGATGTCCAGGCCGTGAATACCTATGCCGCAAAGGCCCACGAGCAGTCGGTCACCGGCTTCCTGATGAACATCATCCCGCCAACGATAGTCGGCGCCTTCGCGGAAGGCGACATCCTGCAGGTGCTGTTCTTCTCGGTTCTGTTCGGCATGGCGCTCGCGATGGCCGGAGAGACGGGCAAGCCTGTCGTTTCCTTCCTTCAGGCGCTCATCGCGCCTGTCTTCAAGCTCGTCGGTATTCTGATGAAAGCCGCGCCGATCGGCGCTTTCGGCGCAATGGCCTTCACCATCGGCAGATATGGCATCGGTTCGGTCGTCAACCTCGCGATGCTGGTCGCGACGTTCTATTTCACCGCCTTCCTCTTCGTGTTCGGGGTTCTCGGCGCGGTCTGCCGCTACAACGGCTTTTCGATCTGTTCTCTCATTCGCTACATCAAGGAAGAGCTGCTGCTTGTCCTCGCAACGTCCTCCTCGGAGGCCGCGCTCCCCTCGCTCATGCAGAAGATGGAGAAGGCGGGCGCCAGGCGTTCGGTTGTGGGTCTCGTCATCCCGGCCGGATATTCGTTCAATCTGGACGGCACGAATATCTACATGACCCTGGCGGCCCTCTTCATCGCGCAGGCGACGAACACGGATCTGTCAATCGGCGATCAGGTGCTGCTGCTGCTCGTTGCGATGCTTTCCTCCAAGGGCGCTGCAGGTGTAACAGGTGCGGGCTTCATCACCCTGGCTGCTACGCTCGCCGTAGTTCCGAGTGTTCCCGTTGCTGGGATGGCACTGATACTCGGCATCGACCGCTTCATGTCCGAATGCCGGGCGCTGACGAATTGCGTCGGCAACGCAGTGGCATCCCTCGTCGTTGCCCGCTGGGAAGGAGAATTGGACCGAGCGCAGATGAAAGCCGCCTTCTGCGGTCATCAGCTTGCCGAGGCATCAAACCGGCTATCCTCCGCCGAGTAAGGGCGACGCACCGCGACCGGTTTCGCCAAGCTGGTCACATGACCTGAACGATCGACTCGCAGGCTCTAAACGGCGCCTCACGGACCATGTATCAGTAGCGCTAAATGTGTGAGTGCAAATCGTCGCCGCCCTAAGCGAATGAACCTTCCGTTATACCCGGCCGGTCTACGTCTGGAGTAGTCCAATACGCTGTCGATCATTCAGTATGCGGGCGTCTTCACTTTGCCCACCCGAAACCATTGTCGAATCGCGCTAGGTGACAGAGAGCCAGCCTGCGTCAAAAACCAATCAGAATAGGACCCATGACCAAGCGCCCCACAATTGCCGATCTCGCCCGCGAAGCCCGAGTCAGCGTAGCAACGGTCGATCGGGTTCTGAACGCCCGCCATCCGGTGCGCGAGGAGACCGCGCGGCGGGTCCACGACGCCGCCCACGCGATCGGCTATCATGCTGCCGGGCTCATCAAGCAGCGCTTGCGGCGAGACCTACCGTGCTACCGTCTGGGCTTCATCTTGAGAAAACCGGCCCAGCATTTTTACCAAGACTTTGCGCGCGAGGTCGAAGCGTCGGTCAATTTGGCCCAGTCCTTCCACGGCATTCCGCTCATCCAATTCGCCCCGTCACATATGCCGAGCGACCTAATCGCACCGCTCAAGGATTTGGGCGCACGCTGCCATGCGATCGCGATGGTGGCACCGGACCACCCAAAAATTACAGCAGCGGTTGAGGACCTCAAGGCCAAAGGCATTCCGGTTTTCTCGCTGCTTTCCGACTTCGCCGCCGGCGTGCGACAGGGCTATATCGGCCTCAACAACCGCAAGGTGGGGCGCACGGCCGCTTGGATGGTGTCCAAGGTCGCAAAACGGCCCGGCAAGGTGGCGGTGTTTGTCGGTAGCCATCGTTTCCAGGGGCACGAGCTCCGTGACGTCGGCTTTCGCTCCTATTGCCGTGAGAACGCGCCGACGTTCGAGGTGCTCGATCCGCTTGTGAACCTGGAGAAACGGCAGGTCACCTACGAGGCAACGCTTGATCTCATGCAGCGGGAACCCGAGCTCGTCGGCTTCTATGTCGCCGGGGGCGGCATGGAGGGCGCCATCTCCGCGGTCCGGGAAGAGGGTAAAAGTCGCGATCTCGTCGCGATCGTGAATGAAATCACGCCGGAATCTCGGGCGGCACTCGCTGATAACATCATCACGATGGCGGTCGCCACGCCAATGCGCCGGCTTTCCCAGGAGCTGATAACGCTGATGACGCGGGCTATCGAGACCGGCACTGCTGAAACACCAGGACAGACATTTCTGCCGTTCGACATCCATCTGCCGGAAAATATATGAAACTGATGGCTTCTATCGTAAGCGGGGAGTTTCCTTTCATGAATGAGAGAAAGTTGATTGATTATCCCATCCACGCGGGGTAGCCGCACCCCACAGGCCTCAGCCGCGGCCCAGGATGAAGCGCCGATTGGGTAACGGATCGGCCGCGCGTTCAGCCCAAGCGCGAGGTAAATTGCCTACATCCGCAGCGTCGACCTCGACCGGCTTCATTGCCAACATCTCGACGTTGTCGGTGCAGGGCGGTGTCGTCAAGGATGCCTCACGCCAGTAGCCGAGCGAGGCCGGCACAGTCCATTGGTATCGACCTCGTCGACCGCCATCTCCTCGCCTGGCCGCGTGAAAAGCCGCGGCAAGGCCGGCGAAGTTGGCATTTGAGTGGGGCTAGACATCTTCTGGGACTTCGCACGCGAAATCGGAGGCGGCAGTCAACTCAGCACCAACCCGGGCATGTGTTCTGCTCGTTCCTGGCCCTCGTACTCAGCAAGGAACTGCGCCGCTCTGCCGAGCCAAAGGCCTGACGCCCGAATGGCAACCGCTCCTACGCGATCGCGACCGCCTCCAGGAAGCCACCATCGAAAAGGATGCTCGCGCCGTCACCACCACGTCACGGCCAAAGTGGGCAACGTCTTGAAGGCAGCTGGCATCGCTCTGCCACACAACCTCGACGAACAACTCGCCTGAGATCACCCTCAAAACGTAGTGGTAACACGCGCCGGACCGCGCCTAACATGCTGATTAATGACATATTCTTGCGGGCGGTGTTTAACCTGCAAGGTCGGATGGTCGTGCCCGAGACGCTCAATAGCTTTCAAGCAAAGGCGCCAAGCGAGATGCCTCCTGCAACATCATTTCCCGCATCCACAGGCTTGCCGGATCAGTATTGTGAAGCGCAGGCCATTGGACGGCCTCCGTGAATGCGGGATGAGGAAGTGGCGGCGGAAGTCCGACAATCCGCAGGGGTGTTGTTTTTGCGAAATGCTGCGCCAGCCGTAAGGGCATGGTCCCGATGCGGTTGGTGCCTGATAGGACGGGCGCGATCAGGCTAAAGCCCTGTACGACGACCTCGATACGTCTCTCGAAACCGTGCTCGAGCAAATACCATTCCTCCATGGTGGGCTGCCGGGTGTGCCTGAATTTGAGCACGACATGCCCCATCGACAAGTATCGCTCGAATGTAAGTGGCTCTGACAGCTGCTTGTTCGTGCCGCAGCCTACGCATACGAGCATATCTTCGAACAGGGCTGCGCGAGGATGTTTCGACATGAACACTTCCGGCATAATCAGAAAATCAACGTCGCCGCGCCGGAGAAGCTCCTCGGGGTCGTCGCAAATAGGCAGACATTCGAAGCGGACGGCGGGAGCTTCCCGCGCAGTACGCTCTACGATCCTCTTAAAAAGCACGAGCGTGAGGTAATCGGAAAGCATGATTCGGAAGAGACGATCCGATTGGGCTGGGTTAAAGGCGTCGGAGGAAATAATCGATAGCTGGATGTGCAGCAATGCGTCCCGGACTGCTGGGGCAAGCCCCTCCGCGCGCGGTGTCAAAATGAGCTCGCGGCCGTTCATCGTAAATAGCTCATTGCTGAAGTAGGCGCGTAACCGAGCGACGGCGGCGCTCATGGCCGGCTGGCTCAGGTTAATACTGTTGGCCGCGGCAGTGACTTTACGCTCCCTGATCAGAGCGTCCAGCACAACGAGGAGATTCAGATCCAGCCCCTTAAACCGCATATCCTGATCTATCCAGCGTGTGGATGGGCATCATCTAAACAATCAATTTTACGAATTTACGAACCATGCATTAGAGGAACGTAAATGACCGACGTCAAGCTCAAATCGACGGCGCCGCGACACGGGCGGGAACATCGAGAGAGCTCATTGGCGAGCCCCACCGGTTGGCTCACCGTCGCTAACGACAACGGTTGAGTGCAGCCAACAACGCCGCCGCTTTGGCCGGGTAATGCGGCCCGCAAGAAACTATTTTGAAGAGAGGTCCTGAATGCGCCCTCAGGTGCAGTGGAAATTGTGCTGGGAAAACGAGTTGCAGCTCTCGGAACACGTCGAGCTCGCCCAGTTCTTTCGTAATACCTACGGGCCGACTGGGGCGTCCAACGCAGAACCGTTCGAAGGTAGTCGAAGCTGGGCCGGAGCCAGGCCTGAACTCCGCGTAATCGCCTATGATTCGAGCGGTGTAGCGGCTCACATGGGCATACTGCGCCGTTTCATCAAGGTTGACGCGGTCGATCTGTTGGTGGCTGAGCTGGGCCTGTACGGGGTACGTCCGGATCTTGAGGGTCTCGGAATCGCCCATTCAATCCATGTCATGCTTCCAATACTGCAGGAGCTTGGCGTTCCATTCGCTTTCGGAACCGTCCGAGACGCGCTGCGGAATCATGTTGAGAGGTTCGGGCGGCGATACAGCCCTTTGGCCGTTTTGTCGGGAATTCGCGTGCGCTCCACCCGACCAGAGGCGCGCCTCGACCTGCCGCCCACACGCATCGATGACGCACTCACCATTGTTCTGCCAGTTGGACGGCCGATCAGCGAGTGGCCCACGGGCACGATGATCGATCGGAACGGACCAGAGCTATGAGCCGTCCCGATTGCTTGTACGAAGTGGGCCGTGAGTGCTCTGACGGCACCGGCCGTCGCAGCGTTTATCTGACGTTTGACGACGGTCCCAATCCACTTTTCACACCGGAGATTCTCGATGTGCTGGCAGAGCAGCGGGTGCCGGCGACTTTCTTCGTCATCGGCGCCTACGCCTTAGAGCACCCGGATCTAATCCAACGAATGTTTGCAGAAGGGCACGAGCTAGGCAACCACACGATGACTCATCCGGATCTGTACAAATGCGGCTTCGGCGAAGTGCAACGTGAGATCTTTGAAGCGAACGGCGCCATCATGAGGGCGTGCCCTCAGGCCTCGGTGCGCTATATTCGCGCGCCCTACGGCGCCTGGAGCGAAGAAGTCTTCACAGCGTCACAGATCGCCGGGCTGACGGCCCTCCATTGGTCCGTCGACCCTCGAGATTGGTCTCGCCCTGGGGTCGACGCGATTATCGATACCGTGCTCGCCTCTGTCCGGCCGGGCGCAATCGTACTCTTGCACGACGGATGCCCTCCCGGCGAGTTGAGCCAGGGCGCTCACGCCGGTCTGCGCGACCAGACGGTCACGGCGCTGTCCCGTCTGATTCCAGCACTTCATGAGCGCGGATTTGTAATCCGCTCACTTCCTCAACATCACTGAACAAACGAGATCCCATGACTCTTCTTGGTACAACCAGCACTGTGGCCATTTCGCTTTATGCACTGCTCTCGACTGCTTATAAGAGCATGCAGGGGATTTATGCTCTGCCGACAAACGACTCATCGGCGTTGAAGGATCTCGTCGGCTCCGATCAACTGCCCAGCGTGGATGTCATCGTCCCCTGCTTCAACGAGGATCCGCGCACGCTTTCAGAGTGCCTGGCTTCCATTGCAGACCAAGAATACGCCGGAAGACTTCGGGTCTATGTGGTTGATGACGGTTCTGGAAATCGCGAAGCCGTAGGAACTGTCCACGAAACCTACGCGCGCGACCCTAGGTTCGACATCATTTTGCTTCCCGAGAATGTTGGAAAGCGCAAGGCGCAGATCGCCGCGATACGCCGCTCATCCGGGGATTTGGTGCTTAACGTTGATTCAGACACGATACTCGCGTCCGACGTCATCACCAAGCTTGTACCGAAGATGCGAGATCCAGCGGTCGGCGCAGTCATGGGTCAGTTGATTGCCAGTAACCGGAGCGAGAGCTGGCTGACAAGGCTGATAGACATGGAGTACTGGCTGGCTTGCAACGAGGAGCGCGCGGCACAGGCTCGCTTCGGTGCCGTTATGTGCTGTTGCGGCCCATGTGCCATGTACCGCCGGTCTGCGCTCCTTTTGTTACTGGACCAGTACGAGTCGCAATTTTTTCGGGGCAAGCCAAGCGACTTCGGGGAGGATCGCCATCTCACTATCCTCATGCTGAAAGCAGGCTTTCGAACCGAGTACGTTCCGGGCGCCATCGCGGCCACAGTCGTTCCGAACAGACTCGGACCGTATCTGCGCCAACAACTCCGTTGGGCACGAAGCACATTCCGGGACACGCTGCTTGGGCTGCGCTTGCTGCCCGGCCTCAATAGCTATCTCACGTTGGACGTGGTCGGACAGAATCTCGGGCCGCTACTCCTCGCCCTATCGGTACTAACGGGCCTCGCACATTTCGCACTGACAGGCACTGTGCCTTGGTGGACAGGACTGATGATTTTGTCCATGACCATGCTCCGATGCAGCGTGGTAGCATTTCGTGCTCGACAGTTTCGATTTCTGGGCTTTTCCCTGCACACGTTCATCAACATCTTTCTCTTACTTCCCTTGAAGGCCTACGCGCTGTGTACATTGAGCAATAGCGATTGGCTGTCGCGAAGCTCTGCTGTCGCTACATCGAACACTGGGGGAAAACAGGCCCCCACCCAAACTCCGATCACTGGATCAAGCAGGGCAGAATTCTCACCGCATGCGGCTCCGCTTCGCAGGCTCAATCTTGCGCGGATTCTTCGGGATTAGCGCTGTCGAGCAACATCTGCGGCGACGAGTGATCGCTAATTACCTAGGTGGACGAGAGGTGGACGAGTTTGACCCAGAACATGAATCATCAGTTGCTCGATCGGGAATTGGCCGCAGACGATCCGTGGCGCCTCGACGGCAATCCGTTCGAGCGGGAGCGCCACACGCAAATGCTCCAGCTGGCGCTTGCCCAAGGCTCCATTACAAATGCCCTCGAAGTCGGGTGCGCTGCCGGCGCATTCACGGAAAAACTAGCTCCCTACTGCCAAGGGCTCACCGTCATCGATGTCGTGGCGCAAGCGATTGCTCGAGCACGTCAACGGATAAAGGAGCCGTCGCGCATCAACTGGATAGTCTCCGATGTTCAACAGTTTTCGACCGACGAGTTGTTTGACCTGATCGTTGTGGCGGAGGTCCTATACTACCTCGAAGACATAGCCGAGATGCGCGCGGCCGTCAAAAACCTGGTGCGGGTGCTTGCGCCAGGCGGGCATCTGATCTTCGGATCGGCAAGGGATGCTAATTGCCGTCGCTGGGGTCACGCCGCTGGTGCTGAGCCGGTCATCGCCATGCTGAACGAAACGTTGATCGAGGTAGAGCGTCTTGAGTGTCGGGGCGAGTCGGTCAACGAAGACTGCTTGCTCGTCCGTTTCCGAAACCCGCTTTCCGCTTCCTGATGAATCGAATCTATCGCCGTTAACGTGGAGACACTATGCGCATCTGTGGTACCAAGCTGACCCATGATGGGGCGATCGCCCTTGTCGAGGATGGACGGCTCGTCTTCTGCGTTGAGCAGGAAAAGCGGCACAACAATCCGCGTTATCAAACCATCGATAATCTCGACGCAATTGTCGCCGCTTTGGCGGAACACGGGCTAAATCCTTGTGATGTCGATCAGTTCGTTATCGACGGCTGGGATGGCGAAGACGAGTCACAGTTTCAGGTCCGGCAGGCAACCAAGCAACCGCCAGTCTTGGCGTCCCTCTCGGTAAAATGAACCCATGTCCATGGTAGCGATCGATCTTACTGACGTAAGCAAAACTTATGACAAGCTCGTTGTCGACAGACTGTCGTTCCGCGTTGCGGCGGGGGAATGCTTCGGGCTCTTGGGACCGAACGGTGCGGGCAAAAGCACGATTGCGCGTATGGTCCTCGGCATGACATCGCCTGATGCGGGGAAGATTACTGTGCTCGGCGCTCCAGTGCCGGCGCGCGCGCGTTTGGCACGTATGCGCATCGGCGTGGTCCCGCAGTTCGACAATCTTGATACCGCGTTCACTGTACGCGAGAACCTGTTGGTGTTCGGGCGCTACTTCCGGATGAGCAGACGCCAGATCGAAGCGGTCATACCGTCGCTGCTTGAGTTCGCCCGCCTCGAGAACAAAGCGGATGCGCGCGTCGCCGAACTGTCCGGCGGCATGAAGCGGCGCCTGACGCTCGCGCGTGCGCTGATCAATGACCCGCACTTGCTGGTGATGGACGAGCCGACCACCGGCCTCGATCCGCAGGCCCGCCACCTGATCTGGGAACGGCTGCGATCGCTGCTGGCGCGGGGCAAGACTATTCTTTTGACTACCCATTTCATGGAAGAGGCCGAGCGGCTGTGCGATCGGCTGTGCGTTATGGAGGAGGGGCGCAAGATCGCCGAAGGCCGCCCGTCCGCACTCATTGACGAGCAGATCGGCTGTGACGTGGTCGAGGTCTACGGCGGCAATCCGCATGAACTGGGTGCGCTGATCCGGCCGTACGCACAGCGCATCGAGGTGAGCGGTGAGACGCTTTTTTGCTATGCACCCGATCCGGAGCAGGTGCTGGTGCAGCTACGCGGGCGCGCGGGTCTGCGCCTTCTGCAGCGTCCCCCCAATCTCGAGGATGTGTTCTTGCGGCTAACCGGGCGCGAGATGGAGGACTGAACAATGGGCGAACGTTATGCGGCGGCCATGCCCGCCAATGCGTGGAATTGGGTCGCGGTTTGGCGCCGCAACTATCTTGGATGGAAGAAAATCGGGCTTGCATCGGTTCTCGGCAACCTCGCCGATCCGATGATCTATCTGTTCGGTCTCGGCTTTGGCATCGGAACAATGATAGGTCCTGTTGAGGGCACTTCGTACATTGCGTTTCTCGCGGCTGGCATGGTTGCCACAAGCGCGATGGCATCGGCGACTGCTGAAACGGTTTACGGGAGTTTCGGCCGCATGGACAACCAGCGCACCTGGGAAGGAATGCTATGCACTCAGCTGACGCTCGGCGATATCTTACTCGGCGAATTGGCGTGGGCAGCCACCAAGGCCCTGATGGCGGGCACAGCAATCACTATTGTTGCCACCACGCTCGGCTACACATCGTGGCCATCCATCCTCTGCTTGCTGCCAGTCATCGCTCTCAGTGGCCTCGCCTTCGCGAGTCTAGCGATGGTCGTCACGGCGCTTGCGCCCAGTTATGAATATTTCATATTTTATAATACGCTTGTTATAACACCCATGCTGTTCCTTTGCGGCGCGATGTTTCCGGTCAACCAATTGCCCGGCGCTTTTCAGGACGTCGCCTCCTTGTTGCCGCTCGCACATGCAATTGACCTCATTCGTCCGGCGATGCTTGGCCGTCCGGCCGGCAGCATGGGCCTGCATATCGGCGCGCTTTGCATATACACGGTTTTGCCGTTCTTCCTATCGGTTGCTCTATTTCGTCGTCGGCTGATGCGTTGACGCTACTCACCATTCGTAAAATTGATTCTTTGGGCGATACCCATCCACGCGTCGGATAGGTCAATTCATGCGTTTTAAGGGACTCGATCTAAATCTCCTGGTTGTGCTGGACGCTTTGATCAGGGAGCGTAAAGTCACCGCCGCGGCCCGCAGTATTAACCTGAGTCAGCCGGCCATGAGCGCCGCCGTCGGTCGGTTACGCGCCTATTTCAGCGATGAGCTATTTACGATGAACGGCCGCGAACTCATTTTGACACCACGCGCGGAGGGGCTCGCCACAGCAGTCCGGGAGGCATTGCTGCACATCCAGCTGTCGATTATTTCCTGGGACGCCTTTAACCCGGCCCGATCGGATCGTCGCTTCCGCATCATCCTTTCCGATTACCTCACGCTCGTATTTTTTAAGAAGATCGTAAAGCGTGCTGCGCGGGAAGCTCCCGCCGTCCGCTTCGAATGTCTGCTTATTTCCGACGACCCCGAGGAGCTTCTCCGGCGCGGCGACGTTGATTTTCTGATTATGCCGGAAGTGTTCATGTCGAAACATCCTCGCGCAGCCCTGTTCGAAGATATGCTCGTATGCGTAGGCTGCGGCACGAACAAGCAGCTGTCAGAGCCACTTACATTCGACCGATACTTGTCGATGGGGCAGGTTGTGCTTAAATTCGGGGACACCCGGCAGCCCTCCATCGAGGAATGGTATTTGCTCGAGAACGGTTTCGAGAGACGTATCGAGGTCGTCGTACAGGGCTTTAGCATGATCCCGCCCCTTCTATCAGGCACCAACCGCATCGGGACAATGCCCTTACGGCTGGCGCAGCATTTCGCAAAATTAACACCCCTGCGGATTGTCGAACTTCCGCCGCCACTTCCTGCCGCATTCACGGAGGCCGTCCAATGGCCTGCGCTTCACAATAATGATCCGGCAAGCCTGTGGATGCGGGAAATGATGTTGCAGGAGGCATCTCGTATGATTACCCCGCCTAAGAGCACCGGACGTCTCAGTTGTCGGCCGAATTGAGAAACTGACCCCTCGGTTATGAGAGGAGGCATGGATGGCGATTGGGGATTGGGCGATTCCTGCATTGTCGAGAACGATGCAGGGAGAGCAGATCCTTCAGCATGAAGAGGTGGCAGCGATGCTGCGGCTGCATGAGCTTGGCTGGGGAATGAACCGACGGGCGAAAGAATTCGGGTGCGCGCGCAACACGGTGCCTCGGTATCTAAGCGAGGGCGGGACTGTTCCGTTTCGCAAGCCTGTGCGGCCGACCGCGTTTGACGGACTGGACGATTGGCTGCGGGAGCGCTTCTTCCCCCATGGCTCGGGCTGGATGACGATCTCGACCCGCTCCAGATGCGCCGGGAACGCCTTGCGCGGTCGCGCAGCACGTCGCGGCTCGCCTGTCGGTCTTGCGGCCTCGAGCTCGGACTCAATCGCGCCGAGCCCGGTCTGGATTTCGTCGAAGGCGAAGGCCTGCTGGTCACGTTCGAGCTTCTCGGAGCTGCGACCGAAGCGGCGCGCTCCAGCTGCTTGACGATCCCATGAAGGTCGGCGATCCGCTCCTGGGCAGGCTCGTTGAGTGTCGCCATCCGGACGATCTCGGCCTTGAGTGTTTCGCTCCGGAGTTGTTGGAGTTCGGCCTTCTCCGCCGCCATGGCGACGAACATCGCCTTGAGCATATCGATTTCGTGGGGACGGGCCGAAGCGCTTCTCGTCATGACGCCGACAGAAGCTTATTGTGCACGGCCTGAAGCCCGCCTTTTGCGCCTGAGTCACTTCGCCACCGCCTTCCGGCCGGACGCCGTCGCCGTTCGGCTCGAACGCGTGTCCAGTCCATGCCTTCGACGAGCGCCATCAGTTTCGGCGCGGCAAGCCGATCACGCCGTTCTCCGCCAGCGGAACTTGTCCTCGTCCAGCGCTCACGGTGCGGGTATGCCGGCGTCGAGCAAACAGAGAGAAGTTTGGGGCCCAACCAGGACGGCCCCGTTACGAAGTTCGTCCTAGTCCCGGTTTGAGTGTCGAATCTTCATCGATTGCATCGGCGACCAGCGTCTCCGCCGCCTGCGAGCCCGCAACTGCTCAGCAGAAGGAAGTGAACGTGAGTGCATCCATTTCGTAAATGTGTGTCTATCCAAGCAATCGATTTCTCTAATTATCCGATGAGCAATATGAACGCGTCAGGCAGGGTGCATCATTAGGAGTATTTTTCGATGGCAAACATTATCGAGGGTGGCCCGGGTGCCGAAACACTCATCGGCACCGAGCGTGAAGATTGGATGGAGGGTTTCCAGGGCGGTGACTGGATTGACGGTCGTGCCGGCAACGACGAGATCTCGGCTGGCCAGGGCAGTGACCGAGCCCTTGGCGGCGAGGGTAACGACCGCATCTTCGGCGGAGATGGCTGGGACGATCTCTCCGGCGACAACGGCCGCTTCAACGCGCGCATCTCCGGTGACGACAATGACAGGCTCAGCGGCGGTCCCGGCCAGGATGTCCTCTACGTGGGTGACGGCCAGGATACGTTGACCGGGGGCACCGACAATGACACGTTCGTGTTCCAGTTCCACAATCCGGTGCCTGGGGTCGTCCCGAGTGTCGGGTCGAAGCCGGACATTACCACTATCACCGATTTCAACCCGGCGGAGGACAAGTTCGCCTTCGATGCGGTGGGCCTCTACAACGACGGTTTTGGCGCGAACTTCGTCAACAACGCCAGCATACAGTCCGGCTACCCGGTGAGCAGCTTCTACAGTGGTGCGGCCTCGGGTGCGAACGGCGAACACGTCGTGGTAATCACTGGCGAATCTTTCAACTCTGCTTCTGAAGCCGCGAGTGCGATCTCCGGCGAGCACGCCGGCGACATCATTGTCTACCAAAGCAGCTACACCGACAGAGTCGCAACTCTGGCCTATGTCACCGCCGACAACAGCGCGCATGAGTTCGCCCACCTGGGCGGTGTGGTCACCGTGGCCGACCTAGGCCTGACCGCGTCGGACTTCACCTTCGTTTGATCCAGAAAACCCATACGGAACAGCGCCCCGCCCCCCCGGGGCGGGCGCTTTCCGTTTCCGCCACTTGCGATGGGCCGGGGCGCCCGGGAGCAGTCGCAGCGTGTACAGCTTGACGAAGCCCTGCACGTCGCGCTGGTCGTACACCGAAATCTCCCTGAAGGCGTGGGCGGTAAGCGTGTTCGGGCCCTTGCGGCCGGCCACGATGACGTTGCCCTTCCAAACCTTCAGCCGGACGGTGTTGTTGTTGACCCGCTCCATTAGATGCCAAACCAAACATATTCGGCGGGAGCACTGATCCTGAATCAGCGAGCGGATGCAGTCGGTCGCCGCTCGGGGAGCAATATAGGGAGCTGGGTCGCCAGATCCTCACGGAGACCTACGTGAGTAACCATTCCTTGAAGGATTCAGCTTTGAGACCTTTCCCTCTGACTTCCGCTATTTGGGGAATTCTGTTGATCAGCGGCGTGGTGAACGTGCTTGCGCTGATCTCGCCGCTGTTCATGCTTCAGGTCTACGACCGCGTTCTGGCAAGTGGCAGCGTATCGACGCTAGTGGGGCTCGTCGTGCTTGCTACAGGGCTTTATGCGTTCCAGTGCCTGCTCGACATTTTGCGCGCGCGCGTGCTGCTGCGGATTGGCGAGCGTTTCGATGAACAGTTTTCCGGACGCGTTCACGATGCGATCGTTCGCCTTCCGCTTTTAACGCGCATGCCGGGCGACGGCTTGCAGCCGCTTCGCGATCTCGACAATATTCGCGGATTCTTAGGTGGAAACGGTCCGACAGCGTTCTTCGATCTGCCATGGATGCTGCTTTATCTTGGCATTTGCTTCCTCTTTCATTTCTGGATCGGCATGACGGCACTTATCGGGGCGATCGGTCTCACATCTCTGACACTCCTTACCAACACTCTCTCGCAAGGGCCGATACGCGATACCATTGACCACAACATGGTACGCAATGGTCTACTGGAAGCAGCGCGCCGCAATGCCGAGGTCGTGCAAGCTCTCGGTCTCGGAAAGCGGATCGCTGCCCGATGGCACAAGGCCAATGCCAAGTATCTGGCCGCCAACCGGAAAGTCGGGGACGTGGCAGGTGGGCTGGGTGGCATTTCAAAGTCGCTGCGCGTGCTGCTGCAATCGGCCATTCTTGCCGTCGGCGCGTACCTTGTCATCAGGCAGGAGACTACGGCCGGGGTCATGATTGCCAGTTCGATCACGATGGGGCGTGCGCTGGCTCCGGTCGATCTGGCCATTTCAAGCTGGAAACCCTTCCTCATGGCGCGCCAGGGTTGGGCGCGGCTGGAGGACCTCCTGGGAAAGGTTCCTGAAACCGCTCCTGTTATGCCAATGCCTGCACCTGAACGCGAACTCCGCCTCGAAGGCGTGACAATCGTTCCGCCCGGCGAAAGGAAGCCGACCGTGACCGGCCTTGCGTTTGCCGTTCAGGCGGGAAGCGCACTCGGGATCATCGGTGCATCGGGTTCGGGCAAGTCGACACTCTCGCGCGCCATCGTCGGCGCATGGGCGCCGGTCGCCGGAAAGGTTCGCATCGACAGCGCAAGCCTCGATCAATGGGACCGGGAAGCGCTAGGCCGTCATATCGGCTATTTGCCGCAAGGTGTTGAACTGTTCGACGGCACCATTGCCGAAAACATCGCTCGTTTTGAAGACGATCCTGACCCTGAGGCTATTGTCGCCGCGGCGAAGGCAGCGGGCACGCACGAACTGATCCTCCGATTTGAGCACGGCTACGAAACTCCGATTGGTGAGGCCGGATCGGCACTTTCCGCCGGGCAGCGCCAGCGTATCGGTCTTGCCCGTGCTCTTTATCGAGACCCTTTCCTTGTTGTGCTGGATGAACCCAATGCCAATCTCGATGCGGAAGGCGAGGCTGCGGTCGTTAAGGCGATCGCCTCCGTGCGCGAGCGCAAGGGCATTGCGGTTGTCGTTGCCCATCGGCCGAGCGCCATCCGCGCCGTGGATTTGGTGTTGGTGATGGAAGGTGGACGGCAGCGAGCATTCGGTGCGCGTGATGAAGCGCTTTCCAAAGTCCTTAAGGGGGCAGCGATGGCATCAGGCGCTGGGGTCAAGGCCATCGAGTCTACACAGGATAACGAGCGCGCTGACATGGAGGATCCCGGTGTCCGGCATTCATCAGAACAATGACGTTTCCAGGTCCATTCGCCGGCACCTGGTGGCGGGCCTGCTGGCGAGCGTGATCTTTGTGGGAGGAGCCGGAGCCTGGGCGGCCTTCACGAATCTCTCCGGCGCGGTTGTCGCGTCCGGACACTTTGTCGTCGATTCCTATGTGAAGACGGTGCAGCACCCGACCGGCGGGGTGGTGGGAGAAATCCTGGTGAGCGAAGGTGATAAAGTAAAAGCCGGCGACATCCTCATGCGGCTCGACGCCACCCAGACGCGCGCCACTCTCGCTGTAGTCACCAAGCGGCTCGATGAGCTGGCCGCCAACCTGGCACGACTCGAAGCTGAGCGTGACGATCTGGCGGAGATCGCCTTCCCGGACTGGCTGCTCGCCCGCAGAGATGTTCCGGACGTAGCTTCGGCAGTACATGGCGAGACGCGGCTGTTCGAATTCCGCAGACAATCCCGCGACGGAAGGCAGGCGCAGCTAGCGGAACGCATCACTCAATATGAGCACGAGATCGAGGGGCTCAAGGCGCAGGAAATCGCTTGTGAGAAAAGCACCGAGATTCTCCAAAAGGAAATTGCTGCCTTGAGTGGGCTGCGCGACCAAGGCATTGTCTCGGACCAACGCTTGAACAGCCTGAAGACGCAGGTTGCCACTTTCGGCGGCGAACGCGGTGAGAAGATTGCACATCAGGCACAGACGGCAGCCCGCATAGCCGAAACGCGCCTGCAGATCCTGCAGATCGATCCGGATTTCAAGACGGAAGTCGGCCAGGAGCTCAGAGAGGTTCAGGCGCAGGTTGGGGAGTATGTTGAGCGCAAGGTGGCGGCTGAACAGGAACTGCGACGGATCGATATTGTCGCGCCGCAGTCAGGCGCCATTCAACAACTCGCAGTTCATACGGTCGGAGGAGTGATCACGCCCGCCGATCCGATTATGCTAATCGTTCCGGAAGGCGACGATCTTGCGCTTGAAGCACGAATCACCCCGAAGGACATCGACCAAATCCAGCTTGGTCACAAGGCCGTGCTGCGGATGTCAGCCTTCAATCTGAGGACCACGCCGGTATTGAACGGATATGTCAGCCGGATCGCAGCCGATCTGGCGACGGACGAAAAAAACGGCGTTTCGTATTACCTGGTGCGTCTGTCGGTTCCGCATGCGGAACTGACGAAGCTCAAGGACCTGACGCTCCTGCCCGGCATGCCGGCCGAAGCGATGATCCAGACGGGCGAGCGTACGGCGCTTTCTTATTTTGTGAAGCCGCTGTCGGACCAAATCAGTCGCGCATTCCATGAGGAATGAAAGTGATCCACAGAAATATTTTGTTGGTATTCTTGTTGGTTGTTACGCATGCATGAGAGTCATAACCGTCTGAAAACACAACCATGCGTTCCTCAGTTGGATTGCGCCTCTGACTCAGATACGTGGTTCCGCGGTCATTTTGCCCTTGCAAGTCGCCGCCCATTCAGTTCTTGGCCTCGAGCGCATTAAGATACTCATCATCGTACACAAAGGCTGGAAAAGAGTCCGGTGTCTTGAGCGATCCTAGGTCTGGAGACCTAGGGTGAGCCTGCAAGCACAGGGCCAGGACATGATTGAGCGTCTGCAATATTCGGACAGGTGCATAGAAAGACAGGCAGGCGCCAAAGACGCGCTTTCAACGCACTAAACCGATGCTGCGCACCCCGAGCGTCTTGCCGCCCTCGCTCCCGCCGGTAGGAATCAATCGCGAGCAGGCTGCGACGTTCATCGGCGTAAGCTCAACGACCTTTGATGAAATGGTCCAGGACGGCCGGATGCCGCAGCCACGAATGCCGAGCAAGGGGCGCATTGTTTGGGACGTCGAGGAACTTGTATTGGCGTTTCGAAAGCTCCCTCACCGCCAAATCGGAGGAGCACCAAAGCTTGACGAAGATTCGCCGCCACTAGACAATCCTTGGGATCGAAAACCACGAACATGACGGATGAGCCCGTGAAGGTCGATCTTAAGGGCGTAGTGAAGGACACTGATCGCCACGGCAATGATCGGTACTATTTTCGCGCACCGGGTCGGAAGAAGGTCCGGCTCCGTGAACCGACCGGCAGCGACGAGTTCCTCGAGGAACTGCGGTGCGCGCGCGCCGAGGTCACTTATGTTCGGCCCGGCACTCTTCCCGAGATTTGCCGGCGCCTCCCCAAGCCTTCCGAGCCAGCGAAGAAAGGAACGTTGCTGTGGCTTTGCCAGGAGTATTACCGTCGGGGCGGCACGGAAATCACCCAAGACACTATGGCGCGCCGACGAGCAATTCTGGAGCGCGTATGCGAATTACCTCATCCCCTCGAAGGTGACCCGGATCCTCAGTATCCCACCAAGGGATCTCTGCCATTCGCCGGTATGAAACGGTCTCATGTTAAGGAGATCAGGGACACCAGGCTCGACGCCCTTGGCGCGGCAAACAATATCGTAAAAGCCATCAGCGCGATGTTTGAGTGGGCAAAGGACACAGAGATTCCGGGCGTCGACTCCAATCCCGCCCGCGGCATCAGACGGCTAAAGAGCGGCGACGGCTGGCACCCATGGGACGTGTCGGAGATCGTTCAATATGAGAAGCGGCATCCGCTGGGTACCGCAGCCAGACGTGCGCTCTCGATCTTCATGTTTACTGGCCTGCGGTTGTCCGACGTCGCGATCTTCGGTCGACAGCACATCACGCTCGTCTACAACGAGGAGACCGAGCAGTGGGAGAAGTGGATCAGAATTAAGCCTGGGAAGACCAGTCGTAACAAGGATGCGGTGTTGGTGGAGCTCCCGCTTCTGCCCGAACTAGAGGCGGAACTTGAGCACACGCCCTCCGACCAGATGACTTTCCTGGTCAATGAGTATGGTCGCCCGTTCTCGGAGAACGGTCTGGGCAACAAGATGCGCCAGTGGTGTGATCAAGCTGAGCTGCCGCACTGCAGTGCTCATGGAATTCGCAAGGCCGGCGCGACGATCGCCGCTGAGAACGGCGCGACGCACGAGCAGCTGAAGGCGATATATGGGTGGACTACGTACCAGCAGCCCGACCACTACATTAAGAAAGCGCGTCGCCGGAAGGTAGCGAGAGCGGCGAAATACCTGCTGGTTATCGATCGAAAAGAGAACAAAATTGTCCCACTTTCTGAGAGGGTTGAAAGAGGTGGGACAAAAATGGCCAAAAAATCCAATTAAATCAACGGCCACAAAAGCCAATGGTGGGCCCGGAGGGTATTCAGAAAGCCATAAAAATCAATTGGTAAGAGATCAGTGGGACTTCAGAGCATTCAAATCTTTTCCAATGTTTTCAATGTTGTTGTCCCACTCAGAAGTGCCTCAGTCCACCAAGCCGACGCACTGAACGCCGCACTCGGAAGAGAGGTTTGCGCAAGGCGAAAGGAAGATCGCGTCGGTGTGCAGCCTTCCTGAGAAGGTCGCGGTAGCGCCAACTGCTGACGCTCAGCGCGAAGACATCAATGTCCTGTTATGGGGCCGTCAGAGGACCGGCCGCTTCTCGCGCCCAGAAAGCGATAGCAGACATGCAACTAGGTGGTACAAAGTTTCTAGCGTGACCCTTTCGAGACATTTGCGTGCGGAATTTGCGTCTCGAAAGCGGTTCTTTAGTGCTACCAGCACCAACGACCGTCTGCGGTCGTTCAGAACACGGGTTACCGTCTTTAAACCGGATATTGGACCGGGCAGCCGCCGGAAATTGATCGAATGGAAGTGATCGCCTGTCAGGAGGCGTTCAAAAACGACCTACGACCGCGATCTTCATCGCGGCCGTTTTCATGGTGTCATTCCCGGCTATGCTGACAAGTTCTTTATGATCGGCAGCTTGCGGATCGTCTTGCCCGTCGCCGCCCGTAGCGCGTTGGCGACGGCCGGGCCGATCGGCGGCACACCCGGCTCGCCAACGCCCGTGGGCGGCTCGTCGGAGGGCACAATGTGCACCTCGACGCGCGGCATCTGCTCGATCCTGAGCGGCATATAGGTGTCGTAGTTCTCTTGGTCTACGACACCGCCCGTCAGGGTCAGCTCCTCCTGGAGGATCGCGCCTAGCCCGAAGCCGATACCGCCCTCCATCTGAGCGCGGATCTGGTCAGGATTTATCGCGGTGCCGCAATCTACCGCGCAGACGACGCGGTCGACTTTGAAATCATTTCCATCGTTGAAGGTGATCTCCACCACCTCGGCGACATAGGTCGAGAGGCTTTCATGCAGGGCCGCACCGCGGAAACGGCCTTCCGGCAGAGGCTTGTCCCAGCCTGCCTTCTCAGCAGCCAATTTCAGCACGCCGGCATGCCGTAGATGGTGACCGAGCATCGACAAGCGGAAGTCGACCGGATCACGGTTCGCAGCGGCGGCGAGCTCATCGATCAGGGTTTCCATTGCGTAAGCGGTGTGGGTGGAGCCTACCGAACGCCACCACAGCACTGGGATGTTCACGTCCGTGGTGGTCAGCTCGACCTTCAGGTTCGGGATCGCATAGGGCAGGTTGGTGGCGCCCTCCACGGAGGTCGGATCGATGCCGTTCTCGATCATCGCCGCAAAGGGCGAACCGCCCGCGATCGATTGGCCCACGATGTGGTCATGGAGAGCGACGACATTGCCTTCCTTGTCGAGCCCCGCCTTGACTGCGTGCACATAGGCCGGCCGGTACCGCCCACCCCGCATGTCGTTCTCGCGGGTCCACTGCACCTTCACTGGCTTGCCGGGTCCCAGTGCACGCGCTGTGGAAACAGCTTCGATAATGAGATCTGCGTCCGAGACCGCTCGGCGGCCGAAGCTGCCGCCGGTCTTCATCACGTGCAGCCTCACCTTGTCCGGCGTGGTGCCGCCTACTTGAGCGGCAGCCGCCTGATAAAGGTCGGGCATCTGGTGTCCGCCCCAGACGTCGATGGTGCCGTCTTCGTTGATTCGGGCGGCCGCGTTGAGTGGCTCGATCGAAGCATGGACAAGATAGGGGAATTCGTAGTGCCCTTGGATGACTTTCTCAGCACTGGCCAACGCTGCGGGAGTGTTACCGTCGTCGCGCGCGGTGGCCGCGCCCGGATCGTCTGCTGTCTTAGTGTATTCGGCCATGATCTCGGCCGTGCCGCGCCTTTCGGCCTTCTCTTCGTTCCAGGTCACCTCCACGAGATCGCGGCCCTTGAGCGCCGTCCACATGTCCCTGCCGACCACGGCAATGCCGCGCGGCGTCTGGACGACATCGACAATGCCGTCGAGTGCCTTGGCCTTGGAGGCGTCGAAGCTCTCGATCTCAGCGCCGAACTTCGGCGGATGGATCATAACGGCCGTATTGAGTCCATCCATCTTGAGGTCGATCGTGTAGGTCTGCGCGCCATTGGTCTTGCCGGCGGAATCGTAGCGCTTGAGGCTGTCCGATCCGATCTGGGCCCACTTGTCGCGCGGCTTTAGCGGCACGTCGTCGGGAACCGGTATTCCCGCTGCGGCTTCAGCCAGGTCACCGAAGCGCGCCTGCATCCCTGAGGCGTGCGACACGACCCCGGAAGCGACTGTGATCTCGCCGGCTGGCACGTCCCACCGCTGCGCCGCGGCCGCCACCAGCATGGCCCGTGCGGCAGCACCCGCCTTGCGGTAGCGCTCCCACGACGAGCTCATCGACGTGGAGCCACCGGTTCCCTGCGCGGCCCCGCCCCAGGCGAGATTGCCGTAGAGCGCGGTATTGCCATATCCGCCGACCACGTGGACCTGCGCCCAGGCGCCGTCGAGCTCTTCCATAACCAGGGTGGCGATGCCGAAATAGGAGCCTTGTCCCATCTCGAACTGCGACGAGTGGATGACGATTCGGTTCTCCGGTGTGATCTCGACATAGGTCTGGAAGGGGTTCGCCTGGACCGCTGCAGGCGTCGTTTGTGCGTTGGCGGGCGCGGCCATCATTAGCCGGTAGCCCACGGCGAGGCCCGCGGTGGTGACGGCCGTGCCGAGGAGGAACTGGCGGCGCGTGGGCCCCACGGCATTATGCTTCGGGAGAAACTGCAACATGCCTCAAGTCTCCAGCCGGTTGGCGGTCTCGTGGATGGCCGCGCGGATGCGATGATACGTGGCGCAGCGGCAGAGATTGCCGCTCATCGCCGAATCAATATCATCGTCCGTCGGCTTCGGCGTCTCTGTCAGGAGGGCCACGGCCGACATGATCTGGCCAGACTGGCAATAGCCGCATTGAGGTACGTCGAACTCGGCCCACACGGCCTGGACCGTTTCGCCGATCTTGCCCGACACGCCCTCAATGGTGGTGATCGAGGCCCCTTCGATGTCGCCGACTGCGGTCTGGCACGAGCGCGTCGGCATGCCGTTAACGTGAACCGTGCAAGCGCCGCACTGGGCAAGGCCGCAACCGAATTTCGTTCCTGTGAGTCCGATGCCGTCACGGATCGCCCAGAGCAGCGGCATCTCTGGATCGACGTCGAGTGTTCGCGCCTCGCCATTGAGGGTAAAAGCGACCATGGCTTGCTCTCCTTGTCCTGAGCTGGCTATCTCGTTGCGCCTCCGCCCGGCTAGGAACCGGACTCTTCTTGCTGAGGCATAGCGACCACAGACTAGGATCGCGCAGCTCGAGCAACAAGCCGCTAGCTGGCAATCGCGAGATCGTGAAGTGGCTCGTGTCGAAAGGCTGGAGGCAACTGAATGTCATTTTTGGGCCGACCGGCCGGTCAGTTTCCGGCTCGATGACCTGGTTGGCAGTCATTCCGCTTCTAAGCCTAAACCCCAGACATGAACTGTAGCAGCATCATAAAAGACGACATCAAGCGGCAATTTTTTGTTGCGCTGCACCGCTAGCTCGTTCGCGTGGTTCATGATCCGCTGGTTATCCGTGGATGCTGGTTCACCATAGATGCCAACACAGAGCTTGCGAAACTTGCCACGCGCTATGCGGTTAAGGATGTGGTCGTCATTCGTAGCGAGCGAATGGCCGAAAATGAAGAAGCAATGGCTGGCGGTCTTCACATTCGCGGTGAACTGCTTGAAGCCTTGTACAGGTAGGCATTGTGACGGATCTTCGCCTTCTTCTGGGCGCTGGTGGGCTGATGAAGGGCGGCTTAGGGTCATGATTTCCGGTTCATCGCGCTGCAATGACCGATGAGTCACAGACGCTGCATTTCGCGCTAGACCGCAGCTGCGGTATTCTCGATCATACGCTCAGCCCTCCTATTCGCAACTCGTTGCCGCCGTTCGCCGCACCTATCGATCGGAGGCCTTCCAGCCTCGCGATAGCCGCGCTATGTGGCTGCACACAACCTGACGAGGAACAGGAGCAAGATTGGACATAGAAGCCAGCACAAGATCGCCCTCCCCCTGTCCTTGCTCGTTTTCATGCGAAAACAGTCAAACTAAGTGCTGCGGGGATAGCGAGGTCGATTTGGCCCACTTCAGAGCGAAGCCGGCCATAAGCCGATATAATTTTGGTGGGCCCTGAGGGTGCTTGGAAAGTCAGAAATATCAAAGGCTATTCGACAGTGGGACTGTGTTGCGTTACTATGCTCTCCGGTCCTTTCCGGCTGATTTGTCCCACCCTGATGCCGATTGCGGTCATTCGCCGCTGCCGTGGTCTATTCCCGATTCCACAAGCATCCGGTCCTGAGTGGGCAGACGGCCTTCCTACTGGTAATTAGTCAGCGACACGTTGACCGTTCTCGTCATGCGGGTGAAATCTACGTTCGACCATATACGTCGTTGAAGCGAACGATATCATCCTCGCCGAGATAATCGCCGCTCTGCACTTCAATGATCACCAGGTCAATTCTGCCTGGGTTCTCCAGCCGATGCTTATGGCCGCAGGGGATGTAGGCTGATTCGTTTGTCGCCAGGAACAACTCCTGCTCGCCATTGACGATTTTCGCGGAGCCGCTGACCACGACCCAGTGCTCCGAACGATGATAGTGCATCTGCAGGCTCAGCCGCCGACCGGGCTTCACCTCGATGCGTTTGATCTTGAAGCGCTCGCCTTCCTCAAGAACCGTGTAGGTACCCCACGGCCGGTGTACCGTGCTATGGACCAGGTGAGCTTCATGTCCTGAAGCCTTGAGGCCCTCGAACAGCTTCTTGACGTCCTGAACGCGGTCGCGGGATGCGACAAGCAAAGCGTCCGGGGAATCGACGATCACCAGATCGCTGACACCGACCGTGCCGATGACGCGCTTGTCGGAGCTCACATAGCTGCCGGTCGTGTCGACCATATGCACATCGCCGCGTATCCTGTTCCCGCTTTCGTCGGGGGCGATCAAATCGGCCATTGCGTTCCAGGATCCGATGTCGTTCCAATCCATGTCGCAGGCAACCACGGCAAGTTTGTTCGTCTTCTCCATGACAGCGTGGTCGAGCGAGATTCGCGGGGCGGAGCCGAAATGCTCAGGCGCGAGTTCGATTTTGGCAAAGCCTTCGCCTTGACTGAAGCGGCCGTTCTGGTAGCTGTCGGAGACGGCCTGGATCACCGCGGGGCAATGCGATGCCATCTCGTCGAGCATGGTTTGTGCGCTAAAGCAGAAAATGCCGGCGTTCCAGAAGAAGCGCTTGGACGCGACATAGGCTTTGGCTGTGTCCAGATCCGGTTTTTCAACGAAACGGACGACTTTCTCACCATCCGCTTCGATATAGCCGAATGCCGTGTCCGGTCTGGTTGGGGTGATGCCCAATGTGGCGATCCGCCCGAGCTTCGCATGTTCGATGGCCCGGCACATGACGTCTAAAAATGCAGGCAGGTTGCCAACCATGTGATCGGCTGGGAAGACGCATAGAATCGCGTCAGGGCCTTGCGTTGCCTTGGCATGGATGGCGGCTGCCGCAACGGCTGCGGCCGTATCCCGGCCTTCAGGCTCGAGCAGAAAGGTGCGTGGCAGGACCACGGAATCTAGTTCGTCGAACTCGTCCTTGGTAAGGAAGAGGTGTTCCCCAGATGTCACGGCGACGAGTTCCACTACGCCCTTTATCGAACCGACGCGCAGCACAGTGTGCTGAATGAGAGAATGTCCATCTGCTACTTTAAGGAAAGGTTTGGGGTGCGATTGCCTCGAAGCGGGCCATAGCCGCGATCCGGCTCCACCGCTGATGATGACGGGAACCACTTTCATTAAACAACCTCGATTTCGTCTCTGGACGTCATTGCCCGCGCCCTTAGCGTCAGCGTCACGACCGCCGTCGCTCTAGGATGGTCTTGCGGCGCTCCGAGTAACAGCGAAGTTCTGGCGCGTTGCCGGACGGCCGCAGATGAATGATCTCGTCATTCTGTATTCGTGCCCTAAGGCCGTTGGTTTCATCGACGTCGGCAACAGTCCCGAATGGAGCCAAGAACTGCTGCAGTGTGTCCGGATCCTCAAGCGTGCGGATCAAGCTGAGCAGCTGCGGGACATTGAACGTATGCCATGGCCCGCCTCTCGTGGATTGCGGTCGATGTCTCTATGCCTGTTCGTTCCATTTGCCGAATTGCCCAGGTAGCGGTCTTAATCAAGATGAGAGATTCTTTGGCTGCCTTCTATCAAAATCAAACGACTTGGGTCCTTCAGATCGAACTCAATTACCCGCGGTACGAAAAGGCGTGCATATCGTGTAAAGGCGCTCGTCGGAGGAAACCGAATTACAGTATCGCAGCGCCCGAGAAGATACATCTCAACGAGGGCGGAAATTGCGCCGTCCATCCCAAGTGCTGCAGTGTGTAAGGGGCCGTCTTGATCGGATCGGAAATGCTTGGGGACGGTGAGAAGATCGGGAAACCTGGCCGACAGATGCTCCAGGATTTGCGCGCTGTCCGTGCACAAGAACAGCCGCACAGGCTTGGGGTGCGGTAACGCTTTAGCCTTATCAACCGCAGTGCACACTTGTCGAACGGCGAACTCCGGATCGGCCCAGTAGGGCGCATGGTCCATGATGTCTTCACCGTTACCATGTCGAACATGAACCCCGATGATGCTGTGCCCCTCAAAACATTCTTGGTAAATGGCATCTATGCGTGTTTGAATTTCAGACCGAGGCTTGACACTCTGGAAGACCTGCCGCTCGGCATCCTCATCGCAGCGCCACATCAAGCAAGCGTCACACACTACTGTGTTCGCTTCGACATCGTGTTCGGCCTGAAAGAGCTCGCCCAACTCGTCGCGCTCTTGGAAAATCTGCTCATCTGGGCGGTAAAGGCAGTCGATCGCTGGCCTATTCCACCACTCCGGGAAGAATGGACCCGGGAAGGAAAAGTCGTTGATCCGGTCGTCGCAAATAGCCGGTACGCCAGCGATGTCATTGATCGGTTGGAAGAACACCGGAAAGGCATTTGTGAAGGGTTGGTCGAGATAGCAGGACCCGCGCCAGTCGACGGCTAGCGTTCGTCCCGACCGCTGAGCGTAGCGCCAAGCGGCCGCCAGCGACCACAGACAATCACCGAACCCCGTACGCCTCTGAGAGACGACGAACCTGCGCTTTACCAATCCACTGACCTGCATTTTCGGAAATCTCGTTTCAGAGACGAGGTTGCATCTGGCTTGGGATCTCTTAATCGATACTAGTCGACCGTTACGCCGGGCGATTTGGTAGAGGCTGCGCGTGGGGCAGAAGAGCTCCCTCAGCACTGCCTATCCTTATCTCTGTGACGCTCGCAAATCTTGACGCCGGGTACACTCGCTTCCGGTTTAAATTCAGCGTTCTCTAATGCGCCAGGCGACATGTGTAAAATTGATTGCGTGAATGTGGCCCATCCATGTGATGGATACTAAGCCGTTCCTTGACCATGAGCCTCTGCTGACGTGGGGCCGCGCTTTGCTAAGCGAAACAGCCGGTCGAGGCAGTCCACAAAGTCCCTTTTTCAAGTCCAATTCTTAACTGCCTCAACGTAACATGTCATTTGCGGGCGTTTCCTGAAGGACCGATGTGCAGGACCCGCCAGCCGTCGAATGTCAGGCGCAGGCCATCCACGTCATTTATGGCCATCATGGCGTCCGGTCCCATCGAAAGATGCGACACGGCGCTCTCTGACGCTTTCAAGTGCGCCAACATGGCGCAACTCCTGCCGGATAGCTTTCGAGCCGGCTGGACTGAGCGACTGGCACGCGATGGCCGGGAGAGGAATTTTGGCGTCTGCAGCCATGTGGAGGATCGTTCCGACGGTTCTGCGGGTTCTCGGTGTCAGAGCCGACACCTGTGCGAACCCGCTCTCGTCCGTTTTCGACAGGCCCTTGAGGTTCATGACCCTGTTGTTCGCCGAGATCACCCGCCAGTTCAGCGATCCAGGTGAAGATCGGCACGCCTGTCGATGCGGCGATCATCGCCTCGGCCAGCGAAGATGATGAAGAGGGCCATTGGGTCAAGTACAAGCGCCGACCAGCGTTTCATTGCTTCAAAGCCCATTTCGGTGCCTACGCCGATACGGCCCTTGTCGAGGAGATCGCCGTCACGGCGCCCACACCGAGGACGGCACGCCGTTCCTGATGCTCTGCCCGACAATCCCGGCGAAGTGTTTGCCGACAGCGCCTACCGAGGCAATCATCTCGGCGACGCGGTGCGCGCCAAGGGTGGAAGGCCGCGCATCGTCGCAACCGCTATGTGGGGGCGCGACGAGGCCGAAAGCTCGACGCCTGGAACCAACCGATCCACAGAATTTGTACTCGGATCGAGAAGATCTTCGGCACCTGTAGCCGGATGCGATGGCGAGGGCTGGCAAAGGCGGCCGTTCAAATTCGCCGCACTGCGATCGCCTACAATATGAAACACAGTTTGATGGTCGCCTCGTCCCGCCCATCGTTGAAGCCCAGCCACCGTTTTCGAGCTAGCGCGCCCGAAATTCCTTGGAGGTCAATACGTAATGCCCTACCCGGCTTTTCGCCGCCGTCTCAGATGTGCGGTTCGCCCAAAGCCCCGACTGCCACGAACTTTGTCTTCGCGCGGAGCGAAACCTCGCGCCCACGACTTTGTGCCGCCGATGTGCCGCGCTGCCCTGTCAAACAATCCATTTTATGGATGCACCTCATCCAAACAATCGATTTCACTGATCAAAACAATTTCCATTAGAAGACGCTGAAGCAGGCAAAGATTACTTGGTCAGCGCAAAAGAGGGATGGTGGAGAGTTCTAGTGTGGCTTGGACCCACATGCTCGCCATTTTATCTGGGAACGGCTACGTGCCCTGCTGGCGCAGGGCAATACGATTCTACTGGCCACCAACTTCGTGGAAGAAGCGGAGCGGCTATGCAACCGACTGTGCGTGCTTGAGAACGGATATAGAATCCCAGAAGGGCGTCCTAACTCGCTGATTGATGAGCAAATCGGGTGCGACGTGATTGAAATCTATGTCGCTCACCCCGTGAGCTGAGTTCGGCACTCAGGCCGCATGTGCGACTTAGGCAGGTTAGCGGCGAGACTCTGTTTTGCTATGCCTCCAAGCAGGAGCAGGTGTGCTCGCTGGCTGACACTGTCAATGACGAGCTCCGCGCCGCATCTGTCGAAATCCTACCATAGGGTATGAGGCCTGCCGCCGGTGTGGCGAGCCAGATTCGAAACTTCAACTACCATAGAGCAGGAAGAAAATGGGCGAGAACAGGAAAGTTGCTCTGGTTACGGGCATAACGGGACAGGATGGTGCCTATCTCACGCGTCTTCTGCTGGAAAAAGGCTACGTCGTTCATGGGATTAAGCGACGTTCCTCTTCCTTCAACACGGGTCGCATCGAAGACATCTACCAAGACCCGCACGATCCCGATCCGCGCCTAATTTTGCATTACGGTGACCTCACTGATGCGACTAATCTCATCCGAGTAGTTCAGGAATCCCAGCCAGACGAGATTTACAACTTGGCCGCTCAGAGCCATGTCCAGGTGTCGTTCGAAACGCCGGAATACACAGCAAACGCCGACGGTATCGGAACATTGCGACTTCTTGAGGCGATCCGCCTCCTCGGTCTGAAGGACAAGACCCGCTTCTATCAGGCCTCGACTTCAGAGCTCTACGGCCTCGTGCAATCCGTACCGCAGAACGAAACAACGCCCTTTTATCCGCGCAGCCCTTACGCCGCCGCCAAGCTCTACGCCTACTGGATCGTGGTCAACTATCGCGAGGCCTATGGTATCCATGCTTCCAACGGCATTCTCTTCAATCATGAAAGCCCACTGCGCGGCGAAACTTTTGTGACGCGCAAGATCACCCGCGCCGCCGCTGCTATCTACCTCGGCAAGCAGGACAAGCTTTATCTCGGCAATCTCGATGCTCAACGCGATTGGGGCCATGCGCGTGAGTACGTGCGTGGTATGTGGATGATGATGCAGCAGGATCAACCGGATGATTACGTGCTGGCGACGGGCAAGACGACCCCTGTCCGCCAATTCGTCGAATGGGTTTTCGAAGATGTCGGCGTTGAGCTCGAATGGCGTGGTGAGGGAGTCGACGAAAAGGGCTATGATGTCGAGACCGGCAGATGCCTAGTCCAGGTAGACCCACGCTACTTCCGCCCCACGGAAGTCGATCTTCTCCTGGGCGATGCCACCAAGGCGAAGGAGAAGCTCGGCTGGGTGCATGAGACATCCGTGCGCGAGCTCGCCGCGGAAATGGTGCGGGAAGACCTCAAGGTCATGCAGACATCGGTAATCATGAAGGAAGCATAATGTACTCTGAAGGGAAAAGCCGTGTGGGTCGCGGGCCACAAGCATGGTGGGCAGCGCTGTTGTAGGCCGCCTCGCGTCTGAAGACTGCAAAGTTATGGCCGCCCTGACGTTTCCCCCAAATTTTATCCAGTCGTGAGTTCGTTTCCGGGGGTGGATTTGCCCTGATGGCCGGTGGACGCGACGGGTGCTGGCGCGGAGCGTTTCACGTTGCGCAGCGCGAGCGACCGTCGCGGGTTGAAGGTCGATGCACATTCGTTGGGTGTCTGCCATCCGCTGTGCGAGTGCGGACGCGCGCCGTTGTAATCGGCGCGCCATACATTGAGCCTCGCGCGGGCCTGGGCCAGGGACGTGAACCGCGTCTCGTTGAGGAGTTCATCGCGAAGGGGGCCGTTGAAGCTATCGCGTTAGGGTCCTAGCCAACCTCCGACTGTGAACTCGCGGAAGCGATTTACGGCAAGCGCACACAGCAGCTCGTCCACGGCGTTCGTACATGAAGTTTGAAACTTATAATACTGGTACACACCTCCATGGGGAACATTATCTCCAATATCTCAGCGATTACCGGATAGCTATCTGCCTTCACCTACCTCGGCCTAGTGCAGAATCTTGGCCGAAGAACTCGGCGCTCTTGCTGCACACCAATGGTCCGTCCCGCGCGAAGTGCGATCATACCGCGGCAGCTTACCTTCAAATCCGGCACTGGCGAGGATCTAGATCCAAGCCGACGGCGCCGGGCATCAAATAAAAAGCCGCCGACCGAAGCCAGCGGGCTTGATTGGGATGGCCCGCGCGGACGGTCAAGGCTGCGCCGGCCGACCATGGCGGAGGGATCACCTTGGTCAACGGCACGGCCCGATGACGGCGTGCCGATGTACCACAACATGCGGCGAGATAGAGCCTTCCGGCGTCGCGGAAAAAAAGCCCGCCGGTTTTGAGCCAGCGGGCAAGTTCTGGAGTGGCTGAGATCAACCCAGCATCAGTCAACGACCGGCGGAAGGGTTGGTTGCAGTGGATGCCAGCTAGCCGCAGCATGCTGTGAATCGTAGCAAAGTGAAAAACAAAACTCTGGACTTCTAGGTCGGACTCGCCCCAATATTTGTTTGGGGGATTCACATGAAAATTGGAGCACTCATCGCAAGTGCAGCCCTGTGCGTCAGCGGCTGCTCTACGAGCGCTGTCGTGTCGGACAGCGATCTCACGGCAATGAATACCGTTGCGCTATGTCACGTTCTCGCCAGCAGCACGGACGAACAGTATCGTAGCAGGGTAGCGGCCCTTCTAGTGCGCAGGGGCGCAACAGCAGAGAAGTGCACCCGGCTTGTGCAAACCGACAATGCTGTCGCGACAGGCATAGCGATCGCGGCTGTCGGCGGCGCAGCTGTGGGTGTCGCTGCCAACAACGGCTATGGAGGCGGAACATATTACCGGCCACCGCCACCACAAACCTATGGCGTCGCGTGGGACCAATTCTATGGCCAGAACTACAGCGTTATCTGGCGCTGCCGCGACCGGTCCACCGGGCGGTTCCTTGACGATTACTATTGCGCCGGCCTGCCCATGGTCGACAGCGCATGGCCGGGCTGGTCGGCGTAGCGGATGAGTAGGCCATACCGCAAATATCGATCCAATCGGTGGCAGAAACCCACCGGTGCCAAGCTGTGGCGGCGCCAACTTGCGAGCGTGCCGGCAATGCTCGGTCTTACGGCAGCGGCGGCGGTGGCCGCCTTCCTGGCGCCGTCGGGCGCGCAACGTAGCGACGATGCATCAAAGGCCAGCCCACGAAGGGCGGCGCCCGCCTCGCTTACCGGTGTCGCTTCCGTCATTGACGGCGATACGATCGAAATCCACGGCCAGCGCGTCCGCTTCAACGGCATCGACGCGCCAGAGAGCCGGCAGCTGTGCCGCGATGCGAATGGCGCCGAGTATCCTTGCGGCCGGCGATCGGCCGAAGCGCTGGACACTTTCCTGGCCGCGTCGAGGCCGCTCGAATGCACATTCGTGACGTGGGACCGCTACCACCGCTTTGTCGGCGATTGTAGGCGCGCCGACGGCGCGGGCGTGGCCGCCTGGATGGTCAAGCACGGCCAGGCGCTGGATTGGCCTCACTACAGCCAGGGCGCTTATGCGGGGCAGCAGGCGCAAGCCCAAGCCTCAAAGATCGGCCTGTGGGCCGGGACGTTTCAGGCACCCTGGGAATGGCGCGCTGCGCACGCCGACGGCGCGGCGCCGTCGAGTCGCCCGCTGGGCATCATCAGCCGTAAGCTGGTCGCGCAGAGCGGCTATTCTTGCGAGCCGCGGAGAACGTGCAAGCAGATCGGTTCCTGCGACGAAGCCAACTGGTACCTGCAAAACTGCTCATGGGGCGGAAAACTCGATCGCGACAAGGATGGGATCCCATGCGAAACACTCTGCTAGCTGAAATGTAACGGAGTAAGCGCGCTACTGCCTGTTCGGCTTTCCGCTTACACCGATCCAACGAAGACCATGCATGGGCGACGCGGTCTGCTAACCCCATTTTTTGACGAGGTATTCTATATCTGAAGGGCAGAAAAAGTTATTGTGACAATGACAATAGAGAGAAGACGCCTTAACTAAGACTTTCAAAACCGTTAAGTGTATGCTGGCAGGCGATCAAGGCGTGATGTTGCCCTGTCGGGGGGGCGAGTAAAATGCAGACTGTGATGAGTCAAAAGCTGGCAAGCTATGGCCAGTGGACCTACCGTGGTGCCTGGGCCCTAGAGATTGCGGCCGCAGCGATTGGTCTTACGACAGGTGTAGCATTAGGCGTACAAGCGTTTTCTGCAAGCGAGTCTGTCACTGCAATGGATTTGACGCTCGCCAGTGCACCCTTTCTCATGGTGGCAATCGCGGAGCTCACCAAGATACCGATAGCTACACTGCTTTTCAGCGCGTCTTGGCTCTGGAAGCCCATAATCTTGGTCTTCCTCCTGGTTCTTGCAGGCATCACTTTCGAAACTGTCTTTATGGGGATGGAGAGGGCAGGCGCATTGCGTCAGCTGCGTTATGAGGAGCTCGTAAACAAGATTGATGCCCTTGAGCAGGAAGCGACAAAGCTCGCCTCTGCTGACGAACTTGGTCGAAGAGCCGATCAGGTCGATCAAGCCCGTTCCGAAATTGAGCAGCTGACCTCTCTTGCAGAAAAATCGCGTGCGACCTCTCAGTCGCAAATTGCCGAGGCCAATGCGGAATTGGAGGGAACGACAGCCCTTACTCCAGAGGCCTCGGGTGTTCGCGATCAAGTGGATGAGATAAATGCCGTTCGATCGGCGCTGATTCAACAGCGTGATCGCGAAGTTAAAGACGCTGTCGATCAGTTTGAGCGCCAACGCGACAGCTTTGTTGAACGTATCAAGATGGCGCGCGATTCAGGCGACAGCGACTCGGCATGCAGGCTAGAATCGGAAGTGGCTAAACTTGCCAACCCCCGCACGAAAATTATCACCAAGTTCGACACTCGGATTGAGCCGCTCGATCAAGAGATTGCTGCGCTGCGCGAAAATTTCGATCGTTTGCGGGCAAATAGCCCTCCTATGACTACTGACCAGAGGCAGAAGCTTGTCGATAGGCGTTCGTCTCTGGAGCAAACGCGCGATAGTGATGCCGCGGCTTGGCAGCGTCGATTGGATGAAGCGGGCAAACGGCTCGCAGATGCCCAGACGGCAGAAGCCAACAAGGCAAACACCTCGGCGCAAAACCAGGTCAGACAGGACCAGATTGCCAAAGCCCTCAGCGCCTTTGCCAAGGAGCGGATCCCAATGGCGCGGACAGATCAGGTCCGCCGTATTGCCTCACGGTGGTACGGCAGCAAACCTGAACTGGTGACTGAGGCACAGGCCGGAATAATCTCTGTGATTTGGTTCGGCTCGCTCGCGCTCATCGCCGCGCTCGCGGGACCAATTACGGCAATGGTCGCTCTAGCGCTCCAGCGCATTGCCGCCCGAGAAGAGGACAATTCAGAGAGCAAGACTTCCAGGCTGCTCCGCAGAATGCTTTTGAGTTGGCGCTGGCGGCGGGTTCGAACGGTCGAGGTACCGGTCGAAGTTACGGTAGAGAAAGAGATTGAGAAGCGGGTAGAGGTGCCTGTCGAAAAAATCGTCAAAGAGATCCTCTACGTTCCGCTCTTCACCGACGACCCCGAAGTTCTTCGCAAGGCCCTCGACCAGGATTTGCCGCCTGAGGTCTCAGACCTCGTGACGGTATCAATGAAGGATCGCAAAAGTGCTCGTCCGGCATAACACCACCCTGCTTGAGCAAGCCGTCGATCTCGCCGTCAAAAGGTCAGCGATTCCAACCTTGCAGGCTCAAGCCGCGGCCCAAGAGAAGACAGCCCGAGCGACCGCCTTTCGCCGAATGGCGACTGGCGGAGCCATTGCAGTGGCGGCGGTCGGGATTGGGCTAGGCATCAATCTTGGTCTAGGGGACAAAACCTTGCCGGAGCCGGCAGCTTTGCCGACCATAGAGCAGCCAAGCGATCTCACCTCCCCAAAAGATGAGCCGCCTATTCCTGTTCCAACTCCAAAGCCAATTCAGGAGCAGGCGCCCCAGGCTGACGTCCCTACCAGGCCTGACGTGGTGACCGTCGACTTCAACAAGTTCGCCACCAAGAACGTCGAGTTCCAAGGCACCACTTGGGAGTTAATCACAGGTCACCACTTCAAGGATGAGAACGACGAAACCTGGGACCGAGCGTGGTGTTACTCTCGGCGGAGTGTGAACGGCGTAGACGTAAATGTATCATTGGCAGCTCGTTCTGCCCCGACAGCGCCACCAGCCGGGCCTGGCGCTGCTGCTCAGACGCTTCAGTTGGTCGGCCTTAATGATTCATCCGCCGTCGATCTCGCAACAAGATGCGCGTGGCTGGATGGTCGCACATTTGCGTCTTCAGACATCATTCCTGACCAGTCACGAGAGCAGGCCGCAACTGTCCGCGTAGAAACTCCTGCGACAGAGGTCGATGCAGATAGTGGATTTGTTGTCGTGTCAGGGTGGGACGCGATCGGAAACGACCTGCCGGATATGCCAACTAGGAACGTGAGTTCTGAGCAGTGTCAAACCGCCTGCGATACCGACTTCAGGTGTCTAGCGGTTACTTATAACACAAAATTTCGAGCTTGTTTCATGAAAGGGGACGCATCGCTACTGGTCAAAAGCGAAGAGTCGATCATGGCCGCAAAAAAAGTGGTCGAGAGCAATTTGCGCTACTCGAATTTGGTGTTCGCCACAAAAACGGAAATTTCTGGCAATGCCTATTGGACCTCTCCGCTCCGATATCCCGACTGCATACTGCAATGTGCAAACGACAAATCCTGCTTAGGGTTTAATTTCCGCAAAAAAGAAAGTGCGTGTGTCCTTTTCAACAGCATCACCCAATCCGCTGATAACGCAGCGGTCGCATCTGGCATCAAGAGCGTCGCCAACTAAAGTTGAAGCAAAGCACCTATCCTCACGGAGCGATTGAAGCCAAGCCACTTGCCAAAGAAAGTGGCTAGCAAAATTCCACGATCATCTTTGGGTTAGCGGTAGGAATGTTCTTCGACGAAGCTCTAACAGAATGCAAAGTGGAGCCAACTGAGGCATGTCAGAGAAAGAATTGTCGTCGGCGCATTGCGGGACCGTCTGACTGAATGTCAAAAATTGGGCCGAGTCCCGACGGTCCGGTTCTGGGGAGCGCTCGGCGGTAAGCTGCCATTCTGGTCCCCCTCTAAGGGCAAAATTTGCCTTGTCAGCTTTTTCGACCCCCGTCTCGGGCGCCGCTAGCCTGTTTGTGGTTTTGCGAAAGCAGACGCAAAAGTCAAGGTTTCGGCAACAGAAGTCCACGGCAATTTGGTCGCTAGGCAGACATTGCCTTTGCCCAAGAAGCTGACGCTGAGATGAGCCACACTTGCTATCGGCTTACCG
Source organism: Mesorhizobium sp. M0408 (assembly GCF_040321495.1). NCBI lineage: Bacteria > Pseudomonadati > Pseudomonadota > Alphaproteobacteria > Hyphomicrobiales > Phyllobacteriaceae > Mesorhizobium > Mesorhizobium sp. M0408. The sequence continues at coordinate 24,561 of NZ_JAMYRO010000020.1, read as the reverse complement.
CCGCATTCCGACTGTTCTCCGAGCTACTAAGAAATAGCGCTTTCGATGCTTTAGCCGTGCCTCACAGTCGCGTTCTCGCCGGAGATTCTTAACTACTTGTGGACTGGGGTCGCACCCCCTTGCGTCACCATTTCCGATCTGATCTTTGAACGACGGCTTGCGGATAGATTTTTCTGTGGGGGTTCCTCACAGGTGAAAGCAAGACGGCTCTAGTGCTTCCCGGAGAATGCGACGAGGGCGATACGTTATGGTCCATTATGCTACATCGCATAGGAGTATCCGCAAGCCGCCCCTCCTATGACAATCGTTTCGCTTAAACTGGAGCAGTACAAAAAAGCGGACACTCTGACCGATGTTGCGCGAATTCTCGACCTCAAACCGGCGCACATCTCCTATGCCCTGTATAAACTCAGCGATGTTTCCAAATACGATGAGTTTACCGTCCCCAAAAAATCGGGCGGCGACCGGATCATTCGTGCCCCGCACAAGACCTTGAAGGCTGTTCAAAAGCGTCTTGCTAAGGATTTGCTGCTGATCGAACAGGAGCTAGAGGCGAGCCGGGTCAAGAAACGCAATTGCATTCTCGCCCATGGATTCAAGAAAAAGCTCTCCATCATCACCAACGGCGAAAATCACCGGGATCAGCGATACGTCTTTAACGTCGATCTCAAGGACTTCTTTCCAGCGATCAATTTTGGGCGGGTCTTCGGCTTTTTCACTAAGCACAAGGACTTTGCGCTCAAGCGCAAGGTCGCGGCCGTCCTAACGCAGATTGCATCTATCGACAACCAGCTGCCCCAGGGGAGCCCGTGCTCGCCTGTCATCTCCAATTTGATCGCCAGCGTCATGGACATTCGCCTTAACGAGCTGGCGAGGCAAAACCACTGCACCTACACGCGCTATGCGGACGACATTACGTTCTCGACCAGCGAACAGCTCTTCCCGTCAGCAATCGGACGCCGTGTGAATGGCAGCATCAACCTCTGGGAGGCCGGCCCCAAGCTTGTGAAGATGATAGCTCGGGCCGGATTCGAGCTAAATCACGCCAAAACGCGTATGCAGTGCTATTACTCGCGGCAGGATGTGACCGGGGTTGTCGTCAACCAGAAGGTCAACATCGCTTCGGACTATTATGCGACCGTCGCGGCTATGTGCCATCACCTGTTTATGGAGGGCTCATGCCACGTGAAGGTCAATGGGACCAAACGGCCTTTCTCGCTTGCCAAGCTCCGTGGACGACTGGCCTTTATCCACCAAGTCCGCGGGCGAGGACCGAAGGTACGTCAGGTTCCCGACGAAAAGGACGAGCAGACCAAGGCGCCTCCACAGAAGGTGTGGGCGAGTTTCAAGCTCTTTGAGCGCTTCCTGAATTATGCCGACCTATACGGCGCTGAACGACCTGTCGTTCTCTGTGAAGGCGTCACGGACAATATCTACATCAAGTCCGCGCTTCACAATCTCGCAGCCAAGTATCCAGCCCTCACCAGTCCAGCGGGCGAACTGAAAATCAAACTCTTCAAATACACCCGTAGCTCGGCTGCTGTTCAGCAGTTGGGCGGAGGCTGCGGCGATCTTACTAAACTGGCAAGGATGTATTCGGCCCGCATTAAGGGCTTCAAGAGTGGCGGCAAACATCCTGTCATCATGGTGGTCGATTCGGACGAAGGCTCGAAAGACCTATTTAAGCACGTACAGCACGTCACGAAAAAGAAAGTCGATGGATCGGACAGTTGGTACTTCTTGGAGTCCAACCTCTACGTGATACCCATTCCGAAGATTCGAGGGGCCGATACCCCCTTTGAGAAACTCTTCGAACAAGCCCTGCTGGACAAGCCCTACGAGGGTAAGAAATTCGATATAAAGCTGAAAGAAACGGACGGGGCGACTCACATCTCCAAAAAGACTTTCGCGAGCAAGGTGGTGGCCGTGAACAAGGCCACCATCAACTTCGGCGGATTTGAACCGGTGCTGAACGCTGTTGTCGAGGTGATTGAGGACTATAAGAAGAGGGTCGGATCGGTTATCCCGTCTGCACCGACCGCAGGCAGAGCTGGGGCCGTTTCCAGACTGTCCGTTGCTGGGCGCAAAGTAGCAATTAACAGCAATCTAATCGCCGACTGATCTTGGCGGCGGCTGCCAAACTCCTGTCAAATCGAGTAGCATAACTCCCACACCGTCGAAGGAGCACCCAATCAGTTCTGTCCCAACCATGTCCCTCGCTCAGTTCGCGACAGCCTTCGCCCTACGACCGAATACGGTGGCATGGTTTCTCGGCGCCGGCGCGTCGGCGGCATCCGGGATTCCTACCGGCTATGCGATGATCCGTGACTTCAAGGCCCGAATCTTCTGTCGCGAGACAAACCTTTCAAAACGGGAAATCGATACGGCCGACCCCATCTGGATTGAGCGGATCGATAATTTCTTTCGCCGGACGTCGCGGCTGCCGCCGGACGGAGATCCCATGGAATATGCCGCCGCTTTCGAGGCGGTCTATCCCCAGCCTCGCCACCGTCGACAGTATATTGCGGATGCGATCGCTAAGGGTGTGCCATGCTTCGGGCATAAGGTGCTTGCCAGCCTCATGGCGGCGGGCAAGACCGACTGCATCTTCACGACCAATTTTGACCCGCTTGCGGAAGACGCGGCACTCACCGCGAACGCAATCCTGCCGACCGCCGACCAGAGACGGCCCACTGTGGCGGCGATCGATTCTGCCGACCGTGCGACGCGTTGCCTCGACGAATCCGACTGGCCGCTAATCGCGAAACTTCATGGGGACTACCAGTCGATCGCGATCAAGAACACCGGATCAGAGCTGGAGCAGCAGGACGCCCGCATGCGACACGTGCTGGTGGAGGCTGGAAAGCGGTTCGGAATGCTGTTCGTCGGTTACAGCGGGCGCGACACCTCGATCCTAGAGGCGCTGAACGACGTCTTGGCTGCACCCTCTCCGTTCCCGAACGGACTCTATTGGGTTGCCTCATCAGCGAGCCGCCTGCTCCCAGCCGTCACCGAATTTCTGGATCGCGCGCAGACGGCAGGGGTCGACGTTTCGGTTATCGAATGCACGACGTTCGACGAGTTGGTCGCCGAGATTGTCAAGATAACGGATCTGCCGCAGGCGCTCTACGATCACGTGATGGAAGGGCGACCTACGCCGCGCCTCGTACCCGTCCAGATTCCGAATGCCAAGGCCCGGGCATTCCCGGTACTGCGCTATTCGGCAATTCTGCTCCAATCGATGCCGACGGCGGCGAGGCGCATCATGCTGACCCGCGCAACCACGTCGGCAGAGGTGCGAGAAATCTTCAAGGCGAAAGGTTATCGAGCGACGGCGGCCGCGTTGGGGAGGGAGTTGGCGGTGTTTGGGCGGGATCAGGAGCTCGTGGACGCCTTGGCTCCGCTCGGCCCATCGCTCGCTGGAACGATCGACCTCGATCCGGCCGCCGATAGCTGGGCCATGGGCTTGCTGTACGACACACTCGTGCGATCTCTGGCCCGACAGCGCCCGCTAATCCCGCGCTACAGGCGTTCAGGTCATTCGCTCGTCGTCGCCACACCGCGCGACGGCGACGATCCTGAGCGAACGCGGCGCCAGCAACAAACCCTATCGCGGTTGCGCGACGCGTACGGCACTAATCTCGTCGGCGCAGTGCCCGGGCTTGGTTTCCCCTTTCGGGAGGGTGTCCACCTCAAACTGGAACAGGTGGACGGCAGGTGGTGGTGCGGCTTCGAGCCCTACACGTTCGTCCAGCTACCCCGTCAGGACACTCCCCAATCGGTTGGCTCCGAGGATTTCTCCGCCAACCAGGCCCCGGCTGAAGTAGGTATACAGGTCGAACTCCGGGGTGATCCCGCCGGAGACTGGCGTCGCGAACGCTGGGCTCCGCGCTTTAACAAGAGCTGGGCCAGCATTATTGGAGCCTGGGCGCAGCTTCTTACCGAAACAGGAGGGACGGCGCGAAGCGCCTTCGGGCTCGAAGACGGCACGGGCATTGATGCCGCGTTCAAGGTGTCACCCATTACAGGGTACAGCCGGCCGTCGCACCACCACACCTACTTCGACAGGAGCAAATGATGGCGAACTCAGCCCTGACCGAGCTGCCGCCATTCACGCTGTTGGACGAGCCGGATCTGTCCTTTTCGCCATCCGAACCCACTCAAGTCGATGTCCACCCGCTGCGGGGACTCGTGAATTATGGGCCATATTCGAAGGGCTCCTTCAGCGGCTATACCTCTCGTGTGCGCATCGCAACAGTCGGCCCGGGGGGTGCTTTCCATCGTCGCGGCGACCTAATGAAGCTTTTGCGCGACGTGCATCGGGCTACCGACCGAACGGAATATGTGCCGGAATATCCAGGTTTCGAGCGCCTGTTCCGCGTGGCTCTTGAGGCCGCGCCCGCAAGCGCGCACATCAAGTGGCCTGAACGCCTAGACCAGTTGCCGGGCGACGGCGACGCACAGCATCGCCTCTACCTTGCCATGGATGCCGCGCTCCGCCGCCTCGACGCCGTTCGCAATGAGTTCGAAGTTGTGCTGGTCCACTTTCCCGACAGCTGGGACACGGCGACACGCGGAAAATTCTTTGACGCACACGACGTGCTGAAGGCCTTAGGCGCCAAGTATAATATTCCGACTCAGGTCCTGAACGACCGCGTCTTCACCTTCAGCTACAAGGCATCGCTGGCGTGGCGTCTTTCGACCGCACTGTACGTTAAGGCTGCGGGCACGCCGTGGAAGCTGGCGCCGCTAAAAGGCGTACCGGCCGACACCGCCTACATCGGGTTGGCCTATGCCCTACGCGGCGATCAGCAAGACGCACATTATGTGACGTGCTGTTCGCAGGTCTTCGACATGGACGGCGGCGGCATGCAGTTCGTTGCGTTCGAGGCGCGAGACCCGGTGGCCGACGTCACCGAAGCCCGCAGAAACCCCTTTCTCAGCCGCGACGACATGCGCGCCGTCCTCGCCCGCAGCCTGGAGCTCTATCAAGGGCGCAACGGCGGCAACCTGCCAAGACGCATGGTTATTCATAAGACGACCGCGTTCAAGGAAGGCGAGATCGAAGGCGCATTTGACGCGCTCGCCGGTGTGGCGGAAGTAGAGTGTATCGAGGTCAGTTCGGCATCGTGCTGGCGCGGCGTCTGGCTGATCAAGTCGGGCGCGGAGAAGCCTCCGTCAAAGCCGTCGGGATTTCCCGTGCCGCGCGGGACAATGGTGGTCCGCACGGGCAATTCCGCCTTGGTATGGGTGGCGGGAAATGCTCCCGATGTTTCGACCAAGGGCGATTACTATCAGGGCAAGAAGAGCATTCCCCGGCCACTGCAGCTGATCCGTCATGCCGGGAGTGGACCGCTTGAACTCATAGCCCACGAGGCGTTGGCCCTTACGAAGATGGATTGGAACAACGACGCGCTCTACGACCCTGTGCCGGTAAGCATTCGCTATTCGCAGAAACTGGCCCGCACGATAGCGAACGTCCCTGACCTGCCGCGAAATGTCTATCCGTATCGCCTGTTCATGTAACCGCGCCGTGATATGCGCCTATCCAGGAACCGGCGCGAGCGTATCGGCCTCGGATGGGCTTCTGCTAACCGTCAGAACTCTAGACTACCGGCTGCTTTTGGGAGCACGCAAACAAACTCCTGAACGTCCGATTATGGGCGCGATCCGGCCTGTCGCGAACGCGAACTTTTGACCCCAAAGCCCCCATTTGGCGAACCCATAGACGGCCGCTTCTGGCGCTAGTTGCCCGTTCCGGCGGCCGGCTCAACGGCAAGCCCTGACCCAAACGAGCCATTCCGGCAGGCAAGCTCTAATGTCTCGAATGTGGTGACTACGACATTGGTTACACCTCGCCGTATCAGCGGTCCATCAAACGTGCGGGAGAAGGGATTTGCTGGTAAGGTCGGTTTCCTTTCAGAACAACCAATACTATGATCCGCTGGGGCCAGGCCACCGATGGACCGCAAGCTTGCCGCGATTCTAGCCGCAGATGTAGTAGGCTATTCGACTCTGATGGAGCGCGACGAGGCCGGTACATTTGAGCGACTACGTGCCGGACGCAAGGAACTGTTCGAGCCCGAAATTGCCCGCCACCACGGCCATATCTTCAAGCTGATGGGCGATGGGATGCTGGCCGAATTCGGTAGTGTCGTCGATGCCGTCGAATGTGCAGTGTCGTTGCAGCGGGGACTGTCCGAGCGCAACGCCTCGCTTCCCGCAGTGGAACAGATCGTGGTGCGGATCGGCATCAACCTCGGCGAGGTGATCGTCGACGGCGACGACCGGTATGGCGATGGGGTCAACATCGCGGCCAGACTTCAGCAGTTGGCGGAATCGGGCGGCATCTGCATCTCGGGAAAAGTGGCCAAGGAGGTTGATAGGAAGCTGGCGTTCGCCTTTGAGCCAATGGGCGAACAGAGGGTCAAAAACATAGCCGAACCCGTTCAGGCGTATCGCGTGTTGCTTGATTCCGCGGCAGCGGGCAAGACCCTCCATTTTCGCCACCAGCCGCGCGCCTGGCGTTTTCCGGCCGCGGCGGGAATTCTCGTCCTGGCTCTCGGCCTTGCAGTAGCATGGTGGCAACCGTGGGAGAGGCCTGCACCGCTTGCCGTTCCGACCGTCAGCGAGGCAGCCGACACCCGGCCCTCGCTAGTCGTCCTGCCCTTCGACAATCTCAGCGACGACAAGGAACAAGAATATCTCGCCAACGGCTTCACCGAGGATCTGACGACCGCACTGGCGCGTGTGCCGGGTCTTTTCGTCTTCTCCCCCAACGCGGCCTCCGCTTACAAGGACAAGGACCCGAAGGAGATTGCGGCGGCATTGGGCGTCCGGTACCTGCTGAAAGGCTCGATTCGCCGCGTCGGCGACGACATGCGCATCAATGCGCAGCTGATCGATGGCTCGACTTCCAGACATCTCTGGGCGGAGCGTTTCGACGGCCGGTGGGCAGACGTATTCGCGCTGCAGGACAGCGTTGTCAGCAGCATCGCGGGTGCGCTCCAGCTCCGCCTGGTGAGCGGCGCGCCGGCTACCCGGGCCGGAGGCACCAGTAATCCCGAGGCCTATGAGGCCTATCTCAAGGGGATGGACATCTACAACCGTATCAACACGCCCGAGGAGTTTGCGCAGGCTGTGAAGTATTTCCAGCAAGCCGTGCAACTCGACCCCGATTTCGGCGCGGCGTACGCCCAGCTCGCCTGGGCCTACTGGGACGCGGATGTCGGTCGGGTCGTAGTAATGGGGCTTACGACCGACGTGGCCCAGGGCAAGATCTATGAAACCCTGGAAGCGGCGGCCAGGGATCCTTCGCCGGGCTACTATCAGCTCGTCGCCGAGTTGATGGTCCGCGAGCACGACTCGGACGACGCAGTTACCGTTCTTCTGAAGTCGGTGGCGCTCGATCCCAGCGATACTTGGAATTATCTCTCGCTGGCCAATGCTCTGAATTTCAACGGCAGGCCGAAGGAAGTGCTTAGCTATCTCGATGCGGCTGCGCGCGTCGACCCAAACTCGTGGATGGACTACAGGCGCTACCAAGCCGGACTGGCCGAGTTCGGCCAGGAGAAGTTTGAGGACGCGGTTCGCTCTATCGAGAAGATGGACCTTATATCGGCCGATCCACGGGCGAAATTTTATGCCCTGCAGGTCCTTATTTCGGCTTATGGGCATCTTGGGCGCACAGACCAGGCCGCGGCGGCTTTGGAAACGCTTAGGAAGGTTGTTGGGCGGGTGGACAGGGGGCCAAGCCAGTTGATGACCCAGGATTACATGGTGTTCAAGAATACGGCCGATATCGAACGCCTTTTGGCCGGGCTGACCAAGGCAGGTGTGCCAGAGCTGTCGGCATTGGCAAAGGCAGGCATGAATCCGAAGGACCGGCTCACAGGGGCGGAAATAAAGTCTCTCATGTTCGGGCACGAAACGCGCGGAAAATTGGTAATGCCCACGTTCCTGCCGATGCAGCGCACAACCTCGGTCGACGGCGCCGTCAGCGAGACCGTTGGCCAGAGGAGCCGCGTAGGAACCTCGTGGGTGCAAGGCGATTTCTTGTGCAACGCCTTTCCCATAGAACTGACAAGCTGTGGGGCGATTTTTCGCAATGTGTTCAGGACGCCGGGGCGCGACGACGAATACAAGGCCGTTTACCGCGGGGACCAGTTCGAGTTTTCGGTCGTCAAGTGAAACTCCCAAATGCCGCAAGGCCGTAAGTCTGCTTGCCGAGTAGACGCGACGTTGTTGGCATAACTGCAAACGTCGACAATTGGCGCTATCAAGACGTCCGGCCCTGTCGCTGACCACGTCTGCTTTCAGGCAGCGGCTAAGCCAATCTCTACGGCCGACATGCTGAAGGGTTTCGGGTGCCGTCAGGCGTACGAAAGCCTCTCATGCAGGAACCCGCGGACCGCACGCGGTGGGCTATGGGGATTTGTGTTTCGGAGTGTGCCAGCGCCTGTCGCGAACTTCCGCATGGGGTGTTGTGGGCTGGTCGAGGAAGCGGCTTCCGGGCCAGGTCGGGGGGCCTGTCGCGGTGATTCCGACGGGGTTCGCGTGCCTGACGACTGGCGCGACAGCGACGCGCACATACGTTCCCGTTAACCGGTGCCGGCGTGGCGCGGTCGTGTGGGCAAACGGGCCATGCCGGGTCATGGGGCGTTCTCCCGGTTCGTCGCCGTTGTGTCCGGCGGTCCACGCGGCTGCCTCCACCGTTCGAACGTCTCGATGACGACCATGCGTCCGCCGCAGCACGGGCATGGCGGGCGGACGTCAGCCGGTTCTTCCGGGGTGTCGTCATCGGGAGGCGGAGCGACGTTCAGCAGGTTACGGGAGAGTGCGAGGCTGGCCTTGCGAGCGGAGCTGGCGAGCAGCCCATAGTGACGGATGCGGTGGAAGCCACGCGGCAGGACATGGAGCAGGAAGCGGCGGATGAACTCATCGGCCGAGAGCGTCATGACGCGCTGGCGCTCGACACCGTCGCGGCGATAGTCCTTGTAGCGGAAGGTGACCCCCTTCTCGTCGAAGGCGATCAGGCGGCGGTTCGAGATGGCGACCCGGTGAGTGTAGCGCGACAGGTAGGCGAGCACCGCTTGGGGCCCGGTGAAGGGCGGCTTGGCATAGACCACCCAGCGCTTGCTGCGAACAGGCTTCAGATGACGCAGGAAGGCGCGACGGTCGGCCAGGTGTGCCGCCGATCCGAAGAAGGCGAGCCGACCGGCGTCGTGCAGCGCGACGAGCCGGGTCAGGAACAGACGGCGGAACAGCTTGCCCAGTACTTTGACTGGGAGAAGGAAGGCCGGCCGCGACGATATCCAGCGTGACCCGTCCGGCGCGATGCCGCCGCCCGGCACGATCATGTGGACATGGGGATGGTGGGTCATTGCCGAGCCCCATGTGTGGAGCACGGCGGTGATGCCGATGCGCGCGCCGAGGTGCTTGGGATCCGCCGCGATCGTCAGCATCGTCTCCGATGCCGCCTTGAACAGCAGATCATAGACCAGCGCCTTGTTGTGGAACGCGATGACGGCGACCTCGGCGGGCAGCGTGAACACGACGTGGAAGTAGCCGACTGGCAGCAGGTCGGCTTCGCGCTCGGCGAGCCATGTACGGGCGGCCGCGCCCTGGCACCTGGGACAGTGCCGGTTGCGGCAGCTGTTGTAAGCGATCCGCCATTGGCCGCAGTCCGCACAGGCTTCGACATGACCACCCAATGCAGCGGTGCGGCAGTGTTCGATCGCCGACATGACCTTGAGCTGCTGCAGGCTCAGATGCCCTGCATGGGCGACCCGGTATCCGGGGCCGGCAGCACGGAAGATATCGGCGACCTCCAGGTCCGCCCGCACCGGTTCAGTCGGGAGGGGTCTTGCCTTCCATCAGCGCCATCAGCCGGTCGAGCGGCCCCGCGACCGCGTGGATCGTCCGGGTCGAGACCTTGGTGTAGAGCGCGGTGGTATCGAGCTTGCTGTGCCCGAGCAGCACCTGGATGACGCGGATGTCGACATCCTGCTCAAGCAAGTGGGTGGCGAAGCTGTGACGCAGCGTGTGCGGACTGACGCGCTTGCGGATGCCGGCGACTTCGGCTGCTTCCTGGACCGCGCGATGCAGCTGCCGCGACGAGATCGGCGCTGTGCAGCCGCGCCCCGGGAACAGCCAGCCATGGGGGAGCATCACCCCGCGCCGCTTGCCTTCGCGCCACCACAGCCGCAGCAGTTCCAGCAGTTGCGGCGAGAGCATGGCGTTGCGGTCCCTGCGTCCCTTGCCCTGTTCGACGCGGATCAGCATGCGTGTCGAATCGATGTCGTCGACCTTCAGATGCGCGACCTCGGATACGCGCAGGCCCGCGCCATAGGCGACACCGAGCGCGGCCTTGTACTTGATGCCTGGCGCCGCTTCGAGCAGCCGCGCCGCTTCCTCAACGCTCAGCACATCGGGCAGCTTGCGCGCATATCGCGTGACCACCAGCGCGCGCGCCAGATCGCGCCGCCTCAGCGTCACCGTGAACAGGAATCGCAACGCCGAGACCGCACCGTTGATCGTCGCCGGGCCCAGGCCGTTCTCATGCTGGCGCAACTGGAAGCGCCGGATGTCCCCGGTCGTCGCGGTGTCGGGAGCGCGACCAAGGAACGCGGCAAAGCGCCGGACATGACGTACGTAGTCCTGCTGCGTATGCGGTCCCAGGCCTCGCATCAGCATGTCCTGCTGCATGCGCCGGCGAAGCGGCGTGATCGGAGCATCGGTCGACAAGGTAGCCATGGCGAGTTCCTCTCGTTGAAGGGAACTCCATGGTCGGATCGCAGTCTCTACCCGCTCAAGGCCTTTGAATGTCGCGCCATCTCAGAACCAGGCGACCCTCCCGCGAAGCGGGTTCGTGCATGGGGCGCAGAGCCGGCATTGGTTCGGGGCAGATCAGCTCGTCTATTGTGCCCTATGTTTCGGTTTCGCCGGCAAATTGCTTCAATGCATTTGCCCGCCTAAAAAGGTGCCCCCTCGGACTCACTGGTCGCTGTCACTTATTCGGACCCCGAAATTGGCTGCCGCCGCGATTTCTCTGACTTGTCGACGACAGGGAGCCCTTCCTTTCTGGCCTTGGCAAACGCTCGATCGCTCTCCAGGAACTCCGCCAACATGAACGGGATCAGTTCCGCTACCAATTCGGACTCGCCGTAGGTCTGACGATAAAGCGCCGCATAGTCCTTCAGTGCTTGGTTCAGGTCTGCACTTACGCTTATGGTGATCTTCGAAGGTGTCCGATCCGGAAGTTTGCCGAGTTTCAGATTGGTCATGATGACTCCAGTCAATTCGGGTACGGCCGCAGCACAAGATCCTTGTGCACGATGACGCGCAGTGGCCAACCGGGCCGGACAGTGATGGTGGGTTGGATATTGAGGTTCTTCTCGGTGATGCGCTGGCCAGCTTGACTGACGTTCTGCTGAGCGGATTCGCGGATTGCTTTGACCAGGTCGCTTTCGTCTTCTCCGAGGCTCAGCTCGGTGCCGACCCCTAGCAACGTGGCCAGCGCAACGCCTTTGATCAGCTGCCAGGTGTGAAAATCCACCTTGTCCTCAAGCCCGGCATAGCCGGCGGTGTCCGTCGCCGGCAGGTTGTCGATTTCGATCGAAGAGCCGTCGGGCAGCAGTATCCGTTGCCAGACCAGCAGCGCGCGCCTTTGTCCAAAGGCCACGACGCTGTCATAGGTGCCAATCAGGCGAGAGCCTTGCGGAATGAGCAAGGTACTGCCGGTGACTGTGTCGTGCACATTCTCGGTGACCTGTGCGACGACGAGGCCGGGCAAGTTGGAATTGATGCCAGTGATCAGGCTCGCTGCGATGACGCTGCCGGCCATCAGCTGATACGGCGAAGCCGGCGTCTGCAGTGCATGCAGATTGTAGATTCCATTTGTATTCCGCTGGCTGACAAAATCGAGCTTGCGCTGTTGATTGTTTTGGTCGCCCTCGGCCGGTGCTACGGAAGCTGAATCGCGTGCGGCATCGGATTGTGGAGCCGTTGCCTCAAAGGGTGGACGCCCGCCCTGCCCGTTGCCGGCGGCATCTGCTTGCCGGGGTCGATTTTCGATCCGGAAGAAGACTTGCGATTCGCGCGCCTCGATCGCCTGCTGTGCAAGGCGCTGCTCCTCCGCCGAGACCTCCTGGCCCGGCGCGATGCCCAGCTGGCGTTGGTGCTCAAGGATGGGGCGGCCGAGGTCGCCGGGCAGCGGTGGTCCAAGCACCGGAGGCGGCTTGATCCCGGAATAGTCCTTAGGCAGCCTTTCAAGAGCCTCTGCGGTTGGCTTCCGCTCAGTATTGTAAAGCTCTTCAGCCTGCTCTTTGATGCGCAGCGCCGGTCCCTGCAGCGCCATCATGGTGACGCCTAGAACGGTCCCGGAACCAACAGCAGCAATGGCGACAATAATGCTGCGCTTGAAGCGCACAGCGCGGCGAGGCGAGGCCCGCAGCTGCAGCTGTTCTGGATCGAGTTTCGGTGGAGCATCGGAGCGGGAAGTATCCGTCATGGGCCGTCCCTCACCTGCTGGAACGCGAAAAGAGCAATATCCGCCTCGGCGCTTGCCTGCCGTCGGTCCTCGTGATGCGCACCACCTGCTGCTGCTTGGCGCCGAGGCGCAGTTCGGCTGCGGCGAAGAGGCGATCGACGATGTAATAGTTGCCCCGTATGCGGTAGTTGACGAGCTGGTTGTCCCCGTCAGCACCGACGATGAAGAGCGGCGGAGCCTCGCCCTGATCGATGCGGCGCGGAAACTCGATATAGACCTTGCTGCCATCATCGAAGGCGCGCGTCGGCCTCCAGGGCGGCATGTCGCCCGTAATCGAATAGCGGAAGCGAATATTTTCGAGAGCCACATTCGACGCCACTGGGATAGCAGCCTCGGCCTGCGCATTGCGCCGGCGTAGCGCGATGATCTGGTCCTCGCTGTAGGTCCAGGAGATCGCCGCCATGGCGGTCTTATCCGTGCTTTGAAGCTGCAGGTGATAGCTTCGCCGGTCCGTGGTGATCACCAGATTGGTGGCAAGTCCTGGTGCGAAGGGCTTCACCAGCACATGGGTGCGCTGGTCATCGCCGGAGCCACTGACGGTGTCGCCAATTACCCAGCGCACTGTATCGCCGGCCGACACGGATTGGAGTTTCTCGCCTGACTGCAGAGCGATATCGCTGACGCGCTCCGGTGCGGCATAGAGCTGGTAGAGCGCGCCTTCGGCAAAGGGGTAAACCTGCACCGCATTCACATAGCCATATTTGGTGGGTTGCTGCGTCGCCGCCTTGTTGGCATCGGCGACACGTTCTTCAGGCGAGCGCTTGTCTTCAGCAACCTTGCCCGGCTCGGGCTGCAACTGGCCGGGCAGCGGCAGCGGTTTCGGCACTTCCACGACCTTGACGGGCTTCTCCGGCGCCTTCTCGATTGCCGCCGGTTGGAACTTGGCAGCATCATAGGAAATCTGAGGTGGCGGCACCGGCTTCGAGGCACAGGCGGAAATGACCGCAGCCGACGCAGACAGGATCAGCGCAGTGCGGAGCGACGAGAGTCTATTTATCATTGGCGGGCTCCTTTGGGGGAACGGAAGTTTGCGCGGCACTGTCGAGCTCGCGCGACCAGTCGATGGCGTTGATGAAGACGCCGAGCGGGTTTTTGCGCAGCTGATCGGCATTGTTCGGCGGCCGGATCACAATGGTGAGGATCCCGGTCCAACGCGTTGTGCTGGCGAGGCTGCCGCGCTCAAAGACCTGCTCGGTCCATTTGACTTGATAGGAGCTGTCGGACGCTCGAACCACGCTCGTCACCTGCACCGAGACGCTGCGCGTGCCGATCTTGCCGAACGGGTCGTTGGCCTTAGCGTACTCGTTGAGAAAGAGGGCTCCACGGTCGGTGGCGAAGTCGTAGGCCGAGAGCCAATTCTGCCGCACCAGCACCGCATCGGTGGAAACAGAGCGGACATTCTGGATGAAGCGGCCGAGATGCCAGGCGATCTGGGCATCGGTGGGCTCGTAGTCCCGGATTGCTGGAGCGACGGCGCGCGCCTCGCCGAAACGATCTACCTCGACGACATAGGGCACGACGCGGCCCTGCATCGACTGCCACAAGAGTCCACCAGAGAGCCCGGTGGCCAGAGCGAGGCAGCCGAAGGCCATCAGGCGCCAGTTCCTTGCCTGCACGCGCGCTGTGCCGATGCGCTCGTCCCAAAGTTGGGCGGCCTTCTGGTATGGCGTGACGGGGTGGGGCGTCTTCCCGTAGCGTTGAACAGGTCGCTTGAAGAGCATCTAGTCTTCCTTGTCATTGAGAGAGGGGTTGGCGCCGCTTCCACCCCGATCGCCATCACGGACGGCCTGCGTGGCGGCATGGCGATGGGCGCGCGCGGTCTGTTCGGAACGCAAGCGCCTCGCCCACGCCGGCGCGGCATTGGCACCTGACGCGGCAGGGTTTCCGGTCATTGATGCGGTCGGCGTGCCGCCCGTCGAGGTCCAGGCGGCATCGCGGCCGGCATCGGCGTTGCGCCGGAATGGTTCTGTTGCAGATCGCATTCCCCGCATCGCGGCGCCGCCAGCTGCACCGGCAACGCCCTTCAGTCCAGCAGCTACGCCGGAGAGGCCGGACTCGGGCGATGTTGCACGCCCCATCTGCCAAGCTGTGGAAGCAGCCGATCCCATGGCCGTTCCGGCTCGAACGGCGGCGAGACCGCCGCCGGTTGCCATGCGCGCGCCGGCAAGCGTCGCACCTCCGGCAACGAGCGTTGATCCGGCGGCCGCCGCGGTAGTTCCGAGTGCGGCGCCGGCGCCCAGCTGCGGCGCGCCGGAAACAAGACCCGAGGCGATCCCTGGCCCGAAAATGCCGAGCCCAAGCAGCGCCAACGCGCCCAGTACCTGTGACATGGCCGCGGCCAAGTCCGGCTCCTTGCCTTGCAGCGCGGAAGCGAACTCGCCGAAGAGCGTAGAGCCGATGCCGACGATGACAGCAAGCACCATCACCTTAATGCCCGACGAGATCACATTACCGAGCACGCGCTCGGCCACAAACGCCGAGCGGTTCCAGAGCGCGAAGGGCACCAGAACAAAACCGGCCAATGTGGTGAGTTTGAACTCCAGGATGGTGATGAAGAGCTGAATTGAAAGAATGAAGAAGGCGATGAGGACCAGAAACCAGGCGAGAAGCAGCACGAAGATGGTCAGCGCGTTGCCAAAGATCTCGGGGAAGCCGACTAGCTGGCTCGCTTGATTGAGCAGCGGCCAGGCGCCCTCGAAGCCGGCCGCGGCAATGCGGCCTGGCCGCAGGAGACTGTCGGCGGACAGATTGCCGGCCGATGCGTTGATGCCGAGCCCGGCAAAGGAATGGTAGATGATGTCGGCGAGGTTCTTAAAATTGTTCAGGATGAAGGCGAAGGCGCCGACATAGAGCACTTTTCGGACAAGCCGGCCAAGAACATTGGGCTCGCCGCCGAACGCCCAGACCAGGCCTGCCAGCGTGATGTCGATGCCGATCAGGATGGTGGTGAGAAAGGCGACGTCGCCCGAAAGCAGACCGAACCCGCTATCAATATAGCGGGTAAAAGTCTCCATGAAGCGATCAATGACGCCGAGGTCATTCATGTCGCCGCCTTCCTCGTTGTCTTGAAGAACTGCTGATCAGTTGCCGGGATAGGCCGTACCGGTGCCCAGGAAACGCTTCGTCGTCTCGCGGGCGGCTTCCTCGGACTGCGCCTTGCGGGCAGCATCTTCGGCTTCAGCCCGGAACTGGGTCGCGAGCAGCGTCTGGATCTGGATCTGCTGCTTGGTCGAAAGCGCGATCAGCTGATTGGTGGCCTGGCTTGCCTCAAGGGCACCTGCCGCGCCCTGACTGCGGTTGACGAGATCGGTAAGCAGGTCGCCGTCGGCCCGCACGTTCTCCACGATCTGCGACTGCGCGCTCATGGTTTGGCGGAACGCCTGCATGGCGTTTTGCCAGCGCTCGCGCGCGGCGCTCGCCACATCGCTGACCTTGATTGTGGCGTCGTAGCTTTCCGGATATTGCACACGCCACTGGTTCTGAAGCTTGTCGAGATCGAAGCTCAGGCCGCTGGCCTGGGTCATCAGGCCGTCGATCCGTTGGAGCGAACCTGTGAGCTGGCCGACGGAAGAAAAATCCAAGCGCTGAAGATTCCGCGCCATGTTCTGCAGCATCGTCGCCTGGTTCTGAAGCGACTGGATCTGGTTGTTTATCTGCTCCAGGGAACGTGCCGCTGTCAGCATGTTCTGCGTATAATTCGACGGATCGAACACGATCAGGGCGTGGGCTGGCTGGACGTAGTCGGCCATCGGTTTTGCGATTAGGGAAACGGTGATCAGGCTCGTGAGAAGGCGGCGCCGCATCATGACGATTGCTCCTTGTCTGGTTGAGGGAATTGCTGGAGAAGCTCGGCAGCCCAATCGAGGCCGCGCGCACTCAGGAACCGGAAGGCAAAGCTGTCCTGCCCGTGCTCTGACAGGACGTTGTCGATCAAAGCTTGCGTGGCCGGATCAGAGGCGCCGCAGAGCGCAAGAGCGATCGGGCCGAGCCCGAGCTCGAAGAGGCGGTTGCCGCGGCGCGACTGCACATAATACTGGCGCTTCGGTGTGGCACGGGCGACCAATTCGATCTGCCGCTCGTTCAGACCAAATCGCTCATAAGCCACCCGCGCCTGCGGTTCCACGGCACGGTCATTGGGGAGAAAAATGCGCTGTGGGCAGCTCTCGATGATCGCCGGCGCGATGGAAGAGCCCGCGATGTCGGCAAGCGACTGCGTGGCAAAGATCACCGACACGTTCTTCTTTCGCAGCACCTTCAGCCATTCACGGATGCGGGCGGCAAAGAGAGGGTTGTCGAGATAGACCCACGCCTCGTCGAGCATCAGCAGCGTCGGCCGTCCGTCGAACCGCTCCTCGAGACGATGGAACAGATAGGTGAGCACCGGGAGCACAGCGCCTTGGCTGTGCATCAGCTCTTCGGTCTCGAAACACTGCACATCCGACAAAGCCAGCCGATCTTCATCGGCATCGAGCAGCCGGCCGAAGGGACCGTCGAGCGTGTAGGGCATCAACGCGGCCTTGAGCCCATTGGACTGAAGCAGAACCGATAGGCCCGTCAGCGTGCGTTCCTGCACCGGCGCAGTGGCAAGGCTGATGAGTGCCGACCAGATCGCCTCCTTTACCTCCGGCGTAACGCTGACATTCTCATGGGCAACGAGGCCGGCGATCCATTCCGCCGCCCAGCTGCGAGTAGCCTGGTCGCCGATATTGCTCAGTGGCTGGAAGGCAAGCGCACCATCCGCGCCCAGCGCGTGGTGTTCTCCGCCCATGGCCAGTGTTGCCGCACGAGCCGAATTGCCCTTGTCGAAGACATAGACCTGCGCCCCGGCATAGCGTCGAAACTGCAGAGCGACTAGCGCAAGCAGAACCGACTTGCCGGCACCCGTCGGCCCAACGACCAGCATGTGGCCGACATCGCCAACGTGGGTGGAAAGCCGAAACGGTGTCGACCCGTTGGTCTCTGCGAAGAGAAGCGGCGGGGATTCGGTCCCAGTCACGTTGGTGAGATGCTCGTTATCCACCGGACCGGCCCACGCCGACGACAGCGGCATGACATGGGCAAGATTCAGCGTGTGAACGAGCGGCTGGCGAACGTTAGCGTAGACATGACCGGGCAACGAGCCGAGCCACGCCTCGACCGCATTGATGCTTTCACGGATCGTGGTGAAGCCGAGCCCATTGACTATGCGCTCAACCGCTCGGAGCTTTTCCGCGGCGGCCTGTCGGTCCTGGTCCCATACCGTCACCGTTGTGGTGAGATAGCCGAAGCCGACGTGATCGCCGCCCAATGCCTGAAGGGCGACATCCGCATCGAGCGCCTTGTTGTCGGCGTCACTATCGACGAGAGGGACGGGTTCGTTGGTCACGACCTCGCGCAGGATGGCTGCGACCGATTTGCGCTTGGCAAACCACTGACGGCGCAACCGGGTCAGTGTCTTTGTGGCTTCCGTCTTGTCGAGCGGGATGAAGCGCGTCATCCAGCGGTAGGCGAAATCCTGATGGTTGAGCGCGTCGAGGATCCCTGGCCGGGTGACGTTCGGGAAACCAAGGATGGTGAGGGTGCACAGATGCTGCTCACCCAGCATCGGCTCCAGGCCGCCGGTAAGCGGCGCGTCAACCAGAACACCGTCGAGATACATTGGCGTTTCCGGCATGGCGACCGGATGGCGGTAGGTCGAGATTGTGCCGTGCAGATAGGTTAGCGTCTCGGCATCATCGAGGGCGCGCACTTCCGGGATGAACCCGGACAGCAAATCCAGGACGCGGTCGGTCTCGTCGCGAAACCACGCCAGCTCCTGGCGCCAGTCTCTAACCCCTCCCGAGT
Source organism: Mesorhizobium sp. M0408 (assembly GCF_040321495.1). Lineage (NCBI taxonomy): Bacteria > Pseudomonadati > Pseudomonadota > Alphaproteobacteria > Hyphomicrobiales > Phyllobacteriaceae > Mesorhizobium > Mesorhizobium sp. M0408. Next base: position 6,188 of record NZ_JAMYRO010000020.1, on the reverse strand, counting down.
GATGCGAGTCGACCAGTGCGCTTTCCGCCCGCGCCTGGCCATCTGGCGCCGGCATGAAGACCAAGGTCAGATGATAGCGACTCTCGAAGTGCGCGACCTTGCCCTCGAAGGCCGCGCGCCTTTCCTCATCGACCAGCCATGAGGCAACATCGGGAAAAGCCGAGCTCGGATAGCCCAGCGCTTCAACGCGCTCGGCCTCGAAAAACAACCCCCATCCGGAGCCCAACCTTCGTAGCGCATTGTTGGCTCGTGCGCAGATGCCGACCAACTCGGCTTCGGTCGCGCTTTCAAGGTCGGGGCCACGGAACCGGAAGGTTCGCTGGAAGCTACTGTCTTTATTGAGCACGATGCCGGGCGCGACCAAAGCGGCCCAGGGCAGATGGTCGGCAAGCCGATCGGCTTTGCCGCGATACTCCGAAAGGTTCAGCATGCAAGCCACCCCTTCAGGCGAAGATGACGGACAAGCACGCTGGCGAAGTCCGGATCGCGGCGAGCGGCAAAGACCGCGAGGGTGTGGCCGGCGATCCAGAGCGCCAGTCCGGCGATCCACTGCTGCAGGCCAAGGCCTATTGCCGCGGCCACCGTGCCGTTGAGGATCGCCACCGCTCGCGGCGCGCCGCCCAGCAGGATCGGCTCAGTCAATGCCCTGTGAACGGGGACTTCGAAACCCTCGACATGCTGCTCTCCGGTGGCCATCAGACGAGTGCCCCGCCGCCGAAGGAGAAGAAGGAGAGAAAGAAGCTCGATGCCGCGAAGGCGATCGACAGGCCGAAGACAATCTGGATCAGCCGGCGAAAACCGCCTGCCGTGTCACCGAAAGCAAGGGTCAGGCCGGTGGTGATGATGATGATCACCGCGACGATCTTGGCGACCGGTCCCTGCACCGACTCAAGGATCTGCTGCAGCGGCTGTTCCCAAGGCATGCCGGAGCCCGCTGCGTGGGCCGGGAGGGTGAGAAGAAACGCGAGCGCGGTGGACGAAAGGAAGCGAAGCTTCTTGAGCATGAGGTGACCTTTCAAAACTGCTGGAGTTGCGGAAGCGTGAGCGGGGTGACGGCGTAATCACCGCTGCTGTCGAGACCGGTGACCTCAGCGATCGCGTCAATGCGGCGCGAGGATCCGCGCCCAGCGATGAAGACGATCAGATCTACCGCATCAGCGATGAGGCGGCGGGGAACGGTGACGACGGCTTCCTGGGCGAGCTGCTCGATACGGTAGAGAGCGGAGCGCGCCGAATTGGCGTGAACCGTCGCGATGCCGCCGGGATGCCCGGTGTTCCATGCCTTCAGCATGTCCAGGGCTTCCGCGCCCCTGACTTCGCCCACGATGATGCGGTCGGGTCTGAGCCGCAGGGTCGAGCGCACGAGATCGGCGAGCGTGACCGACCCCCGCCTCGTCCTCAAGGCAACGCAATCCTTCGCCGCGCATTGCAGTTCGCGCGTGTCCTCGATCAGGATCACCCGCTCGTCGCAATCGGCGGCTTGTGCCAGCAGCGCATTGGCAAGTGTTGTCTTGCCCGACGACGTGCCGCCGGCGACCAGGATGTTGCGCCGCTCGCGGACCGCCTTCTGCAGCGCATCGGCCTGCAGCGGCAGCATGACCCGGTCGGCGACATAGTCGGCCAACGTGTAGAGTTTCGCCGCAGGCTTTCGGATGGCGAAGCAAGGCCCCAGCACGACAGGCGGCAGCAGACCCTCGAAGCGCTCGCCCGATGGCAATTCGGCGCTGACAATCGGATTGTCAGCATGCGCCTCGGCGCGCACGTGGGAGGCGACCAGGCGGATGATGCGTTCGGCCTCAGAAGGATGCATGTGCACGCCGGTGTCGACCCGGCCTTCACCCAACCGGTCGAGCCGCAGCGCACCGTCGGGATTGACCATCACCTCAATGACGATCGGATCGGCAAGGGCTTCGGTGATCGCCGGACCCATGGCGGTGCGCAGCATGACGCGGCGGCGATGGTCGGCTTCCGGATGAGAACTCATCCTTCCCCTCCCCTGCGATCGTCGGTGCCAAGTGACCGTTTCCCGGAAGCGATTTGGCGGCCGACCTGTTCGACGAATTTGTCGAAGCGCTCCTGGGCAATCGCTTGCGTGGCCCTGTCCGGCACCGGCGTGTGAGCATGAAGCGTGATCGAAAAGCGGATGAAGAGCGCCAGGCTCTCCAGAATCATCTCGACATCGCGCCTGACATGTCCGAGGTCGTGGGAAAGACGGTCGAGCCTCTTGCCGTAGCGCTGGTCGAGTTCATTCTCCCCACGCCGCTCGATAAAGGTCTCGACCGCGTGCGCCACAATGGCCGATTTGGTGGTCGATGGATTGCGGCTGAGGTTCTCCAGCTTCTCGCTCAACTCGGGTTCAAGCAAAAACTGGTGACGAATGCGGTGGGGCTTCATGCTGCTCGTTCCCTCTGACCGGCGCTGATGCACCGGCGACGGGAACGAGCATCGTCGAGATCCTCGAAATCGCTTACGGCCGTTATCTACGCTGGGATGCGCCCGCGTAGGCGCGCCGTTCAGAAGCCGGGCACGATGTCCTTGTCGTCGCCCATTCCCTCGTTGAGGCCGTACGCACGTGCGGCGGTGGAAATCCGATCCATGACGCGTTTGTCGGCGAGCGTCTCGCAGTCATCGTCTGCGGGCGTGAACAGATCGCCCTGATCAGGCTCCTGGACGACGAGGGTCCGTTCTTCGCGCAGGCCCGGATGGCGCTGCTGCTGGACACCTCCGTCTTCGATTGCCGCGCCGGCACTGTCGTCATCGCCAGCAAGACGCCGATCCACGCCGCGCACCTGTCCGCTCCAATCGTCCGGGCGCGACGTGGGCCGATCCGCGTAGGCACCGTCGCGCAGCACCGGCGAAGGCAGCACTCGCTCCGTGAAATTCGGATCCTGGTAATAACGCAACTTCTTGGCGCGAATCGGCGGCAATCCCGAAACCAGGATTAGTTCGTCAGCCTGCGGCAACTGCATCACCTCACCCGGCGTCAGCAGGGGGCGAGCGGTCTCTTGGCGGCTTACCATGACGTGGGACAACCAGGGCGCCAACCGATGGCCGGCATAGTTGCGCATCGATCTGAGTTCGGTCGCGGTACCGAGCGCGTCCGAGATGCGTTTGGCCGTGCGCTCGTCATTTGAGGAAAAGGCAATCCGCACATGGCAATTGTCGAGAATGGCGTTGTTCTCGCCATAGGCCTTGGAGATTTGGTTCAACGATTGCGCTATCAGATAAGCGCGGATGCCGTAGCCTGCCATGAAGGCGAGCGCAGTCTCGAAGAAGTCGAGCCGACCGAGCGCCGGAAATTCATCCAGCATCATCAGGAGCTGATGCTTGCGGCTCTTCTTTGGATCGCCCTCCAGGCGCTCGGTCAGCCGCCGGCCGATTTGATTGAGCACCAATCGCACCAGGGGCTTAGTGCGCGAGATATCCGACGGCGGCACGACCAGATACAGCGACATCGGTCGCTCGGCATCCACAAGGTCGGCAATGCGCCAGTCGCAGGCCGATGTTGCCGCGGCCACCGTTGGATCACGATAGAGCCCGAGAAACGACATGGCGGTCGAGAGAACGCCTGAGCGCTCGTTCTCTGACTTGTTCAGCACCTCACGAGCCGCCGAGGCCACGACCGGATGGACCTGGGGCTTGTCCACCGTGCCGAGGTGGTTTGTGGTCATCATCCGCTGCAGTGTCGCAGCGAATGAGCGTTGCGGGTCCGACAGGAAGGTGGCGACACGGGCGAGTGTCTTTTCCTCTTCGGCGTAGAGCACGTGCAAGATGGCGCCAACTAGGAGTGAATGACTGGTCTTCTCCCAATGGTTCCGCCGCTCCAGCGCGCCTTCCGGATCAACGAGAATGTCGGCGATGTTCTGAACGTCGCGGACCTCATCTGGACCTTTGCGCACTTCCAGCAGCGGGTTGTACCGCGCCGATCTCGGATCGGTCGGATTGAACAAGAGACAGTGCGAGAACTTCGACCTCCAGCCAGAGGTCAGCTGCCAGTTCTCGCCTTTGATGTCGTGAATGACGGCCGAGCCGGTCCAGGAAAGAAGGGTTGGAACAACCAGTCCGACGCCCTTGCCCGAACGTGTCGGCGCAAAGGCCATGACGTGTTCTGGTCCGTCATGGCGCAGATAGCGACAATTCAGTCCGCCAAGGAAAACGCCGGCCGGCTGAAACAGCCCCGCCTTCTCGATTTCCAGCTTCATGGCCCATCGTGAGGACCCATAGGTGGTGACCAACCCCCGCTGCCGTGCGCGCCAGAGGGACCCAGCTATCGCGGCGGCACAGCCCAGGAACCCGCTGGCTCCGGCAAGTATGCCAGCCTTGTCGAAGACTTCAGGCGCATAGGCGTCAAATTGGAACCACCATTCGAACAGTTTCCACGGCTGGTAGATCGGCCAGCCGACTGTCACAAACCATGGCGCGCCGAGTGGCGGCTGATAGGAGAGCATGTGGGCGCACCATTGGGTTGCAGTCCACACGCCAAGAATGACAATTGCGAATACGACAGCGATCTGCCCAATCAGCAACTTCGTGGGTGTCAATAGCTTGCTCCGCTCTTGTGGCCAGACGGACCAAACATCGCGCCGAGCGATGAGAATTCGAACGGCCGCTACGTGCGACTAGGTGCGATGACAAGGTTGATAGGCATTGTTCAGCTGCGAACAGCGAAAATCCGCCGCAGCAACCGATCGGCGGTGCCAGGTACGCGGTTGGTCGCAGAAGATGTTGGGGCTTCAGGCGCGGGCACATTGAAGATGTGCTGACAGACAAACCTTTGGAGCCGACGCGTTTGTGCGAGTAGCGAGCTGAAAGGCTCGGCGAGAAGTCGTCGTTCTCAATCGGGCGACGGGGGATACATCGGCGAAGACGGCATAAGGCGGGATGGGCCAGACCGAGCCGACGGAAAGGTCGTAGCCAAGGCCTTGGAGCGCATAGCGCCTGGCCGGGAGGCCGCCGCCAGTCAGGCTTACGCGGCGCGTCGTTGAGCGAGGTGAAGACCCGCACGGGCTCGACGAGGGTCCACGGCGGTCACAATGTTGTGGTGGTGATCGCAGTAGACGCGATCCGGCGAAGTTGGCCCAGCACAAAAACGATAACCGCCAGGTACAGAAGCGTCTTCGCTCACCGGGAAGCGGCACTGATAGAGGCCTAGCTGAATGAGGGGGACGTCTCGCGAAGTTAGTCTGATATTTTCAGGCATCATGATGGTTTCCTAGTTCGTAGCAATTACCAGCTGACGGCCGCAGTGCGACCCGTCGGGACGAGCTTCTCTCGTTTTGGAGGGCTATGGGTCACCATATGGTGTTGGTAGCACCATCAATGAAGCCCTACGCCCTGCTTCTGAAGCCAATAGTTTGCGACTTAAGGCCACACGCGCGAACGCATTAGCAATCTACCATCGTGTCCCCGAGGCACTCGCCCGCCGCGGTTTGCCGGCGGCGGGGTCGCACTGGCTTGTGGGGCCCTAGGCCCACTCGCGGCGCTCGCACTCGATCTCGGTGCGGGTTTCCCGTGTCTCATCGCCCTGTCAGCGCCTTGCAAATGAGCGAAACCAAGCTGTCGCGCGCTCGCTCGTGGAGTGCGCCTTTCGGCCGCCATGCAAGGAAATCATCAACGCTCATCCAATCAGCCGGGTTTGTGTCGGCGTCTGGCTGGCTGAATTCCACATATAGATGCAGTTCGTCCGGCACGAAGACGACCCTCCATAATCCTTTGATGTCATTGGCAAGGTTGTAGGCGAGGACGGTCATGGCGGGGCACTCCTTTCGCCGTGGAGCGTGCCTATCTCACGGGAAAATTCCATCACCAGAAGTTAGTATTGACGCTCGCGCTTTCTCAGAAATCCAACGTCCGCGTGATGCCGAAAGGTGCAGCCAGCTTTTTGTGTATCTCGATTGGGAACACGGGACCGCCGCGAAAGTTCGGTGCACGCAGCGAATCCTCCCCTCCAGGTATTGCTGCAGATCGGTATCCCGATCGGCCCGCGCTCCCCGCAAGGCGCGGGCCTCGGCCTGTGGTGCTCATGCCATCTACTTCGATCCGCAAGATGGAATATGATCTGGATAGAAGGACCCTCTCGGTGTGGTTCGTCGCCAGCGGCAAGCGGTACGAGTTTGAGGGGGTACCGCCGGAAACCTTTGCCGCGTTCCGGGCCGCGTTCGCCAAGGGCCGCTATTTCAACGACCACA
>NZ_JAMYRO010000019.1:0-161011 GCF_040321495.1 Mesorhizobium sp. M0408 | reverse complement strand
CGATCTTCGAGTATCGCTGAGGCGGGCAGGACTAGGTATAAAGCGGCTCCGTAGCGATCCTTCGCGCCCCCCTCTGTCCTGCCGGACATCTCCCCCTCAAGGGGGGAGATTGGCTGTCACCGCCGCTTTCGCTAGTGGCCACCGTTGCAGAAGTGAACGGCGCGCCGAAGCTGCCAATCTCCCCCCTTGAGGGGGAGATGTCCGGCAGGACAGAGGGGGGCGCTGTCCGGGGCGCTGTCCCGGGCGCTGTCCCGCCGGCGTCAACAGCAGCGTGGCGTCAAACCGGCCGCACCAGAACGTGTTTCTTCTTGCCGAGCGACAGTTTCGCGACGTTTCCCGGCCCAAGGTCCTGCAGCGTCACCATCCTGCGATCGTCGGAAACTGGCTGGTCGTTGAGGCGCACGGCGCCGCCCTGGATATGCCGCCGTGCCTCGCCGTTGGACACAGCCAGCCCGGCGGTGACGAACAGCGACAATATGCCGACGCCGGCTTCAAGATCGGCCCTGCCCACCTCGACGGTTGGCAGTGTTTCGGCCAGCGCCCCTTCTTCGAACGTCTTACGCGCCGTTTCGCTGGCCTCCTCTGCCGCCTCGCGGCCATGCAGCATGGCGGTGATTTCGGTGGCGAGGATCTTCTTGGCTTCGTTGATCTCCGAGCCGCCGAGCCGTTCGAGGCGTGCGACCTCGGCGAGTGGCAGGGTCGTGTAGAGCTTCAGGAAACGGCCAACGTCGGCATCCTCGGTATTGCGCCAGTATTGCCAGAACTCGTACGGGCTCAGCATCTCCGCATCGAGCCAGACCGCGCCCGAGGCCGACTTGCCCATCTTGGCGCCGGAGGAGGTGGTGAGCAGCGGCGTCGTCAGCGCATAAAGCTGCGCGCCTTCCATGCGATGGCCGAGATCGATGCCGTTGACGATGTTGCCCCACTGGTCGGAGCCGCCCATCTGCAGCCGGCAGCCGAGGCGCTTGTAGAGCTCGACGAAGTCGTAGGCCTGCAGGATCATGTAGTTGAATTCCAGGAACGACAGCGACTGCTCGCGCTCCAGCCGGAGCTTGACCGAATCGAAGGCCAGCATGCGGTTGACCGAAAAATGCCGGCCGACATCGCGCAGGAAATTGACGTAGTTGATGTCCATCAGCCAGTCGGCATTGTTGATCATGATGGCGTCGTCCGGGCCGCTGCCAAATTTGAGGTAGGGTGTGAAGTTGCGGCGGATGCCGGCGAGATTGTCCTCTATATCCTGCGGCGTCAAAAGCTTGCGCGCCTCGTCCTTGAACGACGGATCGCCGATCATCGAGGTGCCGCCGCCCATCAGCGCGATCGGCCGGTGGCCGGTCTGCTGAAGCCAGTAAAGCATCATGATCTGGATCAGCGACCCGGCATGCAGGCTTCTGGCGGTTGCGTCGAAGCCGATATAGGCGCTCACCGTTTCCGTGGCGAAAAGCTGGTCGAGGCCGGCATCGTCCGAGGTCTGGTGGATGAAACCGCGCTCGCTCATCGTGCGCAGGAAATCGGATTTGAAGGCGGACATTTTCTTTCCCGAAAAGCTTCCGGCCGAACGCGGCTCGGCTATGCATGAAGGCGGGCGTTTAGCACTCAAGCGCGATCAGCAAAAGTGGAATCCGGTTTTGCGACACCCTCTTGCCTTCTCCCCTTGTGGGAGAAGGTGGATTGGCGCGCAGCGCCAAGACGGTTGAAGGGTGCTGGACGGAGTGCAGGTGATGCCAAGCTGGAACACCCCTCATCCGACCGCGCTTCGCGCGGCCACCTTCTCCCACAAGGGGAGAAGGGAGAACCCCAAGCGTGCGGCCTGCTTGCGTCATCGTTTCGGCTGGCGTAATGAGGCGCCGCCAACGGGTCTCATCCGCTGGACCGCACGGCATCGATCGAATGCCATATCCTATGACAGAGTCGAGATGCCGGAGATATCCATCGTCATTCCTTGCCGGAACGAGGCGGCGAACCTGCCGCTTCTGCTCGACGAGATCGGCGCCGCGATGGCCGGGCGCGACTTCGAGGTCATCGTCGTCGACGATGGCTCGACCGACGACACGCCTTCGGTGCTCGCCGCCCAGGCAGCGCTTCGCCGGTTTCCGCTGCGCCATCTCAGGCATGCGAAATCCGCTGGCCAGTCGCTCTCGGTGCGTTCGGGCGCCTGGGCGGCGCGCGGCGATATCGTCGCCACCATCGACGGCGACGGCCAGAACGACCCCGGCTATATCCCAGTGTTGATTGACGCGCTGCGGCAGGCTGGTCCAGATGTCGGGGCCGCGCAGGGACAGCGTCTGAAGCGCCGCGACAGCAAGATCAAGCAGCTGGCGTCGCGTTTCGCCAACGGACTGAGAAAGGCCATCCTGCACGACGAGACGCGGGATACCGGCTGCGGCCTCAAGGCGATCCATACCGACATTTTGAGGAAATTGCCGTTCTTCGACGGCACCCACCGCTTTGTTCCGGCGCTGGTCATCCAGGAGGGCTACCGCGTCGTCCATTGCGACGTCGTCGACCGCTCCCGCCGTCACGGCAAATCGAATTACGGCATCTTCGATCGCGGCCTGCAGGGCGTGCTTGATCTTGCCGGCGTCTGGTGGCTGCGCCGCAGGCGCCGCAGAATGCCCAAAGTAGAGGAAATCAGGCATGGGTAACGTGCTTCAGGAATTGGCGACCTGGCTTCACGATGTTTTCGTCAAGCAATTCGATGCCTGGGTACTGCTCGGCTTCGTCGCCCAGTTCTTCTTCACCATGCGCTTTCTGGTGCAGTGGGTGGCGTCGGAAAAGGCCAAGCGCAGCGTCGTGCCGATCGCCTTCTGGTTCTTTTCGCTGTTCGGCGGCGGCCTGCTGCTGATCTACGCGATCCAGCGTCAGGATCCGGTGTTCATCGCCGGCCAGGCCATGGGCCTGTTGATCTATATCCGCAATCTCTGGCTGATCGCCAACGAGCGCAAGGCGGCGATGACCAAGGTCGATTGAGCCCGCCGCCGGCCTGAACCGGTCGAGCAAGCAATCCAGATTACTTGCCGTCCAGCCCGCCGTAAGACCTTACCAACCGGACCATGTCGGCCGAATCGGCAGTCTCGCTCTCGAGCCCCTCGGCGACACCGACGCGGTCGGCGGCCGGGCGGTTCTGGCTGACTTTCCATTTGCCGCTGATTTCGGTGATTTCGATCTCCAGGCCGACGATGCCTTTGATCTGCGACTGGATGAAGGGTGCCGGCGCGTCGGTCACCGCCCACGGCGCCGAGCGGCTGCCCTCCTGCGACATCGTCAGATCGGAAATCTGCTCGGCCAGCCAATCCTGGTTTTCGATCACCGTGACGATGCCGCGCACCTGGACGATGGCGTAGTTCCAGGTCGGTACCACCTTGCCGGTTTCACGCTTGGTCTCGTACCAGGACGGCGTCACATATGCATCGGCGCCCTGGAAGACGACCAGCACCCGCGCCAGGGGATTGTCGGCCAAAAGCCGCCATTGCGGATTGGCTTTGGCCAAATGGGCGCGAAGCCTGCCGTTCGGCGGCACATCCGCGTCTAGAAGAAAGGGAATCGCGTTGGCGACCGGCCCCTCGACGCCGTTCGACACCAGCAGGCCAAGCGGATGCGCCCGGATCAGCCCGTGCAGGACGTCCGGCCGTGTTTCCTGGAAGTGAGGCGGTTGGTACATCGCCGATTATCTCAGCCGCTTCGGCCGTGGGTCGGACAGTTCCCCGGCCAGCCGGCGATCCAGATAGTCCGCGCATTCCTCGATCAGAAGCTCCGCATGGTTGGCAAAGAAATGGTTGGCGCCGGGCAGGGTCTTCTGGGTGATGGTAATGCCCTTTTGCGTGTGCAGCTTGTCGACCAGGCCCTGCACGTCCTTGGGCGGCGCGACCTTGTCGGCGTCCCCATGGATGATCAGGCCGGACGACGGGCATGGCGCCAGGAACGAGAAATCATAGGTATTGGGCTGCGGCGCGACCGAGATGAAGCCCTCGATCTCCGGCCGGCGCATCAGAAGCTGCATGCCGATCCACGAGCCGAACGAATAGCCGGCAACCCAGCAACTCTTGGAATCCGGATGCAGCGACTGCACCCAGTCGAGCGCCGCGGCGGCGTCGGACAATTCGCCGGTGCCGTGGTCGAACTCGCCCTGGCTGCGGCCGATGCCGCGGAAATTGAAGCGCAGCGTGGTGAAATTGCGCTTCTGGAACATGTAGAAGAGGTCGTAGACGATCTTGTTGTTCATCGTCCCGCCGAACTGGGGGTGCGGGTGCAGGACGATGGCAATCGGCGCGCTCTTTTCCTTCGAGGGCTGATAACGACCCTCCAGGCGGCCGGCCGGACCGGTGAAAATGACCTCAGGCATGAAATACTCCACTTGGTATAAATTTGCGCGGCGCCCGGAACAACTCTTCCTCTGGCCCCAGTCTTCCCTAGGCCCCAGTCTTCCCTAGGCCTTGACGCAGGGCGAGCGTCTTTCTAGAAGCTAGTTTAGAATTGTTCAAAACTGGGCGGCCAAAAATTGTGGCTCGGCCACCCGCGCCGCAAGCCGCGTAAATAGGACGTCTTGCCTTGCAATTTCAAGGAAATAACGCGCTATCTTCGCGGAACGGCTTTTGAAGGGACCAGTTGGACGGAAATGGCCGGAGCACGCGCCTACCTCGACTACAACGCCAGCGCGCCGCTGCTTGCCTCGGCGCGCGCGGCGGTGGTGGCTGCGCTCGACGTTGCCGCCAACCCGTCCTCGGTTCATGCCGAGGGCCGCGCTGCACGGCGGCTGATCGAGAACGCCAGGCGCGACGTGGCGCGACTGGTCAACGCCAGGGCCGAGCATGTCGTATTCACCTCCGGCGCGACGGAAGCGGCCTCGACGCTGCTGACGCCGGACTGGCAGATGGGGCGCGGCGCTGTCCGCATGAGCCGGCTCCATGTGTCCGAGGCCGATCATCCTTGCCTGCTGAACGGCGGGCGTTTCCCAGCGGCGCAGGTGACACGGATCGGCGTCGACGCCGACGGCGTCGTCAGGCTCGACGTTTTGGCCGAGGCTCTCGCCCAGCATGACAAGGCCGAAGGCTTGCCGCTGGTGGCCATCCACGCTGCCAACAATGAAACCGGCGTGATCCAGCCGGTTGGCCGCATTGCCGAAATCGTCAAGGCGGCGGGTGGCATCCTGGTTGTCGATGCCGTGCAGGCGGCCGGCCGCATTCCGCTCGATATGTCAGCGGGTTACGCAGATTATCTGATTCTCTCCTCGCACAAGATCGGCGGCCCCAAGGGGGTCGGCGCCATTGTCGCGGCGTCGGACCTGATGATGCCAAAGCCGCTGGTCAGCGGCGGTGGCCAGGAAAAAGGCCATCGCGGCGGCACCGAAAACCTAGCGGCGATTGCCGGGTTTGGCGCGGCGGCGCGAGAGGCGTCTGCCGGCTTGCAAACGATCGAAACGGTGCGGCAGCGTCGCGACGAAATCGAGGCGATCGTGAAAACGCTTGTTCCGGACGCCGAAATCTTCGGGACCGGCGCGCCAAGGCTTGCCAACACCACGTTCTTCGCTATTGCCGGCATCAAGGCCGAGACGGCGCAGATTGCCTTCGACCTGGCCGGTGTGGCGCTCTCGGCTGGATCGGCCTGTTCGTCGGGCAAAGTAGGGCCGAGTCACGTGCTGAAAGCCATGGGTTATGGCGACAGCCTCGGCGCGTTGCGCGTGTCCATCGGCCACGCGACCAGCGCTGAAGACATTGAGCTGTTCCGTTCGGCGCTGGCGACGATCGTCGCGCGCCAAGCCGGTAAGGAAAAGGCAAGCAGGGAACGAGCCGCCTGAGCGCGGCAGACGAAATGTAGGGCCTTGCGGCCTGGTAGAGCCGTGCGTTCGCATTTGGCCGGGTGAATTTCCGGCATGAACGCACTATATGAAACTTACGCCGCCTCCGGTGCCTGATGGGCGCTCGTTTGCGGTGCCATAGTTTGAAAACTGCCGGGCCTTGACCCCGGCGTGGATGGAGAACGCTGATGCCTGCTGTGCAGGAGACGATCGATCGAGTTCGAAAGATCGATGTCGACCAGTATAAATACGGATTCCAGACCGAAATCGCGATGGACAAGGCCCCCAAGGGCCTGAGCGAAGACATTATCCGCTTCATTTCGGCGAAGAAGGACGAGCCGTCCTGGATGCTGGAATGGCGCCTGGAAGCCTATCGCCGCTGGCTGACGCTGGACGAGCCGAAATGGGCGCGCGTCCACTATCCCAAAATCGATTTCCAGGACCTCCACTATTACGCCGCGCCCAAGAGCACGCCCGGGCCGACTTCGCTCAGCGAGGTCGATCCCGAACTGCTGAAGGTCTATGAGAAGCTCGGCATTCCGCTCAGGGAACAGGAAATCCTCGCCGGCGTGCAGAAGACCGATGCGTCGGAGCTCGAGGAAGCCAGCGACAACGTCTACAAGTCGGGCCGCGTCGCCGTCGATGCGGTGTTCGATTCCGTCTCTGTCGTCACCACTTTCAAGAAGGAACTGGCGCAGGCCGGCGTCATCTTCTGCTCGATCTCGGAAGCCATCCGCGAGCATCCGGAACTGGTGAAGAAATATCTCGGTTCTGTCGTGCCGACCTCCGACAATTTCTACGCAACGCTGAATTCGGCCGTGTTCACCGACGGTTCGTTCGTCTTCGTGCCCAAGGGCGTGCGCTGCCCGATGGAACTGTCGACCTATTTCCGCATGAACGAGAAGAACACCGGCCAGTTCGAGCGCACGCTGATCATCGCCGAGGAGGGGGCTTACGTCTCCTATCTCGAAGGCTGCACGGCGCCGCAGCGCGACGAGAATCAGCTTCATGCCGCGGTGGTCGAGCTGATCGCGCTCGACGATGCCGAGATCAAATATTCGACGGTGCAGAACTGGTATCCCGGCGACGCCGAAGGCAAGGGCGGCATCTACAATTTCGTCACCAAGCGCGGCGACTGCCGCGGCCATCGCTCGAAGATTTCGTGGACGCAGGTCGAGACCGGTTCGGCCATCACCTGGAAATATCCGAGCTGCATCCTGCGCGGCGACGATTCCAGCGGCGAGTTCTATTCGATTGCCGTGTCGAACGGTTATCAGCAGGTCGACAGCGGCACCAAGATGATCCATCTCGGCAGGAACACGTCGAGCCGCATCATCTCCAAGGGCATTGCCGCCGGCTTCTCGCAGAACACCTATCGCGGCCAGGTCTCGGCGCACCGCAAGGCGACCAACGCCCGCAACTTCACCAATTGCGATTCCCTGCTGATCGGCGATCAGTGCGGCGCACACACCGTGCCCTACATGGAAGCCAAGAATTCGACCGCGCAGTTCGAGCACGAGGCCACCACCTCGAAGATTTCCGAGGACCAGAAGTTCTATGTCATGCAGCGCGGCATTCCGGAAGAAGAGGCGATCGCGCTGATCGTCAACGGCTTCGTCAAGGACGTCATCCAGCAACTGCCGATGGAGTTCGCGGTCGAGGCGCAGAAACTGATCGGGATCAGCCTCGAGGGGAGCGTTGGGTGAGTGACGATGAGGCAGAGGACGGTCCGCCGTTGGTCGCACGCGTTCACCAGTTTGACAGGCATTCTGGTGAGCTACCCGACAACTATCGGGCCGACCTCGATGAGCAGATTTGCGGAGAATTGGCAACGTCGCTCGGGAACTACCTTCGAAGCTTTGCTGCCGAAAGGAAAGTTGGCGTCAGGATCGAAGTCGAAGCCAACCGAATTAGCGCTGGGCGCGAAGACGGCACGGAGTTGATGATCACCGTCTACGGCCCTGAGATTTTTGAAATCACCAGGTGGCCGAATCCCGCCGACGCCGTCGAGGACGGAAGTATGCGATTTGACTTGGCACCTGAACTTGAAAGCGACGTCGCCGTTGCCCTAGCTCGGCGATATGTAGTTAACGGAACGATAGAGCAAGAGAATGCTTGAAATCAGAAACCTCCATGCCCGTATCGTCGACGACGGCACCGAGATCATTCGCGGCCTGAATCTTTCGGTGAAGGCCGGTGAGGTCGCCGCCATCATGGGGCCGAACGGCTCGGGAAAATCGACGCTGTCCTATATCCTTGCCGGGCGCGAGGATTATGAGGTCACCGAGGGCGATATCCTCTACAACGGCCAGTCGATCCTCGAAATGGATCCGGCCGAGCGCGCCACCGCCGGCATCTTTCTCGCCTTCCAGTATCCGATGGAGATACCGGGCGTGGCGACGATGGAATTCCTGAAAGTGGCGATGAACGAGCAGCGCAAGGCGCGCGGCCAGGAACCGCTGAAGATCCCGGAATTTCTCAAGCGCGTGAAGGAAGCGGCGGCCTCGCTCAACATGGACATGGCGATGCTGAAGCGGCCGCTCAATGTCGGCTTCTCCGGCGGCGAGAAGAAGCGTGCCGAGATCCTGCAGATGAAGCTGCTCGAGCCAAAGCTCTGCGTGCTCGACGAGACCGATTCCGGTCTCGATATCGACGCGCTGAAGATCGTCGCGGACGGCGTCAACACGCTGCGCTCGCCGGACCGGGCCATCGTCGTCATCACCCATTACCAGCGCCTGCTCCAATACATCGTGCCGGATACGGTGCACGTGCTCTACAGGGGTCAGGTGATCAAGTCGGGCGACAAGTCGCTGGCGCTCGACCTCGAGGCCAATGGCTATGCCGGCGTGATCGGGCAAGCCGCGTGAGATGCCAGCAGGCCCGGAAGGCAAGCCAAATAAGGCGATACTGATGAATATGCACACGACACCCCAGCGAACATTGGCCGAAACGGCGCTGATCGACGCCTTTGGCGAGCGGCTGTCGCTGCTGCCCGGCGACGGCGCGGTGATGCTGAAGCGCGACGACGCCATCGAGGCGATCAAGGGCGGCCTGCCGACGCGGCGCATCGAATCCTGGCACTATACGGACCTGCGCCGGCTGCTGACCTCGGTGCCGGACTTCGATCCGGCAGCGGTTGCGAAAGCCATTGCGCCGATCGTCGAAGGCTCCTCGGTTTTGCCGGTGCTGAACGGCGTTTCGAGCGCCAAGCTCGCTAGCATCGAGGGCGTTGTCGTGCAGCGCCTGTCGGAGAAGCTGACCGACGGCAGCGCAGCACCTGGGCTCGATTCTTATGGCAGCGACGACGCCATCGGCGCGCTCAACACCGCCTTTGTCGCCGACGGCTATTTCGTCGACATCGCCGACGGCGCCCAACTGGAAAAGCCGCTTGAGCTGCAGAATCTGCAGGGCGGGGGACAGACGCATGTGCGGCTGCTGACGCGCGCCGGCGCCGGCGCCAAGGCTGTTATCGTCGAGCGCCAGGCAGGCGAGGGGGCGGCGCTGGTCAGCGCGGTCAGCCAGCTTGTGCTTGGCGAGGGCGCCGAAGTGACATGGCTCATCGTGCAGGAGCAACCGGATACGGCGACGCACCTTGCCCAGTTCAAGGCGCATCTCGGCAAGAATTCGAAGCTGACGCTGTTCGTCATGAATGCCGGCGGCAAGCTTGTGCGCCAGGAGGTCGTTGTGAAGACGACCGGCGAGGGCGCCGAATTCACGCTGCGCGGCATCAATCTGCTCGCCGGCGACACCCATACCGACGTCACCATGGTGCTCGACCACGCCGTGCCGCATACCGCATCGACCGAAGTCTTCCGAAACGTGGTGACCGGCAAGGCGCGCGGCGTCTTCCAAGGCCGCATCAACGTCCACCAATATGCGCAGAAGACCAACGCCAAGATGGCCTGCAACACGCTGCTGTTGTCGGACGACGGGGAGTTCTCGACCAAGCCGGAGCTCGAAATCTTCGCCGACGACGTCGTCTGCGGCCATGGCGCGACCGTCACCGAGATCGACCACAGCCATCTGTTTTACCTGATGGCGCGCGGCGTCGACGAGAAGACCGCGCGCGGCCTGCTGGTCAAGGCCTTCGTCGCCGAGGTAATCGAGGAACTGGACGACGAGGCCATCGTCGAGGCGCTGGAAGCGAGACTCGACAACTGGTTCGTGGCGCACGGATAAAGTGGATGAGGGCCTGGCGCTTCGGCCAGCACCCCTCATCCGACCGAGCTTCGCTCGGCCACCTTCTCCCACAAGGGGAGAAGGAAACGCGCCTCTCCTTCTCCCCTTGTGGGAGAAGGTGGATTGGCGCGAAGCGCCAAGACGGATGAGGGGTGTTGGAAGGAACGCGGCAGCGCGGCAAGGACTTCGAGATGGACCAGAAAGTCGAAAACATCCCCTATGACGTCGAGGCGATCCGCCGCGACTTCCCGATCCTGTCGCGGCAAGTCTACGGCAAACCGCTGGTCTATCTCGACAATGGCGCCTCGGCGCAGAAGCCGCAGGCGGTGCTCGACGCCATCCAGCACGCCTATTCCCAGGAATACGCCAACGTCCATCGCGGCCTGCATTTCCTGTCCAATGCCGCGACCGACGCCTATGAGAGGGCTCGCGAGACGGTGCGCCGTTTCCTCAATGCGCCGAGCACCGACAATATCGTCTTCACCTCGAACACCACGGCGGCGATCAACACGGTCGCCTATGGTTTCGGCATGCCGAACATCGGCGAAGGCGACGAGATCGTGCTCTCGATCATGGAGCATCATTCCAACATCGTGCCGTGGCATTTCATCCGCGAGCGGCAGGGCGCCAAGCTGGTCTGGGTGCCGGTCGATGATCTCGGCGTCTTCCATATCGAGGAATTCGAGAAGCGGCTGACCGACCGCACCAGGCTGGTTGCCATCACCCATATGTCGAACGCGCTGGGCACGGTGACGCCGATCAAGGAGATCGTGCGCATCGCGCATGCCCGCGGCATTCCGGTGCTGGTCGACGGCAGCCAGAGCGCCGTGCATATGCCGATCGACGTGCAGGACCTCGACTGCGATTTCTTCGTCTTCACCGGCCATAAGGTCTATGGCCCGTCGGGCATCGGCGTGCTCTACGGCAAGAAGGATATTCTGGAGCGCATGCGCCCGTTCATGGGCGGCGGCGAGATGATCGAGGAGGTGACGCAAGACATCGTCACCTACAACGACCCGCCGCACCGTTTCGAGGCCGGCACGCCGCCGATCGTGCAGGCGATCGGACTTGGTGCGGCGCTCGAATACATGGAAAAGATCGGACGTGAGCGCATCGCCGCGCACGAGGCCGATCTGAAGGATTATGCGCATCAAAAACTGCGCGCCATCAACTCGCTGCGCATCTTCGGCGATGCGCCCGGCAAGGGCGCAATCATCTCGTTCGAGCTGCAGGGCATCCACGCGCACGACGTGTCGATGGTCATCGACCGGCAGGGCGTGGCGGTGCGCGCCGGCACCCATTGCGCCCAGCCGCTGTTGAAACGCTTCGGCGTAACATCCACATGCAGGGCATCGTTCGGCATGTATAATACCAGGGCTGAAGTCGATGCTTTGGCCGATGCGCTGGAAAAGGCGCGAAAGTTCTTCGGGTGACGATCATGGATGATGCCAGCCACACCGCCGAAAGCACGGCACTGGATATGACCACCAATGCGGCGGTTTCCGGGTCAACGATTCCCGCCGACGAACTGGCGCGGCTGACCGACGACATCGTCTCGGCGCTGAAGACGGTCTATGACCCGGAAATCCCGGCCGACATCTATGAGCTCGGCCTGGTCTACAAGATCGACATCGAGGACGACCGCTCGGTCAAGATCGACATGACGCTGACCGCGCCGGGCTGCCCGGTGGCTGGCGAAATGCCGGGCTGGGTCGAAAACGCCGTCGGCGCCGTCGAAGGCGTCTCCGGCGTCGAGGTCAACATGACCTTCGACCCGCCCTGGTCGCCCGACCGCATGTCGGAAGAGGCGCAGGTGGCGGTTGGGTGGTACTAGCATCCGACCAGCCAGAGGCTGGCGCACTTGCGCCGGGTACAAAACTTCACCATTTTAGGTGAGGAATCATTCGGCAGGCCTTGAACCTGCGCGCATGGAGAAGGAAAACATGGGACGCTTCGCCGTCATCACGATGACCGAAAAGGCCGCCGACCGGGTTCGCGAGATCGTTGCGACCCGTGAGAATGCGCATGGCATTCGCCTTGGCATCAAGAAGGGCGGCTGCGCCGGCATGGAATATACGGTCGATCTGGTGACCGAACCCAATACCAAGGACGACCATATCGAGCGTGACGGCGCCCATGTCTATGTCGCGCCGGAGGCGGCCCTTTTCCTGTTCGGCACCGAGATGGATTTCGAGCAGACGACGCTGCGCACCGGCTTCACCTTCCGCAATCCGAACCAGAGCTCGGCCTGCGGCTGCGGCGAATCGGTCGAATTGAAGCCGGCTGATCTGAAGGCACTGGCCGAAGCACGCGCTTCGGCCTGAGAATTTTCTTTTCCTTAGTAGGATTTCGCGAGACCCCCTCATCCGGCCGCTTCGCGGCCACCTTCTCCCCGAGGGGAGAAGAGGTCGCGAACGGTTGAGCCAGTCTCTTCTCCCCAGCGGGGAGAAGGTGGCCCGAAGGGCCGGATGAGGGGGACTGCCGAAGCTAATCCACCCACATCCCCGTTCGCTTGTGCCAGTCTGCGATCGACTCCTCCGGGTAGACGTCGAACACCTTGTCACCCTTGCCGATGTCGGGCTCGACCCAGTTCGCCTTGTATTTCAGCATCAGATGCACCTTCTCCGGCGGTTTCGGCAGGTCTGTGTCGATCGCCGAGGCAAACGGATGCACCAGCTCCGGCCAGGTCGGATCGTAGAGCCAGAGTGCCGTCCCGCATTTCGTGCAGAAGTTCCGCTCGCCCGTCGAGGTCTCGCGTTGCGGGTGCTCGTCGTCCTCGATCTCGGCGCGGTAGACGCCGAGATGGCGCTTGCCCTGGATTTTCAGCGTTTCGTAATCGGCGCCGAGATTGATGGCAAAACCGCCGCCGCCCTGCTGCTTGCGGCAGATCGAGCAGTAGCACAGCATGAACGGCACCGGCGTGTGGCTTTCCACCTCGAAACGCACGGCATTGCACCGGCAGGACCCTTTGAGCAGAAGCGGCATGAAAAACTCCGAGGAAATTGATTCTGAACTTGTCAGGATGGTGCCGGTTGCGTCGATGACAAGGGGAAATCCGGGTGACATGATCGCCGCATGGACAACGAGCGCATAGAAGAGCTTTTCGAAGGCCTCGGCCCGGTCAGCATCCGCAAGCTGTTCGGCGGCAAGGGCATCTATTTCGACGGCGTCATCGTCGCCATCGTCATCCGTGGCGAATTGATGCTGAAGGCCGACGCCGAAAGCGCCCCGGATTTCGAAGCGGCCGGCTGCCGGCAATGGACCTATACCGGCTCGCGCCACGGCAAGCTCGTGTCGATGCCCTATTGGAGCGTTCCCGACAGCGCCTTCGACGATCCCGACGAGATGGCGATCTGGGCACGCCGCGCCTACGAGGCAGGACGGCGCGCCGGCAAATAGGCTGCGTCATGCTTCGGCAATTCCGGGCCGCACTTCATGCCAGGTCCCGCGCCTCGGGCACGAGCGCCAGCGCTTCGGCAAAGCCAGCGCTGGTGAAGGCGGCACTCTCGACGACGAGCATAGCTGCGGCAATGCCTTCGCGCAGTGCCGCGCGTAGCGTCAGGCCGCGCAGCAGGGCAGCGATCGTGGCGCCTGCCAATGCGTCGCCGGCGCCGGCAGTATCGGTCCGCTTTTGTAGCGGCGGTGGCGAGATCGAGAACGCGCTCAATTCGTCGAAACCGAGCACTGGTTCGTCGCCGGCGGTGATCACGCCGCTTTTCAGCCCGGCGCGTATTAGGCCGTCGACGATGCCTTGATCGTCAGCATCGATGCCGACGTCGGCGAGCACGCCGGCCTCCTGCCGGTTCATGAAGGCCAGCGCCAGACGGTCGAGCACCGGCATCAGCCGCGCCGCCTTATTGGGCGAGACCGCAAGCGCAAACACCGGCTTGTCGGCGGCGAGTGCCGCCAGCCGCCCCAGCGCGGTCGACGGCAGGTTGGCGTCGCACAGCACCGCGTCGGCCGAACCGATCGCTTCCCGCACCTTGGCGCGGCGGATCTGCTTGGGAAGCGCCAGCTCGTAGAGCACCATGTCGGCAAGGCCGGCGATCAGCCCGCCGTCGCTATCGATCAGCATCGTATGGCTTGGCGTTGCTCGGTCGAGGAACACCGCCGACAGGTCGGCAATGCCGGCCTCGGTGACGGCGCGTAAAACCGTGTCGCCAAGGGCATCGCCGCCGCGCACCGAAAGCAGCGAGGCCGAGGCGCCGCGTCGCACCGCACAGCGCAAGGCGTTGAAGACGGCACCGCCGACATGCTCGCGCATCGTGCCGGGGTTGGAAGCGGCCGGCACGAAGGCGCCGGCAACCCGGCCGCGCCGCTCGATATAGGCGCCGCCCACGGCCAGGATCGTCGGGGATTTGATCATGCCGTCAAAATGCCCTTTAGCTGTTGCCCGGGGGAGACTAGGTCGCCGGGCGGAACCCTGCAATCGCGGGTCCGATTCGGTTGGTGACGGCAACGGCGCCGCATGCGAGGCGAGACACATCGGAAGCAATAATTGCGAAACAAAAATAGAACAAATAGGGATATGCGTTATTTTTCAAACCCTTGGTGCTCATTGACAAATGAGAACAAATGAGGTACATTCTTTTAAGGATTGCGGGATTGTCCGGCCTCCATTGACGACCACGGGGTGATGTATCATGGCTCAGAATTCTTTGCGGCTTGTAGAGGACAAAGCGGTGGACAAATCAAAGGCTCTGGATGCGGCGCTGTCGCAAATCGAGCGTGCCTTCGGCAAGGGCTCGATCATGCGGCTCGGCGCGAACGAGCAGGTCGTCGAGATCGAAACGGTGCCGACCGGCTCGCTTGGGCTGGACATCGCGCTTGGCGTCGGCGGTCTGCCGCGCGGCCGCATCGTCGAGATCTACGGGCCGGAAAGCTCGGGCAAGACGACGCTGGCGCTGCACACGGTGGCCGAAGCCCAGAAGAAGGGCGGCATCTGCGCCTTCGTCGATGCCGAGCACGCGCTCGACCCGGTCTATGCCCGCAAGCTCGGCGTCGATCTCGAAAACCTTTTGATCTCGCAGCCCGATACCGGCGAGCAGGCGCTGGAGATCTGCGACACGCTGGTGCGCTCCGGCGCCATCGACGTGCTGGTGGTCGATTCGGTGGCGGCGTTGACGCCGCGGGCGGAAATCGAAGGCGAGATGGGCGATTCGCTGCCCGGCCTGCAGGCCCGCCTGATGAGCCAGGCACTGCGCAAGCTCACCGCCTCGATCTCGCGCTCCAACACCATGGTCATCTTCATCAACCAGATCCGCATGAAGATCGGCGTCATGTTCGGTTCGCCCGAGACGACGACCGGCGGCAATGCGTTGAAATTCTATGCCTCGGTCCGCCTCGACATCCGCCGCATCGGCTCGGTCAAGGATCGCGACGAGGTCGTCGGCAACCAGACCCGCGTCAAGGTCGTCAAGAACAAGCTGGCGCCGCCCTTCAAGGTGGTCGAGTTCGACATCATGTATGGCGAGGGCGTCTCCAAGACCGGCGAGCTGGTCGATCTCGGCGTCAAGGCGGGCGTGGTCGAAAAGTCGGGCGCCTGGTTCTCCTACAATTCGCAGCGTCTTGGCCAGGGCCGCGAAAACGCAAAACTGTTCCTGCGCGACAATCCCGACACGGCGCGCGAGATCGAGCTGGCGCTACGGCAGAATGCCGGGCTGATCGCTGAGAAATTCCTTGAGAACGGCGGCTCCGAAAGCAGCGACGACGGTTTCGAGGACGACGCCGGGGTGATGTAGGGCAGGCGACGCCTCGCTGAGCCTCAGCCAGGTTTCGATTTGATGTTTTGATTTTGAGTTTGCGTAATCGATGCGTTTCGAACCGCCGGCCCAGGGCCGGCGGTTCGCGTTTGACGGCGAGGCAGACGCATTTCAAGGCGCTGGTGAAAGCCGGGATTTGAGCCCATTTGGTGTTTCTGGACAGGCTGCGGTGCGACCGCTAAAAGGCCATGTCTATTTTCCGCCGGCAGCCGGCGGTTCTCTCGAAAAGGCAGTATTCATGAGTGGCGTCAACGAGATCCGGTCGGCATTTCTCGACTATTTTCGCAAGGAAGGTCACGAGGTCGTCGCGTCAAGCCCGCTGGTGCCGCGCAACGACCCGACGCTGATGTTCACCAATGCCGGCATGGTGCAGTTCAAGAACGTTTTCACCGGTCTGGAGAAGCGGCCGTATTCGCGCGCCACGACTGCCCAGAAGAGTGTTCGCGCCGGCGGCAAGCACAACGACCTCGACAATGTCGGCTACACCGCGCGCCACCTGACCTTCTTCGAGATGCTCGGCAATTTCTCCTTCGGCGACTATTTCAAGGAGCGGGCCATAGAGCTTGCCTGGAACCTGATCACCAGGGAGTTCGGGCTGAAGAAGGACAAGCTGCTGGTCACCGTCT
Source organism: Mesorhizobium sp. M0408 (assembly GCF_040321495.1). Lineage (NCBI taxonomy): Bacteria > Pseudomonadati > Pseudomonadota > Alphaproteobacteria > Hyphomicrobiales > Phyllobacteriaceae > Mesorhizobium > Mesorhizobium sp. M0408. Next base: position 144,650 of record NZ_JAMYRO010000019.1, on the reverse strand, counting down.
ACCACACCGACGACGAGGCGGCCTCGTACTGGAAGAAGATCGCCGGCCTTTCGGACGATCGCATCATCCGCATCGCGACTTCGGACAATTTCTGGGCAATGGGCGACACTGGACCTTGCGGGCCGTGTTCGGAGATATTCATCGACCGTGGCGAGCATATCTGGGGCGGCCCTCCCGGCAGCCCCGAGGAGGATGGCGACCGTTTCCTTGAATTCTGGAACCTGGTGTTCATGCAGTACGAACAGGTGACGAAGGAGGAGCGCGTCGACCTGCCGCGTCCGTCGATCGACACAGGCATGGGCCTCGAGCGCATGGCATCCATCCTGCAAGGGGTTGAAAGCGTCTTCGAAACCGACCTGTTCCGCCACCTGATCGACGCTGCGTCGTCGGCGCTTGGCAAAGGTCCGGATGCGGACGCCGTCGCATCGTTGCGCGTCATCGCCGATCACCTGCGTTCGTCCTGCTTCCTGGTCGCCGACGGCGTGCTGCCGTCCAACGAAGGACGCGGCTACGTGCTTCGTCGCATCATGCGCCGCGCTATGCGCCACGCGCAGTTGCTCGGCGCCCGCGATCCGCTGATGTGGCGCCTGGTGCCGGCACTGGTCCGCGAGATGGGCCAAGCCTACCCGGAACTGGTGCGCGGCGAACAGATGATCACCGAAACGCTGAAGCTGGAAGAGACGCGCTTCCGCAAGACGCTGGTGCGCGGCTTGGGCTTGCTTTCGGAGGCGACGGAAAAGCTGGCCTCCGGCGACATGCTGGATGGCGAGACAGCGTTCAAGCTCTACGACACCTATGGCTTTCCGCTCGATCTGACGCAGGACGCGCTGCGCCAGCGCAACATCTCGGTCAACCTTGCCGGCTTCACCGAGGCGATGGAGCGGCAGAAAGCGGAGGCGCGCAAAAGCTGGGCCGGCTCCGGCGACGTGGCGACCGAGACGGTATGGTTTCCGGTGCGCGAGAACGCCGGCGCCACCGAGTTCCTCGGCTATGAGACCGAGCAGGCGGAAGGCCTCATCCAAGCGCTGGTCAGGGGCGGCAAGACCGTCGACAGCGCCGGCAAAGGTGACGCCGTTGCCGTGGTTGTCAACCAGACGCCGTTCTATGGCGAGTCCGGTGGCCAGATGGGCGACACCGGCGTCATTTCGGGCGACGGGTTCTCGATCGAAATATCCGATACCCAGAAGAAGGCCGATGGGCTTTTCGTCCATCTCGGCAAGGTGGCTAACGGCACGGTCAAGACGGGCGCGACCGTCGAGCTGAAGGTGGACCACGCGCGTCGCTCCAGGCTGCGCGCGAACCATTCCGCCACGCATCTGATCCATGAGGCGCTGCGCGAGGTGCTGGGTACCCATGTGGCGCAGAAGGGCTCGCTGGTCGCGCCCGAGCGTCTGCGCTTCGACATTTCGCACAACAAGCCGATCTCGCCTGGCGAGCTCGAAGAGGTCGAGCGCATGGCAAACGAGATCGTCGTTCAGAACGGCCCTGTAACCACGCGGCTGATGTCTGTCGACGACGCCATTGCCGAAGGCGCCATGGCGCTGTTTGGCGAGAAATATGGCGATGAAGTGCGCGTCGTTTCGATGGGCACGGGCTTGCATGGCGCCAAGGCCAACCGGCCTTATTCGGTCGAGCTATGCGGCGGCACGCATGTCAGGGCGACCGGCGATATCGGCCTGGTGCGCATCGTGTCCGACAGCGCGGTCGCTGCCGGCGTGCGCCGCATCGAGGCGTTGACCGGCGAGGCGGCCAGAAAGCATCTCGACGAACAGGACAAGCGGTTGAAGGCGGCCGCCGCCGCGTTGAAGATTTCGCCGGCCGATGTGCCGGCCCGCGTCGAGGCGCTGCTGGACGAACGCAAGAAGCTCGAAAAGGAGCTGATCGAGGCGCGCAAGAAGCTGGCGCTGGGCGATCGCTCGCCAGCCGGTGTGCCTGCGGAAAACGAAACCATTGCCGGTGTCGGTTTTCTCGGCAAGGCGGTATCGGGCGTCTCGCCAAAGGATCTTAAGCCGTTGGCCGATGCCGGCAAGAAGTCGCTCGGCTCCGGCATCGTCGTCTTTGTCGGCGCCGGCGAGGACAACAAGGCGAGCGTCGTCGTCGCCGTCACCGATGATCTGGCCGGCCGCTTCAACGCCATCGATCTGGTGCGCGTCGCGTCCGCGGCATTGGGCGGGCAGGGCGGCGGCGGGCGACCCGATATGGCTCAGGCCGGCGGCCCGGACGCCTCGAAGGCCGAAGACGCGATCGCTGCGGTGAAAGCGGCTCTCGAAGCGGCGTGAACCTGCACCGGGGGCGGCACGGCCGAAATGGCGCGCCGCCCAGCGGATATCTTTGAGAGCCGATATGCCGACGCTGACGATGTATCAGGTCGATGCCTTTGCCGAACGGGCCTTCCAGGGTAACCCTGCCGCCGTTCTCCTTTTAGAGGAATGGCTGTCGGAGCAGGTAATGCAGGCCATCGCCAACGAAAACAATCTTGCTGAAACCGCGTTTGTGCGGCCGAATGGCAAAGGTTGGGATTTGCGCTGGTTCACGCCGGTCCATGAAGTCGACTTCTGCGGCCACGCCACTCTTGCGGCCGCCCATGTGCTGGCTACGGAATACAATGGTCAGGGCGAAATGGCCTTCGCCACCCGGGTCGGCGAGCTGCGGGTTTCCCGGTGGGAAGGGGGCTATCAGCTCGATCTGCCTTGTTTTCCGCCGCAGCCCATCGAGGAAGAGCTGAACTCGGCGCTGCAAGCGATATTGCCTCAGCGGCCGGTTGCGAGCTTCCGCAATTTCGAGAACCTGTTTGTCGAGCTTGCCGACGAGACAACCGTGCGATCTTTCGTTCCCGATCTGCTCAGGATCGGACGTTTTCATTCTCTCGGCCTGGTTATTACCGCGCCTGGGCGAGCCCACGATTTCGTCTCCCGTTACTTCGTGCCCGGGGCGGGCATTCCCGAGGATCCGGTTACCGGCTCCATTCATGCGACGCTGGTACCTTATTGGGCTGAAAAACTCGGCAAGACGCATCTGTCGGCATTCCAATGCTCGCAGCGCGGCGGGCATTTGCTATGCAAACTGGCCGGAGATCGCGTGCTGATCACAGGCCGTGCGAAGACCTTTATGAAGGCGGAGATCTACCTTCCCGATTAAGCGGCTTGGCTCCGGTTCCTCGCCCCCACGAAGTGGGGGAGAGGTGGCCGCGAAGCGGCCGGAGAGGGGGCCTGCGCAATCAAAAGGCGCTTTAGGAATGCGCCGATTTCCCCTCTCCGTCTCGGCTTCGCCGAGCCACCTCTCCCCGCAAGCGGGGCGAGGAACCCAGGTCGTGCGAAGTTGCCGCGCCTCGCGGCGGTTTCACCCTGCCTTTTCGGTTTTCGCAAAATTCGCGCGTTGAGTGATGCGCGCATACCAATCCCGAATCTCGGCAAACTCGGCCAGCAGGGCTTGTCCCTCGGCGACCTTGACGAAATAGCCGATGATCGGTGCGGCGTGCAGGTCGGCCAGCGTCAGGTCCGTCCCCAACAGCCAAGGCCCTTCGGCTTTCAGCGAAGAGAGCGCCTGCAATGCCGTTCTCGCCTGCCGCAACCCGTTGGCGATCACGGCTTCGTCGGGCGGCGTTTTTTCCAGCCGCTCGACAGCGACATCCCAGACCATGGTCCTGTAGGCGTAGGCGTCGAGCAGGCCGGTGATCTGGTTCAGGCGTGCTCGAGGCCGGGCTTCGACCGGTTGCAGCGCCGGGCCGCCAAAGGCTTCGTCGACATAACGGGCAATCGCGCCGGTCTCGTAGAGGCGAAAGCCGTCATGCTCGAAGGCCGGAATGCGGCCGAACGGCTGGTGCTCGAAATACCAGCCGGGAATGCCGTCCGCGGCAAAGACGTCGACGGGCACGAGCTCGTAGCCGACGCCCTTTTCCTCCAGCACCAGCCGCACGATGCGCACATAGACGCTGTAATCCGCGCCGTAGACGACGGGCTTGCCCATGTCGGTTGGGCTCAGGCCATCGCCTTCTGCAAATTCTCGTCGATCTTGTCGAGGAAGCCGGTGGTCGAAAGCCATGGCTGGTCGGGGCCGATCAGCAGCGACAGGTCCTTGGTCATGAAGCCGGACTCGACCGTCTGGATGCAGACCCTTTCCAGGGTCTCGGCAAAGCGCTTCAGTTCGGCATTGTCGTCGAGCTTGGCGCGATGAGCGAGGCCGCGCGTCCAGGCAAAGATCGAGGCGATCGAATTGGTCGAGGTCTCCTCGCCCTTCTGGTGCTGGCGATAGTGGCGGGTGACGGTGCCGTGCGCGGCTTCCGCCTCGACGGTCTTGCCGTCCGGCGTCATCAGCACCGAGGTCATCAGGCCGAGCGAGCCGAAGCCTTGCGCCACCGTGTCGGACTGCACGTCGCCGTCATAATTCTTGCAGGCCCAGACATAGCCACCCGACCATTTCAGGCTCGAGGCCACCATGTCGTCGATCAGCCGGTGCTCGTACCAGAGCTTCTTAGCTTTGAATTCTGTTTCGAACTCCGCCTCGTAGACCTCCTGGAAGATGTCCTTGAAGCGGCCGTCATAGGCTTTGAGGATGGTGTTCTTGGTCGAGAGGTAGACGGGGTAATTGCGCAGCAGGCCGTAGTTCAGGGAGGCGCGGGCGAATTCGCGGATCGATTCGTCGAGATTGTACATGGCCATGGCGACGCCGGCGCCGGGTGCGTCGAACACGTCGTGCTCGATCACCTGGCCGTCCTCGCCGACGAATTTGATCGTCAGCTTGCCCTTGCCGGGGAAGCGGAAGTCGGTGGCGCGGTACTGGTCGCCGAAGGCGTGGCGGCCGACGATGATCGGCTTGGTCCAGCCGGGCACCAGCCGCGGCACGTTCTTCATGATGATCGGCTCGCGAAAGATGGTGCCGCCGAGGATGTTGCGGATGGTGCCGTTCGGCGACTTCCACATCTTCTTCAGCTTGAATTCCTCGACGCGCTGCTCGTCGGGCGTGATCGTCGCGCATTTCACGCCGACGCCGTATTTCTTGATGGCATTGGCCGAATCGATGGTCACCTGGTCGTTGGTGGCGTCGCGGTGCTCGATGCCGAGGTCGTAATATTCGAGCTTGAGGTCGAGATAAGGGTGGATCAGCTTGTCCTTGATGAACTGCCAGATGATGCGGGTCATCTCGTCGCCGTCGAGTTCGACGACCGGGTTCGCCACCTTGATCTTCGCCATGGAAAGAATGCCTCGCTTTTGGGGAACGGAACGGCCTTGCCCGCACGGCTGCCGGCCCTGGGATGCGGCCCGTATATCAAAGGCTTTTTGGCCGCGCAAACGGCGAACCGCGCCGTAGTGCCGGCATTCCTTGCGAAAGCTTCATTTTCGCCGCCAAATGTGGCAGGGGACTGCGAAATGCCGCAAACAGCAGTTCACTGACAACCATGGCCGCTACCCAGGATCCCGACAACCCTCTTGCCTCCGGAACTCCAGCGTCCGGACCGGCGATCATCCTGGTCGAGCCGCAGCTCGGCGAGAATATAGGCATGGTTGCGCGCGCCATGGCCAATTTCGGCCTTTCCGAGCTGCGGCTCGTCAATCCGCGCGACGGCTGGCCGAGCGAGAAGGCGCGTGCCGCCGCAAGCCGCGCCGACCACGTCATCGATGCCGTCAAGGTGTTCGATGACCTGGCCTCGGCGATTGCCGATTTGAACTTCGTCTTCGCCACCACGGCGCGCGCGCGCGACAATTTCAAGCCGGTGCGCGGTCCGGTCGAGGCGGGCAGGGCGCTGCGCGCGCGGCAGCGGGCCGGCCAGCGCACCGGCATCCTGTTCGGCCGCGAGCGCTTCGGCCTCTATAATGACGAGGTCGGCCTTGCCGACGAGATCGTCACCTTCCCCGTCGATCCAGCCTTCTCCTCGCTCAACATCGCCCAGGCGGCCCTGCTGATGTCCTATGAATGGATGAAGTCCGGCCTGGAAGACGAGACCAGGACCAACTTCTCCGGCCCCGAAATGCCGCCGGCCACCAAGGACGAATTGCACGGCCTGTTTGTGTATCTGGAAGGTGCACTCGAGGCGCGCGGCTATTTCCGCCCGGCAGCGAAGAAGCCGAAGATGGTCGACAATTTGCGTGCAGTGCTGACCCGCGCCGGCTTTGCCGAGCCGGAGCTTAAGGTGCTGCGCGGCATAATATCATCGCTGGACAGGTTCTCGCCGGCCATGCCGCGCGGCGACGGATCGCCCGGCGACGATCCAAGACGGCTTCCGGCAGCGGCCCGGCGCGCTGGCAAGGCGACAGACAAAGACTAGGTGTTTGTTCCCAACGGGAGCGCATAAAAAGCAATTGCCATTGACTGCCAGGGCGGGTGTGCTTCTTCTTCTGCTGGCGACGCCCTTAATCAGTGAGAGAGATCGTGCCCAGAGCTATCTTGCCCGCGTTTGTCTTATTCTGTCTGTTATCTGAAATGTCTGCGGCGTCGGAATTTGAAAAGCCATCGGGCACACTTCCCGCACAGCAAGCCATTGAAAGATTGTTAACCAATTCCGTGCTCCGCGTCGGAATGCCTAGGCAAGAACTGGAGGAAGTTATCAGGTCACGCTATCCCGATTGGGAGCGTTCGGAAAAGAAACGAGCGCTCAACAACCGCAAGGACATGTCACTTTCACTGGAGGCTCGCTCTGCATATTTGCAGACCATCTCAATATCTCACGAAGAGAAAGAGCAGAACCTGATCTTCAGATATAGGTTTGCGTTGACGTCGCCGCTAACCGGCAGCCACGTCTACTCGATAGTATACGGAGTCGAGTCAAATACCTCGAACCTGATTTCAATAGACGACTGGGCCAACGGTTTGCATTCAAGATGGGGCGATGAGCATGGTGGCACGCGATCTGATGCGAAGGCACGTGCGACGTATTTCTTCGACACGGAATGGCGCTTAGTTGAGAATGCTGGGAACAAGTGCGCCCCGATATATCCGGCACTCTATCGCCTAGATGAAAAAACCGTCGGTGAGGTAGCTGCGGTATCAAGCCTTCTGGACGCAACGGGATGCACATTCAGTCGAGACAGCATTTTAGAGATCAAAGAAGGCGCAGTCGTTCAATCGACCTTCTACACCGTCGATTTTAGGCTTCAGGTGAACGACGTTTTGAAGCGGGTAGCATTTGGGCTTCAGTGAACAAAGCCGACTTTGTCAACGGCCCTAAGCTTCGAATCCCGCCACCTCACCAGTAACCGAATGTTATTCGATATGATCCATTGTCCGGCGAACGATGGGTCCTCGGATGTTCAATTCAAATATCGGGCGTCTTCGCTTTTTCTTCTATTCCGCGGCCTTGCTGGTTGCGGAAATCGTGACCTTTGTGCTGTGCGTCGTGCTGACCATCGGCATCGAGGGTTTGGCCAATTCGAAGCCCGGACCTTCCAGGGAAGGGCTGGCCGCGGCTGTTCTCGTTACCTCGCTGGTGATCGTTCTGTTACGCGCGAATTTCGCCTGGCGTCGAAGCCGCGACGCGCAAGGGTCGGGTTGGATCCTTTGGTCCTATATCGTGTTCTCGACCCTGTTTGCGATTCTGCAGGCCGGCACTGTTCTTGTCGTAAAATTCGACGGCGAAGATTCGCATTCCGGCCTTAACCTGCTGGGATTAGCTCTTGTCGGGCTGTGGGCCGTCATCTTGGCGGCCAAGCCGGCGGGTGGTGGCTCTGCGGATATGGCGTCATCCCTGAGTTTCGACGATTTCGACCCGCCCGGGCCGTTGCGCGGCGCCGCGGCGCTCCATTCAGCGTCAGCCGCCGGCGCGACGGCCCTGGCTCCAGCCTACGCCACGCGGGCCGCGCCGGTGCCGTCGAACCACCCTGCATCTCAACCTGCATCTCCGGCGAACGGCCGGCCGCGGCCCGGCGGCTTCGGCAAGCGCGGCCTTGTGTGACCGGCTCGCCGCATCAAGGCCATGATGGTTCCACATAGAAGCGGCCGGGATAAAGCATCATTGGCCGAAGCAGAAAGCATGGGCCGGGTCTTCCCTCGCGATCTCGTTTGTGATTCCCAGCCCTTAGTGATTCCCAGCCCTTAGTGACTCAATGACAATGACCGATCCATCAAGCGCCCGTCCGATCCTGATGTTCGATTCCGGCATTGGCGGCCTCACCGTGCTGCGTGAGGCGCGCGTGCTGATGCCTGACCGCCGCTTCATCTATGTCGCCGACGACGCGGCGTTCCCCTTCGGCGCCTGGGAGGAACCGGCGCTGAGAACACATATCCTGGAGTTGTTCGCCAGGCTGCTCGACCGGTTTTCGCCGGCCATTTCGGTCATCGCCTGCAACACCGCCTCGACACTGGTCATCGATGCTTTGCGCGAGAGGTTTCCCGGCCATCCTTTCGTCGGCACCGTGCCGGCCATCAAGCCGGCGGCGGAACGCACGCGCTCAGGTCTGGTTTCGGTGCTGGCGACGCCCGGCACCGTCAAGCGCCAGTACACGCGCGATCTGATCAGCAAATGGGCGCAGAAATGCCATGTCCGCCTGGTCGGCAGCGACAGGCTGGCGGGATTGGCCGAAGCCTATATGCGCGACGGTTTTGTCGACGAGGACGCCGTGCGCGCAGAGATCGCGCCGTGCTTCGTCGAGCATGACGGGCTGCGCACCGACATCGTCGTGCTTGCCTGCACCCATTATCCGTTTTTGGCCAACCGCATGCGCAAGACAGCACCGTGGCCGGTCGACTGGCTCGACCCGGCCGAGGCGATCGCACGCCGGGCGCTGTCGCTGCTTGCCGATACCGAGGCCGCTTATCGCAGAGAGGCACTGCCGGAAGGCGCCGACCTTGCGTTCTTCACCTCGAACAGCGCCGATTTTCCGACGCGCCGGCTGATGCAGGGATTTGGCCTGACGATATCCTGACCGCAAGCAATTTTCGCTTTGGGAACATCACACCAGACAATGCGTTTTCCTCTCATCGGAAACGGGAGAAACCATCATGCCAGCCACCTCAAAAGCCCAGCAGAAAGCGGCCGGCGCGGCATTGTCAGCCAAGCGCGGCGAGACCAAGAAGGGCGCGCTCAAAGGCGCGTCAAAGGGAATGTATAAATCCATGAGCGAAAAACAGCTCGAGGAATTCGCCGAGACCAAGCGCAAGGGCCTGCCGGAAAAGAAGTCGAAACACTGATCGACTGGCCATTCTGACGGCGGATGCCGGTCAATAAAAGGCCCGCGGCTGAGCCGCGGGCCATGAAGTCTCAACGGGCGAGGACGAAAATTACCAGTTCCAGCCCCACCCGCAGCGCCGCACTTTGTAGCGGATGACCTTGCGATGACCGTGGCGCCACACCACCTTCTTCTTGACCACGATGCGGCAGACCTGGTGATGCCTGTGCCCATGCCAATGCCGGGCCTGCGCCGGCTCGGGCGCGACCGCCATCGTGCCGGCCATCACCGCGGCTCCTACCAACGTAAGGAAGAACTTCTTCATGCGAATTCCAGCTCCTCTGACTTCAGTCCCTTCCTGATGCCGCTGGCGCAACCTCCCGCCACATCCGGCACGTTCTACAACCGTAACACTATCCGGTTCGGCGATTCGCGCCAGCCAGAAGCTTGACAGCGGTTAAATCTCCGTTTAACCAGCCCACCAACACCGGGCCGCAATGCCCGGTGGTTTTCTTTATGTGTGCAAGACGTTTGGGAAGCCGGTTTTACTTTCCCTATGTCTTGTTTGAAATGACGTGTCCCGTGGGTTTTCCGTCGCGTTGCGTGGAAAACCCTGTCAGGTCTCGAAAACGGAGGCCAGAGGAGGGCGCGTTTCCTTCACCCGGACCATGAGGTTCCGGGTATGTTGTTTTGAAAGGGAATGCGATGAGCAAGCGCGAATCCGCGAAGTACAAGATCGACCGCCGTCTTGGCGAAAACATCTGGGGCCGCCCGAAGTCCCCGGTCAACAAGCGTGAATACGGCCCCGGCCAGCATGGCCAGCGCCGCAAGGGCAAGCTTTCCGATTTCGGCCTGCAGCTGCGCGCCAAGCAGAAGCTAAAGGGCCACTATGGCGACGTTTCGGAAAAGCAGTTCCGCAAGGTCTATGAAGAGGCGGACCGCCGCAAGGGCGACACCTCGGAGAACCTGATCGGCCTGCTCGAATCGCGCCTCGACGCGGTCGTCTACCGCGCCAAGTTCGTGCCGACCATCTTTGCGGCGCGCCAGTTCGTCAATCACGGCCACGTCAACGTCAACGGCAAGCGCGTCAACATCGGCTCGTACCGCTGCAAGCCGGGCGACGTCGTCGAAGTGCGCGAGAAGTCGAAGCAGCTGGTCATCGTGCTGGAATCGGTGGGCCTGGCCGAGCGCGACGTGCCCGATTATATTGAAGCCGATCACAACAAGATGACCGCGGCCTTCACGCGCATCCCCGGCCTGGCGGACGTTCCGTTTGCCGTGCAGATGGAACCGAACTTGGTCGTCGAATTCTATTCGCGCTGATCGTCGCGTTCGTCGCGATACAATCGAAGGCCGCCCGTCGAGGCGGCCTTTTTTTTTTCGTTCCTTTTCCGCGGCGTGATTCCGAAATCGATTTCGATTTTCGGTCCGATGCGCTACTGCGGGCGGCAACAGGATCTTGGGGCCGACGCGCCGTGAACATGCAGCCAGACGCCGAAACGCTCGAACCGGTCGCCGACGCCGAAGGCGGCTTTCATCCTCTGTTTGCCGATGTGCCGTCCTCCGTCGAGTTCAACAAGCTGCGCAAACGGCTGTTGCGGCTTGCCCGCCAGGCGATCGACGATTTCTCCATGGTGAGGCCCGGCGACCGTTGGCTGGTCGCTCTGTCGGGCGGCAAGGATTCCTACGGCCTGCTTGCCGTTCTGCTCGATCTCAAATGGCGCGGGCTGCTGCCGGTCGAGCTGTTAGCCTGCAATCTCGACCAGGGCCAGCCGAACTTTCCCAAGCACATATTGCCCGATTATCTCGATAGATATGCCATTCCGCATCGCATCGAATATCAGGACACCTATTCGGTGGTCACCGACAAGCTGGCCGAGGGCAGCACCTATTGCTCGCTGTGCTCGCGGCTACGGCGCGGCCATCTCTATCGCATTGCCCGCGAGGAGGGCTGCTCGGCGCTGGTGCTCGGCCACCACCGCGAGGACATACTGGAAACCTTCTTCATGAACCTGTTCCATGGCGGGCGCCTGGCCGCCATGCCGCCGAAGCTGCTCAATGACGAAGGCGATGTCATGGTGCTGCGGCCGCTCGCCTATTGTGCGGAAGCCGATCTCGAGAAATTCGCCGGCGCCATGAAATTCCCGATCATTCCGTGCGATCTGTGCGGTAGCCAGGAAGGCCTGCAGCGCAACGCCATGAAGGCGATGCTCGACGACATCGAGAAGCGCATGCCCGGCCGCAAGGACACGATGATCCACGCCATGACCAATGTGCGGCGTTCGCATCTGCTCGACAGGAAGCTGTTCGATTTCGCCGCCCTCAACGAAACCCTCACCACCAGGCGTCCCGATGACATTTGACGATAGCGCGATCGACTGGCTTGCCGACCTTCTGTCGGAAGCCGCCGTCGCCGAGATCATGCCACGCTTTCGCCGGTTGAGCGAGGGCGACGTCCGTCGCAAGACCTCGGCCGCCGATCTCGTCACCGAGGCCGACGTCAATGCCGAACGGCTCATCACCGCCAGGCTGCGCCAGCGTTATCCCCACGCAATGATCGTCGGCGAGGAGGCCTGCTCCGACGACCCGACGCTGCTCGACGGTCTCGGCGATGCCGAACTCGCCTTCGTCATCGACCCGGTCGACGGCACCTTCAACTTCGCCTCCGGCGTGCCGCTGTTCGGCGTCATGCTTGGCGTCGTGGTCAAGGGCGAGACGGTCGTCGGCATCATTCACGATCCCGTCGGCAAGGATTGGCTGATCGGCGTTAGTGGCGCCGGCAGCCATATCCGCCATGCCCATGGCAATCTGGAAAAGGTCCATGTCGCCAAACCGGCGCCGATGTCGGAAATGACCGGTGCGGTCTCATGGCACTATGTGCCCGAGCCGGACCGCTCACGTTTGGCGCGCAACCAGACCAAGTCGCTATCGCAGTTCAATTATCGCTGCGCCGCCCATGAATACCGCCTGCTGGCCAGCGGCCACGGCCATTTCGTCGTCTACAACAAGCTGATGCCTTGGGACCACTTGGCCGGCGTGCTGATCCATGCGGAGGCCGGCGGCCATGCCGCGCGCTTCGACGGCAGCGCCTATCTGCCGTCGCATGTCGGGGGTGGCCTGCTGGTCGCACCGGACCGGGAGAGCTGGCGGGAGCTGCGCCGTGAGCTCTGGGCGGAATAGCTCTTCGCTGCCAAAGTTGTCCAATCTTGTGCGAAACCGGAGATCTCGAATGAAACCTCGGTCCGCAATTGTTGCAACGGCCTTTGCCCTTGCCTTGGTTGCCGGTGTCCATGAAACAAGAGCTGGGGAACGCGCATGTCGCAGTCCCGACTCCGTCGACACCATAGACGAGATGTTCTCCGCGATCTTCGCCTGTTGGAAGCCGCCGCGCGGAAGCGCGGGCATGACCCTGACGCTGCAGTTCTCAATTCGCCGAAACGGCACGCTTATCGGCAAGCCGCGCGCCACCTACTCACATCTAGGGGACGATGGTCCGCTCAACCGGGCCTTCGTGGCTTCCGTCCTCGAGGCGCTCGACAAGGCTCTTCCACTGCCCGTTTCGGACAGTATGGGTGGAGCAATCGCAGGACGTACGCTGTTCCCTCGCTTCACCGCGGTCAGTGAGGGTGCATCCTAGGCGCACGCGCAATGGGCATTAAACCGGCGGGTTATGCGGCTGGAACAGTCTGCCGCGCTCGGCCAGCAGGATCATCAGCAGCGCCGCCACGGACACGCTGCAGAACCCGGCGGCCAGCGGCGTCACCGTGCCGTTGAAGGCTTGGCCGATCAGCGTGCCGAGAATGCCGCCAAGAAATGTCTGCATGAACCCAAGGATCGACGACGCAGTGCCGGCCAGGTGCCCCAGCGGCTCCATAGCGAGCGCGTTGAAGTTCGCGCCGAGCGCGCCGAACGGGACCATGGCGCAGGCAAAGAAGGTAATGAAGAGCCAGAGCGGCATCTTTATTTCGATGGAAACGACCAGCCAGGCAAGGCTGATGGCCAGAAACAGCAGCAGCGCGCTTTGCGACAGACGGCGCATGCCGATGCGGCCGACGAGGCGCGAGTTGAGGTAGTTCGAAAAAGCAAGCACACCGGCAACCCCCGCGAAGATGACCGGGAACACCTCGCCGACATTGAACACGCTAACATAGATCTGCTGGGCCGAGGCGATGAAGCCGAACATGGCGCCGAAGATGAAGGTGCTGGCGAAGGCATAACAGAGCGCGATGCGGTTGGTGAGAACGATGCGGAAGCCACCGATGATGGAGGACAGCGTCAGCGGCCGGCGATATTCGGGGTGTAGTGTCTCGGGCAGGCGCAGCAGCGACCAGGCGGACACGATCAGCGCGCCGGCTGCCATGGTGACGAAGATCACATGCCAGGTCGCAAACAGCATGATGAACTGGCCGATACCGGGCGCCACCACCGGAATGGCCATGAACACCATGAAGATCAAGGACATGACTTCGGCCATGCGCCTTCCGTCGAACGTATCGCGCACGATCGAGACGGCAATGACGCGCGTCGCCGCCGCGCCGATGCCTTGCACGGCCCGGCATAGCAGAAGCGTGGTGAATGACGGGGCGATTGCCGCAGCGCCGGCCGCCAGGACGTATATCACCAGCCCTGCGACAAGCGGCGCGCGGCGCCCGAAGCGGTCCGAGATCGGCCCGAAGAACAGCTGTCCGCCGCCAAAGCCAAGGATATAGGCGGTGACCACATATTGCCGGTGGTTTTCATTTTCGATGCCAAGCGAAGCGCCGATCTGCTGCAGCGCCGGCAAAATAATGTCGATGGCCAGCGAATTGAGCGCCATCAGCGCCGCGCACAGCGCAATGAATTCCCAGCGCGGAATAGGCAAGGTGCTTGCCTTTTGCTGCGCTTGTGCTTGCTGATCCACGGCCAGTCCGATCCTCAAACGAAAATGCGCCGGCTGGCCGACGCATCCATTCGTTGATTGCCCGGTAGCGGGCAGAACTTTTTTGCCAAGGTGGGGGCTGCCCCGGCGCTTAGCGCATGACCCCCGAAAATCGCAGGCGGAAGGTCATACGCAGAAACAGAAGTCAGGCGGCGCCTTTGACGCTGACGCCCTTTTCGACGAGGAAGGTCTGCAATTCGCCCGCCTGGAACATCTCGCGGATGATGTCGCAGCCGCCGACGAACTCGCCCTTGACGTAGAGCTGCGGGATGGTCGGCCAGTTGGAATAATCCTTGATGCCTTGCCGCAGTTCGGCCGACGTCAGCACGTCGACGCCCTTATAGTCGGCGCCGATATAGTCGAGGATCTGCACGACCTGGCCGGAAAATCCGCATTGCGGGAAGCCGGGCGTGCCCTTCATGAAGAGAACGACGTCGTTGCCCTTCACTTCATTGTCGATGTAGTCGTTGATGCCGCTCATGGAATACCCTTTCATGCCTGTGGGAGTCAGGCTCGAACATTACCCTTCAAATAAACCCATGGGTTGCGCGAAACAAGATGTTTGCCGCCTTGCCACGCAAATGGCGCAAAGGAACGTCTGATCTTGGGCCAAGAGCGTTGGCCACCATCTTTCCCGAGGCGCGATGAAAAGACGATATCTCGCCGGGTTCCTCCTCGCCGTTCTGTTCGCCGCACTGTCCTTGATCTGGTGGGCCAGGTCGCCGAGACAGCCATCTCTCGTCGTCGGCGGTGAATTACCGGCGCCGTGCCGCGATACGAGCTTCGAGGCGGTCGCCTATGTCGTCTGCGAAATCGATCTGCGCCGCTATGACGTCGGTGTGTTCCACACAGGCCCCGACGGCAAGGCTTTCGGTTCACTGGACAAATTCGACAAGGCGATGGCGGATCAGGGCCGGACGGTGCTGCTCGCCATGAACGCCGGCATGTATCACCAAGACCTGACCCCAGTCGGCCTTCTCGTCGAAGACGGCCGGTAGAAGGCGCCGATCAACGTCGCCGGCAGCGGAGGCAATTTCTTCCTGAAACCGAATGGCGTATTCCTGGTCCGCAAGGACGGCAAGGCGGCGGTCATGGAGACAAGCGCCTATGCTGCGACCAGACTGGACGTGATGTTTGCCACGCAATCCGGCCCGATGCTGGTGATAGACGGCCGGCTTCATCCCCGCTTCGAGCAGAACGGCACATCACGCTATATCCGCAATGGCGTCGGCGTGCGTGACGAAAATACGGTCGTGCTGGCGATCTCACGCTCTGAAGTCAGCCTCGGCAGCTTCGCACGGCTATTCCGGGATGCGCTCGATTGTCCCAACGCGCTTTTCTTCGACGGGGTCGTTTCGGCGCTGTCGAACGGCGAGCGGATGATTGTGGGTGGAAAGTATCCGGCGGGGCCGATCATTGCCGTGACCGGTAAGAAGCTTGCGAGCCGGTAACTGCAAGAGAGCTCAGTCCGGCACGCTGGTCTGCAGGGCAAGCGCGTGCAGTACGCCGCCCATGTTGCCCTTCAGCGCGTCATAGACCATCTGGTGCTGCTGGACGCGGCTTTTGCCGCGAAAGCTTTCGGCCACAACCTCAGCCGCATAATGGTCGCCGTCGCCGGCCAGGTCGCGAATCGTCACCTTGGCGTCCGGAATGCCTTCCTTGATCAGCCGTTCGATGTCGTGGGCGTCCATTGCCATGTGAGGATTCCTTGTTCAGGTCGTGATCTCATAGATATGGTCGAAATGGCGGATGAACCACAGGGAAAGGGGCCCACTCGATCACATCACGGGTCCACGACCTCATTTGCCATGAAGCGAGGGAACCAGGATTCGTGGGCGGCGGTCAATTCGCTGACCGGTATCGCACGCGCCTCGCCCAGCTTCAGTTCGCTGCCGCCGGTCGAGCCGATCCACGGCGCAAAAACGCCGAGCTTGTTTTGCTGTTCGCGAATGGCGTCCCATTGCTCGCTCTGCGGGTCGATCGACAGCGTCAGCAGATAACGGCCCTGGTCCTCGCCGAACCAGATCGGGATCGGATCTGCACCGATCAGGCCGGGAATGGTCGCGCCGATGCCGGAGGCCATCGCCATCTCGGCCAGCGCCACCGCGATGCCGCCATCGGAAACGTCATGCGCCGCGGTAACAACACCGGAGGCGATCAGTGCCCGCACATGGTCGCCGACCCGCTTCTCGTGGCCGAGATCGACCGGCGGCGGCGGGCCGTCGGCGCGGCCAAAGATGTCGCGCATATAGACCGACTGGCCAAGATGCGAGCCCCATATCGTCGGCGCGCCGACCAGCACGATCATCTGGTCTTCGGCGGCAAAGCCGATGCGCACCATTTTCGACCAGTCGGCAATCAGACCGACGCCGCCGATGGTTGGTGTCGGCAGGATGCCCTGTCCGTTGGTCTCATTATAGAGGGAGACGTTGCCGGAGACGATCGGAAAGCCAAGCGCCCGGCAGGCATCGCCGATGCCTTTCACAGCACCAACCAGCTGGCCCATGATCTCGGGCCGTTCCGGATTGCCGAAATTGAGATTGTCGGTGGCCGCGAGCGGCAGAGCGCCGGTGGCGGTAAGATTGCGCCAGCATTCGGCAACCGCCTGCTTGCCGCCCTCGTAAGGGTCGGCCTCGCAATAGCGCGGCGTCACGTCGGAGGAGAAGGCGAGCGCCTTGGTCGGATGACCGTCGACGCGCACGACACCGGCGTCGCCGCCGGGAAGCTGCAGGGAATTGCCCTGGATCAGCGTGTCGTACTGCTCCCACACCCAGCGGCGCGAGGAAAGGTCCGGTCCGCCCAGCAGCTTGAGCAGTGCGTCGGCCACATCGGTTCGCGGTGCATCGCCGGCCAGCGGCGCCGGCTTCTTCGGCTCGACCCAGGGACGGTCATATTCCGGCGCCTGGTCGCCGAGATCCTTGATCGGCAGATTGGCAACCTCGTCGCCCTGATGCAGCACGCGAAAGCGCAGATCGTCGGTGGTCTTGCCGACGATGGCAAAGTCGAGGCCCCATTTGTGGAAGATCGCCTCGGCCTGTTTTTCCTTTTCGGGGCGCAGCACCATCAGCATGCGCTCCTGGCTCTCCGACAGCATCATCTCATAGGCGCTCATGCGCTCTTCGCGCACCGGCACCTTGTCGAGGTCGAGCTCGATGCCGAGGTCGCCCTTGGCGCCCATCTCGACCGCCGAGCAGGTGAGGCCAGCGGCACCCATGTCCTGGATGGCGATAACGGCGCCGGACGCCATCAGTTCGAGGCAGGCTTCGAGCAGGCATTTTTCGGTGAAGGGATCGCCAACCTGGACCGTGGGCCGCTTCTCGTCGATCTTGTCGTCGAACTCTGCCGAGGCCATGGTGGCGCCGCCGACGCCGTCGCGCCCGGTCTTGGCGCCGAGATAGACGACCGGCAGGCCGACGCCCTTGGCCTCGGACAGAAAGATTGCGTCCGTCTTCGCGAGGCCCGCGGCAAACGCATTGACCAGGATATTGCCGTTGTAGCGGGCGTCGAAATTGACCTCGCCGCCGACCGTCGGCACGCCGAAGGAATTGCCGTAGCCGCCGACGCCGGAAACGACGCCGGCAACCAGATGCCTGGTTTTGGGGTGGTCCGGCGCGCCGAAGCGCAGCGCGTTCATCGCCGCGATCGGTCGCGCGCCCATGGTGAAGACATCGCGCAGGATGCCGCCGACGCCGGTCGCGGCACCCTGATAGGGCTCGATGTAGGAGGGGTGGTTGTGGCTCTCCATCTTGAAGACGACGCAGTCGCCGTCGCCGATATCGACCACGCCGGCATTCTCGCCCGGGCCCTGGATGACTTGCGGCCCGGTGGTCGGCAGCGTGCGCAGCCACTTCTTCGAGGATTTGTAGGAACAATGCTCGTTCCACATCGCCGAAAAAATACCGAGTTCGGTAAAGCTCGGTTCGCGCCCGACGAGGTCGAGGATGCGCTGGTACTCGTCGGGCTTCAGCCCGTGCGCGGCAATGAGTTCCGGAGTGATCGGCACGGAATTGGAAATGGTCATGATCGGCAATTTATGTCCTTGGGATCGAGTCCCGTCTTATCGCAAGCTTTGCAGCCGATACACCCCGTCGGATGACTAAAACGACGGAAAGCAACAACTGGCCGCAAGTAGCGAGAGATCGCCACTCGACCCGCCGGTTTCAAGCCGGTTCAGGAAAAGCTGTCGTAGCCGGCGCGGCCTTCGTCCAGAAGCCGCCGGATCACTGCGACGCCGTGCGCAATATCGTCCCGCTGTCGCGGCTGCGAGATGCCAAACCGCACGCCGTGAAAAGCCTGTTCGGAACGTCCCGCCTTGAACTCGTCCTCGTCGTCGATGAGCACGCCATGTTCGAGGCAAGCCTGCTTGAAAGTGCCGGAAAGCCATGGGTCGGGCAAGGTGAGCCAGACGAACGGCACATTATCCAGCGCCTTGAACTCGAAGCCGTCGAGTGTCTCGCGTACGATCGCGATGCGTGCACCGATCTCGGCAATGCTGCGTTTGCGCATCTCAGCGGCCTGACCGGACAGCACCAGCCGGCTGCCCACCTCCGCCAGCAGAAAGGGCAGGCCGCCCGTCATCATCTTGTGGGCAACCCGGATGCGGTGACGATAGGCCGGCGGGCAAGCGAGCCAGCCGCCGCGAACACCCGCCGCAACCGATTTCGACAGGCCGCCGGCAACGATGGTCCGTTCGGGAGCATATTCGGCCATTAAAGGCGTTGGGTCATCGGTCAGTCCGCCATAGAGATCGTCCTCGATCAGGACGACGTTATATTGACGGGCGACATGCGCGATTGCCTCGCGGCGCGATGCCGACAGCGTTGTCAGCGTCGGGTTCTTGGCCGTCGGCATCAAAAACATCATCTTCGGGTGCTTTTGTGCGCAGACGCGCTCGAAATCCTGGGGATCGATGCCCTCGTCGTCAGTCGCCACCAGTGCGGTCCGGCGACCGATCAGGCCGGCACTGCGCGAGATCTGCGAATAGGTGAGGTGCTCGAAGACGACATAGTCGCCGGGGGCGGTGAGCCCCGCAATGGTTGCCATCACTGCGGCGTGGGTGCCGAGCGTGGGAACGATTGCATCCGCCGCCGGGCGATAGGAATTTCGCGACAGCCAGCGCCTGCCCGCTTCGAACCAGCGGTCCGGGAAATCACGAGTATAGCTTGAAATCTCATGCGGATGGTCTTGCGCCGTGCGTGTCAACACGTCAGCGACGATGGCACCCTGGCCGACATCCGGTGCGGCCGTGCTATCGAAGCGCAGTTTGTCGCCGGGCGCATCCATATAGCGCGTGCCTTGTTCGACCGGCCCCAGGAAATCCGGCTTTGCGCTCTCCGACTGTTGAGCGATAACATAGGTTCCGCGGCCGACCTCGCCGCTGACCAATCCCCGCTCGCGCAGCAATTGATAGGCCCTGCCGACCGTGCCGACAGTCGTGCCGATGTCGTATGCCAGATCGCGCTGCGGCGGCAGCTTTGCCCCTGCACCGATCAGGCCGCGGTCGATGTCCGTCTCGATGGAATCGGCAAGCCGCTGATAGAGCGGGCCAGTGCCGGCTGTAAGGTCTGGAAGCCAAGTTGTCATGGTGACAATTTTTTACATTGCACCGAAATGAGAGTCAATACATATGAAGCGGGCTGTACAAAAGGGCACAATTGCAATCTTGGCAGAAAGAAAATGGGTACAATAGAGACAATCCGCTACGCGGCAGTTGAATTGCAGGTGCAGGTGGCGCGCCCGCCGGGCAGGCCAACCTATGTCAGTCGGCTGGTGCGTACGCTCAGATCCTTCGCGAGGTGGATCGACGGGTTAATGGATCGCCGGCGCAGCCGGCTGGTCCTGCTCGAGATGACTGACGACCAGCTCAAGGACATCGGTATCTCGCGTTGCGATGCCCATCGTGAGGGGCTGAGGGCGTTTTGGGACTGAGAGCAGCCGGATGCTCCGTCTCGAACGTCGCGTGGCATATCGGCGGTTAGACGAGAGCGTCAATATCGACATCGGAACCAACGAGATCTTCTTCATCACTGAGATACCATCCTCCTTCGTGCCCTCACAGCATTCGCTCGCGACGTCTCCAGTGAATAGCGGTATTGCTGAAAACAGCTAATTCCCTTATTTTGGGGATAACGAAGGAGATGACCGTGGCAAGTTTCACCCTCACAGATCTCGGCAACAAATCCGGCGAGGTTGTTGAGGCCGCGTTCCGCGGCCCTGTTGACATCACCAAGCGCGGCAAGCGCAAGTTCGTTCTCCTGACGGCAGAGCAGTTCGACCGCATCACCAGTCGCAGCGCGCAACGGGCACACCGCGTCGAGGATCTGTCGGCCGAGGAACGCGACAGGCTTCTAACCGGCCTCGACGCAGTCGCGCGAGATGATGTTCGGGATGACTGAACCCGGCCACGGACAGATCATTCTCTATTCCTATTTGTGGGCAAGGGAATATGACCGGGGCGAGGAAAGCGGACGCAAGGCGCGGCCGACTTGCGTTATGCTGATCGTTGCCGGCAAGAATGGCCGCAAGCAGGCCCTGCTCTTTCCAATCACGAGCCAGCCGCCACGACCTGGCGCGCACCATGTTGAGATTCCTGAGACCGAGGCCCGCCGCGCCACCCTCTTTACCCCAGCCTGGGTTATCGTCGACGAATTCAACACCGATGATCTCGCGACGAGCTGGGCGCTCGAAGATACCAAGCCGCTCGGCCAATTCACGCGCAAGTTCATGTCACGGATCGCTGGCGAAGCTGCTGCGGCGATCCGTGCAGGCGCCGCGCGAACCGTGCCAAGACGCTAAAGGCTGCCGCGGCGGGAGAGCATCATCGCGGATGAACGCCCGCCGCCCTGATCCGCGTGACACCGTGGTCCACAAGCACCGCCACGATGCACAGCATCAGAAAGAGCCCGGTGATGGCCAGAGCCGAGACGGCGACGCTGGTCGCGCCGTTCTTGGCGAGATCGAGGAACGGGTAGGGCACTTCACCGGCAATCGGCGCCCGCAGCAGCGCGTAGGCCAGATAGGCGATCGGATAGATCATCCACCAGGAGATGTCGCGCCACCGCGTCGAGCCGTCGGCGCCTGCCACAAGCCACCACAGCACGAACAACACCGGCGTCACATAGTGCAGGAGCACATCGCAGAGCAGGAACAGCCCTTGCGGCTGCCAAAGCTGCGCCAGGACCGTTGCATAAACGATGAGGACCAGCGTTATGGCGACGGCTACGCCCGCCCGCATCCGTGGCGCGGAAAAGGCCGGAAACCAGGCATAACCCGTCGACGACAGCAACGAGGCATGGACGAGCACCGCGCCGATGTTGGTCAGGATGGTGAAGAAGCTGAAATAGAAGACCAGCGAGCCGGCAAAGCCGCGGCCGGCTTCCATTGATGCCGGGACGGTGATGCAGAGCTGCAGGACGAGCCCGGCCAGGCCGACGACCAGACCGGTGATCTGCAGCACGCGACCCATTGGGCTAGGCAGCAGCGCCGCAGGCCGGATTGCCCGCCTGCCAGCGGGCAATGTCCGAGCCGATGCGGGCGCCGAGCGGTTCCGCCATCAATGGGCCGAACACGTCGACGCGGCTCGAATTGCCTTGCGCCTGCACGACCAGCAACGGCTTTCCACCATAATGTTTGGCCGGCACCAGCAGGAAGCGCGGCGTGCCGCTGAACGAATTCAGCTCGTTGGCCATCTGGTAAGATTTGAAGGCAGGGTCCTTGCTGGCGATCCAGCATTTGTGGGCAGCTATTGCCACCTGCTCCATGGCAAGCAGTGACGCACTCTTGCCCGCCGGCGCCGGCGCGCTCTTCGGGCCTGACTGGCAGGAGGCGAGTACAAGCCCGGCGGCAGTAGCGACGGCGAGGCGCGTGGTCGTCGGTCTCATGTTCAAGCGGCGCCCATCTCGAGTTCGGACAGAAAGATCTTCAGACCGTCTGTCATCTCACCCCAGACGCGCGACAGCGCCGGATGCTGCAAGGCTATTTGCTCGTAGGCATCGAATTTCGGATAGGCGTCAAGCAAATCGGGGCGGCCCATCGTTGTCCTGAAATTGTTGAAGACGAAGCGGGTCGGCGTCAACCACGCATCGGCAAAGGAGATGTCGTCGCCGAGCGCGAACGGGCCATGCGCCATGCGGGCCTCGATTGCCGCAAGCCCGTGATGCAATCGGGCGAACTGTGCCTTGATCTCCGCCTCGTTGCGCTGCGGCACGAAATGGAGCTCGAACAGCTTCATCGTCGGGGCGAGCACGTCGAGGTCGGTGATGCGGGCGAACATGCGCACCAGCGCCCGGTCCTTCGAGTCCCTCGGCAGCAGCGCCGGCTCGGGAAAGCGCTCCTCCAGATATTCGGCGATGACCACCGATTCGACGATCGTTTCGCCGGAGCCGGTGATCAGCACCGGAATCCGGTTCAACGGCGAGATGGCACGAAACGCCTCCGGGATGGGAAACCCCGGCGGCGGTGCAATGAGCTTGAGCGGCACGTTCTTGATGTAGGCCAACGCCCGCACGATCGACGAATAGGGCGACAACGGCCGCGAATAGAGTTTCATGACCGTGGCTCCAGGAGGAAAATTGAAGGCATCAAGCAGCGATGCCCAGCGCGCTTTCGAACAGCGCCCGGCCGTCGCTGCCGCCATGCGCCGCTTCGATCAGGTTCTCGGGATGCGGCATCAGGCCGAGCACGTTGCCGCGGCCGTTGACGATGCCGGCAATGTCGTTGATCGAGCCGTTGGGATTGGTGCCTTCGGCATAGCGGAACACCACCTGGCCTTCGCCTTCGAGGCGGGCCAGCGTTTCGGCATCGGCAAAATAATTGCCGTCATGGTGCGCCACCGGCGCCCGGATGATCTGGCCCGGCTGGTAGCGGCGGGTGAACATCGTGTTGGCATTGGCGATCTGCAGCTTCACCTGACGGCAGACGAATTTCAGCGAGGTATTGCGCATCAATGCGCCCGGCAGCAAGCCGGCCTCGACCAGGATTTGGAAGCCGTTGCAGACGCCGATGACCGTGACGCCCTTGGCCGCCTTTTCGGCCACAGCCCGCATTACTGGCATGCGCGCGGCAATGGCGCCGCAGCGCAGATAATCGCCGAACGAAAAGCCGCCGGGAATGGCGATCAGGTCGACATCGGGAATTTCGGTGTCGGTCTGCCAGACGGTGACCGGCGGCGTGCCGGAAATCTTGGTCAGCGCCGCGATCATGTCGCGGTCGCGATTGAGGCCTGGGAGCAGGACGACGGCTGATTTCACCTCAGGCGATCTCCACCGCGTAATTCTCAATCACTGTATTCGCCAGAAGCTTGTCGCACATGGCTTTCAGATCGGCCTCGGCCTTGGCGCTGTCGCTCTCGGCCAATTCGACGTCGAAAACCTTGCCTTGCCGCACCTGGCCGACGCCGCCGAAACCCATTCCGGACAGCGCGTGCTCGATTGCCTTGCCTTGTGGGTCTAGCACGCCGTTCTTGAGGGTTACGGTAATGCGGGCCTTGATCACGCTGGACATGCTCCTGTTCACCTGTTGAGCGGGCAAGCCGTCAGTGCGGCTTACCTTTGACACCGTCGGTCGATGCGACGAGCACCGGCCCGGCCGGACGCGGTGGCTCGTTCTCGTTCATGATGCCGAGACGGCGGGCAACTTCCTGATAAGCCTCGACCAGCCCGCCCATGTCGCGGCGGAAGCGGTCCTTGTCGAGCTTGTCCTGCGTCGCCACGTCCCACAGCCGGCAGGAATCCGGCGAGATCTCATCGGCAACGACGATGCGCATCATATCGCCTTCGAACAGGCGGCCGCATTCGATTTTGAAATCGACCAGCTGGATGCCGACGCCCATGAACAGGCCGGAAAGGAAGTCGTTGACGCGAATGGCCAGCGCCATGACATCGTCGATCTCCTGTGGGCTCGCCCAGCCGAAGGCGGTGATGTGCTCTTCCGATACCATCGGATCGTCGAGCGCATCCGCCTTGTAATAGAATTCGATGATCGAGCGCGGCAGCACGGTGCCTTCCTCGATGCCCAGGCGCTTGGCCAGCGAGCCGGCGGCGACGTTGCGCACCACCACTTCGAGCGGGATGATCTCGACTTCCTTGATCAACTGCTCGCGCATGTTGAGCCGGCGGATGAAGTGGGTCGGAATGCCCATCCGGTTGAGATGATTGAAGATGTGCTCGGAAATGCGGTTGTTGAGCACGCCTTTGCCATCGACGATTTCATGCTTCTTCTTGTTGAAAGCGGTAGCGTCGTCCTTGAAGAACTGGATCAGCGTGCCAGGCTCCGGTCCCTCATAAAGGATCTTGGCCTTGCCTTCATAAATGCGGCGGCGATTTTTCATCTGATTTTTCTCTGGATTTGCGGGCAGGCGGCAAGCGACCAGTTCCTGTCCGTCTGCCTAAAATAAGATGGCGACGGTGGGGTTCAATGCCGGTGTCTATCCCAATCGCACTGTTTGCTCAATCGGCAAATCCTTTCAATCAACCGCTTTCGGGCACCGAAATGCCGCAGCGCAGCAAGCAATGTAGCATATTGACCGGCCGGCGCCCTTTTGGTTTGTGCTCCGGCAACACATATTGGCACAACGAATCGGATTTCACGGAGGGATGCCATGAGCAGCATGAAAGACCGCGAAGAGGGCTTTGAGCGCAAATTCGCATTCGACGAGGAACTTCGGTTCAAGGCTGCGGCACGCCGCAACAGAGCGCTCGGCCTGTGGGCTGCCGAAAAGCTCGGCAAGTCCGGCGCCGATGCCGACGCTTATGCCAGGGAAGTGGTCGTCAGCGACATCGAGGAAGCCGGCGATCACGACGTTTTCCGCAAGATACGCAAGGATTTCGATGCGGCCGGCATCGACCAGTCGGACCATCAGATCCGCCGCACCATGGATGAATTGATGGCGCAGGCGATCGAGCAGATCAAGAACACCTGATCCCATCGATACTCTTCGAATGCTGGACCAATCGACCGCCCGGCCTCACCGGGCGGTTTTTCTTTGCCTTTGCGGTCATTTCCGGCTGAATTGCTGCAAGCAAAGAGGAAATCGCCAATGTCCCTGAAGTCACGCCTTGCGGCCGACGAGACGCTGTTCACCGCATGGTCCGGCGTGCCGGATGCCTTGACGGTCGAGATACTGGCCAGGCAAGGGTTCGACGCGGTTACGCTCGATATGCAGCATGGTGGGCATCACGAGGATAGCGTGCTGCGCGGGCTTGTGCCGGTGCTGGCCGCCAACAAGCCGGCTTTGGTACGCATCCCGGTCGGCCGCTTCGACATGGCCAGCCGTGCGCTTGACTTCGGCGCCGAGGCGGTGATCGCCCCGATGGTGAATTCGGTGGCGGACGCAAAGCTGTTTGCTGCCGCAATGAAATACCCGCCGCTCGGCGAGCGCTCCTGGGGCCCGACCTATGCTTTTCCGCGCCATGGCAAGGGCGACTATGCCGACTGGCTGCGCGACAGCAACCAGCGCACCATGGCGTTCGCCATGGTCGAAACGCGGGCCGCGCTTGATGCACTCGACGGCATCCTCGACACGCCGGGCATCGACGGTATCTTCCTTGGCCCGTCGGATTTCTCGATCGCCTGGTCGCAGGGCACCACCGTCAGTTCGACGCTGGAGAGCATGATGGGGACCGTCGCCTCGATCGCCGAGCGCACCCGCAAAGCCGGCAAGCATGCGGCGATCTATGTGATGGAACCGGCCATCGCCGGTCGCGTGGTGTCGATGGGTTACCGGCTGCTGGCGATGGGTTCCGAGCATTCGCTGATTTCGCTTGGGGCAAAGACCCTGCTGAGCAGCGTCAGGGATTCGATCGCTTCCTAGAGCAATTCCAGAAAAGTGTGAAACGGTTTTCCGTCCGGAATTGCGTCAAAACAAAGAGATAGAGCGGTTCGCCGTTTCCGTGAAGCGGTGAACCGCTCTAGAGATCCGTCAGGAATTTTGCGAACGTCATCGAGCCTTCAGGCCAGGGGCCGAAGCCGGAATCCGCGTTGAGATGACCGGCATCCCCGGCGTCGATGAACAGCGAGCCCCACGCCCCGGCAATGTCCTCGGCGACGCCGAAGGCGCAGAACGGGTCGTTGCGGCTGGCGATCACCACCGACGGAAACGGCAGCGGGTCGCGCGGATAGGGGCCGAAGGTCATCAGGTGCCTCGGCTTTATCTCTGGATTGGCGACATCGGGCGGCGCCACGAAGAAAGCGCCGGCGACCGGCCTCTCGAACCGAGGCAATGCTTGAATGACCGCCGCGACGCCAAGCGAATGGGCGACGATGACGACCGGCCGCTCGGCCTCGTTAACCGCCTTGGCGACACCGGCCGTCCAATCCTCGCGCACCGGCTTCGACCATTCCGCCTGTTCGACGCGGCGCGCTGTCGATAGTTTCGACTGCCAGCGGCTCTGCCAATGATCGGGGCCGGAATTGGTGTAGCCCGGCACGATGAGAATATCTGCTTCCCTGACTTTCATGGCGCGCATGTAGCGAGAGGCGCTGTCGGGTGCAACCGGGTATGAACTCAACAGCGACACGCAAACGGCCGCTCACGAGCCCGGTTCTGCTCGCTATTGTGAACACCCTGTTCGCTTCTTGCGCTCTTGTGTGAACGATCGCGATCAACGATCTGTCGCCAGGAAAGAATGGCTGTTCCGAGATTTTGGCACGGACATGGCGTAGAATGATTGATGGCGCCGGATTGCTCTGTTGGAAGCTTGTCGAGCGCCGCCTGAACGGAGCACTTTGATGAGCGAACTGCCTTTTGCCGCGACGACCCCGGTCAGCGTTGCCCGCGTCGGCTTGCGGGCGCGCGATGCAGACAATCTCGCTGCCTACTATCGCAAAGTCGTCGGTTTGCAGGAACTGAGCCGCGCCGGCGGCACGATTACGCTCGGCGCAGTCAATCGCCCTTTGCTCGACATCGAAGCGGATCCGGCCGCGAAACCCGATGACCCGCGCAGCGCCGGTCTTTTCCACACCGCCTTCCTGCTACCCAGCCGGGCCGATCTCGGCCGCTGGATCAATCACGCCATCGCCGGCAAGATCGGCATCGAGGGCGCATCCGATCATCTGGTCAGCGAGGCTCTTTACCTAACCGATCCGGAAGGCAACGGCATCGAGATCTATGCCGACCGCCGTCCGCAGGACTGGAAATGGAACGGTGACAAGATAGCGATGGCGACGGAGCGGCTGAACATTCCGTCGGTCGTTGCCGAGGTGCCGGCCGGCGACACCGGCTGGCAGGGCGCGCCGGAAAACAGCATTATCGGCCACGTCCATTTGCGGGTCGGCAGGCCGGAAGAAGCCGAAGCATGGTGGCATCAGGAGTTCGGTTTCGACACAGTGGCAAAGTACGGTGGCGCGGCGGTGTTCCTGTCGTCCGGCGGCTATCATCACCACATTGGCGCAAATGCGTGGCAGAGCGCGGGCGCCGGTCGCCGCGATCCCGCCCGCTCCGGCTTGGCCTGGGTCGAGATGCGCTCGGACAATGCCGCAAGCGAGACCACCCGCGAGGATCCGTGGGGCACGGTAATAAGGACGGTTCCCGGTAAGGCGTAGGTTAGAGGTTCGCTTTTTCGAGCAAGCGGCCAAGCATGAGCAGGCCCGCTGGCCATACGCCCAGGCGGGCCTCGTTTCCCATATGGCCGAGATCGCCGGCATCGGCGATATCCGCGCCCCAGGCTGCGGCAAAAGCGGTCGCCTTGTCGAAGGTGACGCGTGGGTCGCTGCGGCTCGCCACCACCAATGCCGGGAAGGGCAGGCGCTTCAGCGGCATCGGCGCGAACGGGCGCACCGCGTCGAATGAGGGATCGGCATCCTCGACGTTGGTCGCGGCAACCAGGAATGCCGCCGCGACCTTGTCGAGTTGGCCTTGACTGGCCCCAGCAGCCCACTTCACCGCCGTCGCCACCGCCAGCGAATGCGCAAGCAGCACGACGCGGCGCGGAGCGGCGGCCACCGCGGCATCCACCTGGCCGATCCAGTCTTCAGGCTTTGGCCGGTCCCACTCGGCCTGCAGCACGCGGCTCGAATTGGGGAACACCCGGCACCAATGCGACATCCAATGATCCGGCCCGGAATTGCCGCGCCCGGGCAGGGCAAGGAAATCGAAATCTCCGGCCGACGAAATCATCAGGCTTCTCCGAACACTCTGCTGAAGATCGTATCGACGTGCTTGGTATGATAGCCCAGATCGAATTTCTCGCGGATCTCGGCCTCGGGCAAGGCTGCGACAACGTCCTTGTCGGCCAGAAGTTCCTCAAGAAAATCAGCGCCTTGCTCCCACACCTTCATGGCATTGCGCTGCACCAGCCGGTAGGCGTCCTCGCGCGAAACGCCGGCTTGCGTCAGCGCTAGCAGCACGCGCTGCGAATGCACGAGGCCGCGGAATTTGTTCATGTTCTTCAGCATGTTGTCGGGGTAGACGAGCAGTTTGTCGACAACGCTGGTCAGCCGCGAGAGCGCGAAATCGAGCGTCACCGTCGCGTCGGGCCCGATCATGCGCTCGACCGAGGAATGCGAGATGTCGCGCTCGTGCCACAGCGCCACATTCTCCATTGCCGGCAATGCGAACGAGCGCACCATGCGGGCAAGGCCGGTGAGGTTCTCGGTCAGCACCGGGTTGCGCTTGTGCGGCATCGCCGACGAGCCCTTCTGTCCGGGTGAAAAGTACTCTTCTGCTTCAAGTACCTCGGTGCGCTGCAGATGGCGCACCTCGATCGCCAGCCGCTCGATCGACGAGGCGATGACGCCGAGCGTGGCGAAGAACATCGCATGGCGGTCGCGCGGAATCACCTGCGTCGACACCGGCTCCGGCTTCAGTCCGAGTTTCTTGGCCACGTATTCTTCGACATAAGGGTCGATATTGGCGAAGGTGCCGACCGCACCAGAGATGGCGCAGGTGGCGATGTCCTCGCGTGCATGCACCAGCCTCTCGCGGCAACGCGAGAATTCGGCATAGGCCTGCGCCAGCTTGACGCCGAAGGTGGTCGGCTCGGCATGGATGCCGTGGCTGCGGCCGATGGTGATGGTGTCCTTGTGCTCGAAGGCGCGGCGCTTGAGCGCCGCCAGCAGCCCGTCAATGTCGGCCAGCAGGATGTCGCTGGCGCGGGTGAGCTGCACGGCAAAACAGGTGTCGAGAACGTCGGAGGATGTCATGCCCTGGTGGATGAAGCGGGCATCCGGCCCGACGAATTCGGCAAGATGGGTGAGAAAGGCGATGACGTCATGCTTGGTGACCCGCTCGATCTCGTCGATGGCGTCGACGTCGAACTTCGCCGCTCCGCCTTTCTCCCAGATGGTCTTGGCGGCCTCCTTCGGGATGACGCCGAGCTCGGCCAATGCGTCGCAGGCGTAGGCCTCGATCTCGAACCAGATGCGGAACCGGGTTTCGGGCGACCAGATGGCCACCATTTCCGGCCGGGAGTAGCGAGGGATCATCAGTCGGTCCTGACTTGCGAGAGCATTTGCCCGCGTCCTATCAGAGGCAGGCAAAATGCTCAACGTTGCTGGCGCGCAAACCAGACACTGGCGACAGCGAGCGCA
Source organism: Mesorhizobium sp. M0408 (assembly GCF_040321495.1). Taxonomy (NCBI): domain Bacteria; kingdom Pseudomonadati; phylum Pseudomonadota; class Alphaproteobacteria; order Hyphomicrobiales; family Phyllobacteriaceae; genus Mesorhizobium; species Mesorhizobium sp. M0408. The sequence goes on along the minus strand of NZ_JAMYRO010000019.1, from coordinate 115,109 downwards.
ATGAAACCGAGCGGAAAATACAGCCGGATGCCAAGGACGACGAACTGATAGAGCGCCGTCAACATCGTGAACACGAACTGGAAAACCCAGGTGATGGTGAGCGCGGGTGCATGCCATTGGACGTAGTAGGAGCGGTATTGCAGCCCAAAGAGGCCGCCGGTGAAGGTAATTGTCGCGGCGAGAAGGCAGACGAAGGCGGCGGCGACGGCGATTTCCCAGTGGCGTCCGAGCGAGACGAGCCGCGCCATAAACAGCCCAACCGGGAAGGCCAGCGCGCCGCCGGCAGCATAAAGCAGCGAGACGAAGCGGATCTTTACCGGGGTCTCCCAATCGTACAACAGCAGATTGAGCAGCGCGCTGGCGCCCATCGCCATGGCCCACAACAAGGCACCGGCAAATGCCGTGCGCAGCGGCGGCAAGGAGCGGCGGAGACGATGCAGGGCGCGATAGCGCATGGCGGGGAACGTCACAGGCGACCGGTTACCGCGATCCAGCGATAGTCCGGCCCTTCGAAGCCGTATTGGCGCACCGCGATCAGCACGGCATAGGTGCTGACGCTATCCAGCGAAAATGTCTGAACCGCGCCGATCTGGTACCCATTCGGACAGCCTCTGCTTTGCGGGATCGATTTGTCCTCGTGAATGATCCTCGTCTGGCCGCCATCCTTCGCCTCGATGCGCAGCAGGCGAAAGCCATTGATCTCGCCCTGGCTCTGGCAGCGTTCGGTGTCGTTCATGCCGATCTGGTCGAGCCGGAACTCGAGCGGATCGTCGACCGGCGAGAAGATCGGGCGCGGATTGACCACCATGCGGAAGGGATCGGCAGAAAGCTCGGTCACCGGGTTGAAGCCGGCGGTGATGCCGCGATTTGCCGTGAGTTCCGCCTGACTGACGATCGCTTCGCCCCTTTGCCGGGCCTGCAGCCGCGCTGCGGCCACCGTGGCATTCTCGTCGTCGAGCCGGACACGTATCGGCGAGCCCTTCAGGAAACTGTCGTCGGCCGTGTCGATATAATAGCGGTTGGCATAGGGAAATCCCGATCCGTCCTGGACGCCATATTCCTCGAAGGCAAAGACCCCGCCATCACGGCTGAAGCCGAGGACATCAAGCTCGGCGACATCGCCTGCGTGGGCGGCGACCAAAGTTGCAAGCTGGGCAAGCAGGCAGACGGCAAACAGGGCAAGATTTCGCATGGGGCTTTCCATTCCGGCAGTCGATGCCGTTAAATTCCCTATCACGATGCTGTCAAAAGATCGTGCTGACTGAAACACAAAAGTCGATGCATCCAATCCGCCCGTCGTTTGTTATTGTCGGCAGCTTCACCGCATCGTGCCTTCCTAAAATCACAATCCATTTTCGGAAGGCACGATGCATTGATTCAAAATGTTTAGAGCGTCCTTTGCGCGTCCAAAAGGACGCGCGGCGCTCTAAGGGAGTCCCCCATGACAGATGCAGCCAAGATTCGCGAACGTATGGAAGTGATCGGCGCCGACGGCGTCCATGTCGGTACCGTCGACAAGGTTGACGGAGATCGCATAAAGCTGACCAAGCGCGACAGCGGCGAGGGCGCTCACAGGGGCCATCACCACTTCATTCCTCTCAGCCTTGTCGCCGAGGTCGAGGGCCAGAAGGTGCGGCTGTCGGCAAACTCGGATGTTGCGGTCACGTTCGAGGAAGAAAAATCCGAACCCACCTGATCATAATCCAGTCTAATTACGGCTCACCCGAATGAGCGTTGCGCGTTCAGCGCGACGACCAGACCGGGAACAGATCGCCCTCGGCCGGCGTCGCGGCAAAGACGCCGCGGCTGATGGCGCGCGCCATCGTGGCGCCGGCCGCGGCGTAGAGATTGACGGTATCGTTGGGTGCGAGCTCGATGCCGCTCTTGCCCGTTGCCAGCGCGAAGACCAGATCGCCGTCTGCGGGCGTGTGCGTCGGCCAAATGGCACGGACAAAGCCGTCATGCGCCGATATCGCCAGGCGTTTGGCGGCGGCCTTCGTGAGTACCGCATCGGTGGCGATCACGGCGATGGTCGTGTTGGCGCCGGTTTCCGCCTGCTCTGCCGCATGCTTGTCACGGAACTTCAGCAGGACCTTTCTGGCATCGTCAGGCATCGGGTAGGGATAGCCTAACCCGCCGAACTCGTCGCCGATCTCGAACGGCGCCGCCCAGAAATGGCGGGTCCCGGCGACCGTCACCGAGCCGGTCGGGTTGACGGCGGCGAGCGCGCCGATGGTGACGCCGCTGTCCAGCACCGTCGAGGCCGAGCCGAGCCCGCCCTTCAGGCCGGAGCTCAGCGCGCCGGCACCCGCGCCGGCGGTGCCGAGCGCAAAGTCGATCGCGGCGGCTTGCGCGGCTTCGTAGCCGAGGTCGCGGTAAGGCGGATACCGGCCCCAATCCTTGTCGCCGCCATTGCGCAGATCGAACAGGATCGCCGCCGGCACGATCGGCACGCGAAAGCCGCCAACCTCGACGCCGATGCCTCTTTCGCGCAACGCCGCCTGCACCCCCGACGCGGCGTCGAGGCCAAAGGCCGAACCGCCCGAAAGCACCACGGCATGGATGGCGTGGATCGAATTGTGCGGCTCGAGCAGGTCGGTTTCGCGGGTGCCCGGCGCACCGCCCAGGATTTGCACGCCGGCCACGGCCGGTTCGTCGCAGATGACGGTGGTCACACCGGATTTCAGCTTGGCATTCGCCGCATTGCCGACACGCAGGCCGGCGACGTCCGTGATGAGATTGCGCGGACCCGTATGGAACATCCCTGTGCTGGACATCATTGGCTCTCCGCCGGCGCGAAACGGCCGCCGTCGAAACGGTAGGCTCGATAAGGATTTTGCGTCAGGTCACCTTTTTCGTCAAAGCGGATCGGTCCGATCGCCGTGGTGAAGTCATGCGCGGTCAGCACGTTGGCCAGCCTCTCGCCGGAGCTTTGCGGCAATGCTGAAGCCGCCTTGGCGATCTCGACCGCGGCATAGGCGGGAAGCGTGTAACCTTCCGGCACGATGTTTTGTGCTGCAAAGCTTTGCAGTACCTTGGGGTCGGCGACGTCGGCCCATTCGGGCGGCGCGATCATCAGCGTGCCGACGGCATAAGGCACGTCGCCGAGCGGCGCGCGCAACGCTTCGCCGCCGGCAAACACCATGCCGGTATTTAGCTGGCCGGCATCCCGGCCCATAATGGCGACATCATCGCCGTCGCCGCCGGCAAAGACATGCGTTGCGCCGGCTTTCTTCAGCCGGCCGATCAGGCCGATCTGGTTGTCGAGCTGCGGCCGGAACGTGTCGACGAACACCGGCTTCAGAGCCGCTTGCTCGGCGGCTGCCCGAAACGTCTCGGCCATTTCGCGGCCATAGATCGTGCCGTCGTCGACTATGGCGAACAGCTCGGTTTGCCATAGGCGGGTGAGGATGGCAGCGACGGCATTGCGCTCGTCGTCGCCGCGCGGCCCGAGACGATAGATCGGCCATCCGGTCTTGGCGCGCCGGTCGGTCAGGCTTTCCGTGCGCACGCCGACGGTGATCACCGGTATGCCGGCATCCTTGAGGATCGGCAGAGCCGCCTCGATTGCGTCGGTGCACAAAAACCCGATGACGACGTTGACCTTGGCCGCGGTGAACTCCCGCGCGGCGGCGGCGCCACCGTCGGCCGTGCAGGCGTCATCGATCGACTTGATTTCGGCATCGTTCGCTTCAGCCGCCATTGTCGCGCCGGCCTCGATCTGTTTGCCGAGGATCGCCGACGGCCCCGACAAAGGTGCCGCGACGCCGACCAGCAGCGTCTCGGCATTTGCACTGCAGGCGACCGAGAGCCAGGCCAGCACCGCTATCGTGGTTGTCCAAGGTCGCATGCGAGCGAAGAATTCCTCCACGCCGGTCGCGTGGTTGCCGGCGCCAATGCCGTCAAGACCTAAAGGCTGGCCAGCTTTGGCGCAACACGCGAATTCGGGATATAGGTCAAGCACTTCGCTTGTGGCCTGCAATATCCCCCCATATATAACGGTTGGTTCTGACTAGTGGAAAATCATCGGTGCTGAAGAAGAATGACATCGGGCCGCAGGCCTACCGCGACGCGATGGCCCATTTTGCTGGCCATGTGCATGTAGTCACCACCGATGGCCCTGCCGGCAGGCGCGGCGCGACGGTGATCGCGGCCTGCTCGGTGTCGGACACGCCGCCAACCATCCTGGTTTGCCTCAATCGTGAAAATCCCAAGAACGAGCCGTTCGTGGAAAACGGCAAATTTGCCCTGAACACGCTGGCTTCGGATCAGGAGCCGCTGTCGATCGCCTTTTCCGGCATTACCGGCCTGCCGGTCGAGGAGCGTTTCGCGTTGGCCGAATGGGATGTGATCTCGACCGGTGCGCCGACGCTGAAGGGCGCGCTCGCCGTCTTCGACTGCGAACTGATCGACTCCAAGGATCTGGCCACCCACCGTGTGCTTTTTGGCAAGGTTACAGGTTTGCGCATCGGCGATAATTTGCGGCCGCTGATCTATCACAACCGCGGCTACCACGCTTTGTAGAGGCTTTCAGATGGCCGCGCCCGCGAAGACAGAATGACCGAGTTGAAAACCGCGTCCGGCGCCGCGGATGATCGACGAGACGCTCGATCTGTTGACCCGTGCGGATTATGTGGCGGACCGGTCGCTGGCGACCGTGCTGTTTTTATGCGTTCGGTCGACCCGCGGCGGTGGATCCAGGCTGGCGCGAAGCGCGTCGCATAACCACATGTCTGCCAGGGAGAAAATCATGGAACACAGTATCTATCTCGATGAGGCCCGCGATCCGCTGATCATCGCGGAGGGCTGGATGAAGGACGGCAAGGATGTCGCCATTGCCACCGTGGTCGAGACCTGGGGCTCGGCGCCGCGCCCGGTCGGCAGCCACCTAGTGATCGACGCGGAAGGCAATTTCCACGGCTCCGTCTCGGGCGGCTGCGTCGAAGGCGCGGTGGTGACCGAGGCGGTCGATGTTATCGATAGCGGCACGGCCAAAATGCTCGAATTCGGCGTCGCAGACGAGACCGCCTGGCAAGTCGGCCTGTCATGCGGCGGCCGCATCAAGGTCTATGTAGAAAGATTGGGTTGATCTCGAATGGATCCCTATGCGCTGAAGACACTCAACGCCGAACGCCGCGCCCGCCGCGCGGCAATCCTGGTCACCGATCTCGGCGACGGCCGCGACCGTGTCGTGCGCGAGGGCGACCGGGTAGCCGGCGAACTCGGGGCGGCCATCGCCAAGGCATTTCGCACGGGCAATTCCGGTTCGGTCGAAGCTGAGGGACGGACCTTCTTCCTCAACGCACATCTGCCGCAGCCGCGCTTGGTGGTGATCGGCGCCGTCCACATCAGCCAGGCGCTGGCACCGATGGCCAGGATCGCCGGCTATCCTGTCGAGATCATCGATCCGCGCACGGCCTTTGCCACGCCCGATCGTTTTCCCGATATCGCGCTGCATGCCGAATGGCCAGAGGATGTGCTGACGCGTCAGCCGCTCGATAGCTATACGGCGCTGGCTGCTCTCACCCACGATCCGAAGATCGACGATTTCGCCCTGAAGGCGGCGCTCGACGCCGGCTGCTTTTATGTCGGCGCGCTCGGCAGCCGCAAGACCCACACCAAACGTGTGGAACGCCTGCTGGCTTCGGGAGCGACCGCCGACCAGATCGCCCGCATTCATGCCCCGATCGGCCTCGACATTGGGGCTGCCAGCCCGGCCGAGATCGCCGTCGCGGTGTTGGCGCAAGCGATCCACGCCTTTCGCTCCCGCGGCCTCGAATCCAAAGGCGCGGTCGCGTGAAATTTGGTCCCGTTGCGATCGATACGGCCGAAGGGGCAGTGCTTGCGCATGCCACCAAGGTCGGAGAGCGCCGCTTCCGCAAGGCGCACAGGCTAAGCGCCGGGGATGTGTCCCTGTTGAAGGCCGCTGGCATTTCCGAGGTCGTAGCGGCAGTGTTGGCGCCCGATGATCTCAGCGAGGACGTCGCTGCCGAAAAGATCGCCGCATCCATGATCCATCGCAATATGGAGGCGAAGCCCGCCGCGACCGGCAGGGTCAACCTCCACGCGCAGGCTGCCGGCATATTCACCGTCGACGCGGCGATAATCGACGCCATCAATGCCGTCGATCCGACGATCACCATCGCCACGCTGGCGCAGCATGCGCCGGTCGAAAAAGGTCAGATGGTTGCGACGGTGAAGATCATTCCGTTTGCGGTCGCCTTCGCTTTGGTCGATGCCGTGGCAAGGATCTGCGCCGGCGGCGAGATATTTGCGGTCAACGCCTATCAGCCGGTGCGCGTCGGCGTCATCCAGACGGTGCTACCCGGCATCAAACCCAGCGTGCTCGACAAGACGCTGCGCGTCACCGAAGCGCGCCTGGCGCGTTCGGGCGGCAGGCTGACGGCGGAGCGTCGAACCCCGCATGAAATTATCCCCGTCGCCGAGGCTGCGGCCTCGCTGATCCGCGACAACGATATGGTGGTTATCTTCGGCGCCTCGGCGATGGCCGATTTCGGCGACGTCGTTCCCGCTGCCATCGAAAAGGCAGGCGGCACTGTCATCCGCGCCGGCATGCCGGTCGATCCCGGCAATCTGCTGGTGCTAGGCACTCTAGGCGGCAAGCGCATCATCGGTGCGCCGGGCTGCGCCCGCAGTCCCAAGGAGAACGGCTTCGACTGGGTGCTTGACCGGCTGATCGCCGGTCTCGACGTGACCGCCAGGGATATTGCCGGCATGGGCGTCGGCGGGCTGTTGATGGAAATTCCGACGCGGCCGCAGCCGCGCGAGCCATTGCCGGCCAAAGCCGAACCAAAGGTCGAGATCGTGCTTCTGGCCGCCGGCCGCTCCAGCCGCATGGGCGGGCCGAACAAGCTCTTGGCACTGTTCGATGGCAAGCCGCTGGTCCGCCGCACCGCCGAACGCGCGGTCGGTTCGAAAGCCGCGGCCACCATCGTCGTCATCGGCCACCAGAGCGAGCGCGTGCGCAGTGCACTGTCTGGCCTCGATATGACCTTCGCCGACAATCCGGATTTCGCCAAGGGTCTGTCTTCGTCGCTGAAGGCCGGCATCGCCAAGATTTCCGGCGACGCCGCCGGCGCCATGATTGTCCTCGGCGATATGCCCGGCGTCGCCTCGGCCGACCTCGACAGGCTGATCGAGGCGTTCCGCAAGTCCGAAGGCCGATCGGTGGTGCGCGCCGCTCATGATGGCCGGCGCGGCAATCCGGTGCTGCTGCCGCGTTCGCTGTTTGCCGCGATCGCTCACCTCGAAGGCGATACCGGCGCCCGCCATCTGGTCGAGGCCGAAGGGCTCGACGTCATCGATGTCGAGATCGGCGAAGGGGCAGCCGTCGACGTCGACACGCGCGAGGCGCTGGAAGGCGCCGGCGGCGTGCTGCAGGATTGACAAACCGAAGCCGAAAAACGCATGGCTGAGGGATGGCCTTTCGTTCCTGCTTCCGGTTCCGCTTGCCCCCCTCTGGCCTCCCGGCCCTGCTGATGGCGATTCTTTTGCAGCTCTTTTGTGTCGCCTACGCCAACGCTCTCGAACTCAAACCCTTCAAGGACGATCTGTTCGCCTATCCGGTCACACTCTCGTCCGAGAGCAACGGCGCCTATACGGTCGTCGATTATCGTGAGCTGCGCGACATCAACGCTCGTGACGAAGTGCCTGAGCGTCGTGTGCACGCGCAATACACCGACACCGGCGTGCGTAAGGTGCAGCAGGATCTATTGCTGCCGACCGATGCAGGCGACGTCCGCCACATTGCCGTCGGCAAGACCGGGGGCGCCAGCATCATCGTGCTTTATCTGCACGGGCAGGGCGGCAGCCGTAAGCAGGGTGCTGACGATTTCACTTTCGGCGGCAATTTCAACCGTATCAAGAACCTGATGGCCGGTAATGGCGGCCTCTATCTGTCGCCGGATTTTTCCGATTTCGGCGACACCGGTGCCGCCCAGATCGCCGCATTGATCGGCCACTATGCCGAACAGTCGCCGCGCGCAAAAATCTTCGTCGCCTGCGGCTCTATGGGCGGCGCGTTGTGCTGGAAGCTGGCAGGCCGCAAGGACTCCGGCGGGCGCATCGACGGGCTGCTGCTGCTCGGCTCGCTGTGGGACGAGAGTTTCTTCTCAAGCTCCGCATTCAAGCGCCGTGTGCCGGTCTTCTTCGGCCAGGGCAGCAAGGACCCGGTGTTTCCAATCGAGAAACAGGAAGCCTTCTTCCGATCGATTCTGGGCAAATCGAAAGCCTACCCGACCCGCTTTGTCCGCTTCGAGACCGGCACACATGGCACGCCGATCCGCATGACCGACTGGCGGGGCACACTCAACTGGATGTTATCGAAGGTCCCTTAGGGCGCGGTGTTGTAGTCGAGCACGGTCTGCGGGTTGATCTCGCCGTCATAAGAGGCATCGACCTCATACTGCACCAGCGAGAAATTGCCGTGGCGAAACAGGTAGGTGCCGGCCGACGAGGCGTCGCCGACGCCGCGCCACTTGTTCAAGGATGAAATCGTTTTGGTGGCCTCGTCATATTCGGAGTTGACCAACTGGTCGTCAGTCTGGAAGCCGATGATGTTGATGCCCTCGACCTTGCCTTCGCTATTGTTGTTCTCATAGCGAATATCGAGTTCCGGTGACGCGAATTGTAATTGCCGGACGCCCGATACGTCGTCGTAGATGTAATAGACTGCGCTCTCATTGTAGGCGGCCATCGAGCAGAAAAAGCGAAACAGCCGTGTCTCGCGTTCGGGCTCGTTTTCGGCCGCCCCCGCATCCTTGTAGCGGAGCGAGTAGGCGTCCGGCTCTCCTCGCGGATCGCCGCCGGGCATGTCCTTGTCGCACTGGTCGCCATAAGTCGCGGCAAACGCCTTGTTGGCCTGCTCAAGCGCTGCGTCCCTCTTCGGCGTCGGTCCTTCGCCGCAGCTTGCCGGCACGGCATCCTCGAAATCGGCCTTCGAGGGTTTCAGCGCACCCTTGTCGATGAAGATCGCGCGAAATGGCGGTTCCTGGATCGAAGCGTTGATCTGGCGCAGCGTGTAGCAACCGGCAAAGACATTCTCGCTGCCGTCGTTGGCCGTCGCCCGGATGGCGACGGGGACGCTGTAATAGATGCTGCCGGCAGCACCGTCTTCGGACACACCACCGATTTTGACTTCGACCGTGTCGGTGCCGTCATAGCCTTTGACGAAAGCATCGAAATCCTTGGCCGGCTTGGTGTCGCCGAAATAGTCCCAGGCGCGCGCGAATTCGTGCCGGCTGATGGCACTATAAAGCGACCGGATGACCGCTTCGGCATTCGACCTGTCGTCTATGTAAGGCGCGTCGGCGGCGAGCACCGGTTGGCTGGTAGCGGCAAGGGAGAAAAAAGCGGTCGCTGCAAAAAGTGCGCGTCTCATCGGGAACCTCCACTCGATGAAAAATCCTATCATATCGATTGCGGCGGCGTGGTGACGCTTGAACAATCGCCTGCGAAAGCGCTACCTCTCGCCGTGGGCAGTCGGGCCGCGTGGAGATTTCTTGTGACCATATCAATGTATGAAGCATCCGTGCCGGTATTTTCGGCGAGGCTGAAGGCACTAGCCAATGTGCTGAACATTGCCGAGCAAAATGCGGCTGATCGCAAGATCGATCCGCAGGTGTATCTGACGGCGAGGCTGGCGCCGGATATGTTTGCGCTGACCAGGCAGGTGCAGATCGCCACCGATCACGCCAAGGGCGCGCCGTCACGGCTTGCCGGCCGCGAGGTGCCAAAATACGAGGACAATGAGGCGAGCTTCGCCGATCTGCAGGCACGCCTCACCAAGACGCTCGACTATCTCGCGACATTTTCGGCGGCCGAATTCGACGGTTCAGATTACAGGGTGGTCGAACTGAGGCTTGCGGGACGAGAGGTTTCGATGCCGGGGATGCAGTATCTGTTGCACGCCGCCATGCCCAATTTCTATTTCCACCTGACCACCGCCTACGACATCCTGCGCCACAACGGCGTGCCATTGGGCAAGTCGATCTTCCTCGGATTGCGTTGAGATCCGCTCGCGAGATATCCCGCTGCGGCGGGATATCTCACGGCGCGCTGTTTAGCGTAGGGACATTTCCCGGGCGATGCGCGGGAAATCGGCCGGCTTGACGCCGATATCGGTGCGATCGGCATTGCTCATCGAATGGAGTAGCGCCAGTGCCGCGCGATAACGCAGCTGTTCCCGCGGACGCGGACGGGCGAACATTTCAGTTAAGAATCCCATGATTCAAGCCCCTTTATTGAACCTCCACGGCCTCCAATATAGGCAGATCATGACAATTGTGCAGTGCAGCATCCGCATGGCAGCCATGCTGCCCCGATCTTTTTTGACATAATTCGGCTGTTCCGGCGAAACTTCTGTGGCGCTTCGACCGTAGGAGTCAGTGCCGGCACTTGGCCGGTTTTTCCTCGCCATTCCTGGCGAAATTCCGGACTGCATGAAAATGCGGTCCGGCTTTTTATTGGCCGCGGGGATAAACCCCGTTCGCCGGCGTCCTGGGAAAGTCGCCTGGCCTGCCGGCGGTGGGCTTGGAAGCGGGCGGCGCTTTCCTGTATGCTGTTGTTTCCTCCTCGCGCAGCCGCGCAAAAATTCCCACCGGAGAAACTCCATGCACAAACGCCGTCTCGGCCAGACCGATCTTTTCGTGTCGCAAATCTGCCTCGGATCGATGACCTGGGGCCAGCAGAACACCGAGGCGGACGGTCACGCCCAGATGGATCTGGCGTTTGCTCGCGGCGTCAATTTCATCGACACCGCCGAACTCTATCCGATCCCGCCCAAGGCGGAGACACAAGGCCGTACCGAGACAATCATCGGCAATTGGATGAAGGAGAAGCGCAATCGCGACCAGGTGATCATCGCCTCGAAGGTAGTTGGTCGCACCGCCAACAGTTGGTTTCGCGGCGACCGCCCGTCTAAGCTGGTGCGCGCCGATATCTTCGACGCTATCGATAAGTCACTCGCCAGGCTCAACACCGATTACATCGACCTCTATCAGATCCATTGGCCGGAACGCGACGTGCCGTGGGGCGCCAATCCGAACCGCATCGGCGCCGTACCGCGACGCTCCGATGCCGCCGGCGTGCCGGAAGGCGAGACGCCGATCGCCGAGACGCTTGCCGTATTCGATGAACTGGTGAAGGCCGGCAAGATCCGCCATTTCGGCCTGTCGAACGAGAATTCCTGGGGAGTCATGCGTTTCATCGCCGAAGCCGACAAGGGCCTCGGCCCGCGCGTCGCCTCGCTGCAGAACGCCTACAATTTCGTCAATCGCACCTTCGAGGTGAACCTTGCCGAAGTCTGCGAGCGCGAGCAGGTGTCGCTGCTTGCCTATTCGCCGCTGGCGCAAGGCTATTTGACCGGCAAATACGATCATGGCGCGCGGCCGCAGGGCTCGCGCTCGCAGTTGTTCAACCGCGGCCAGCGCTACGAGACTCCGAATGCTGCCGAGGTACAGCTCGAATACAACCGGTTGGCGCGCACCTTCGGCATGGAGCCGGCGCTGTTTGCCAATGCCTATATCTCGAACCGGCCCTTGGTCACCTCGAACATCATCGGCGCCACCACCATTTCGCAACTCGAAATGGCGCTCTCTTCCGCCGACGTGGTCTGGACCGAGGACATGCAGAAAGCCGTTGATGCGATCCACCAGCGCGTCGGCAATCCGTGCCCTTGATGCGTCGGGACGTGGTTGTCCGATCGTCATAAGGAGAGGGGAACAGCCGTGGACTTCCGGATCGACGCGGTGCGCGCGAAATTTCCGGCTTTGTCGCTGACCGACAAGAGCCGCCGGCGCATCTATCTCGACAATCCTGCCGGCTCGCAGGTCCCGCAGGCGGTGGCGGACGCAGTATCGCGTTGCTTGCTGACCACCAATGCCAACCTCGGCGGCTTCTTCGAGACCACCGTTGCCGCACAAGACATCGTGGACGAGGCCCATCTGGCGATGGCGGATTTTCTCGGCGCTGCGAGCCCGCAGGAAATCATCATGGGTGCCAACATGACGACATTGACCTACCACATGTCGCGAACGCTCGGCCGCACGATGAAGCCCGGGGACGAGATCATCCTCACCCGCATGGACCATGAGGGCAACGTATCACCCTGGCTGCAACTGGCTGAAGACCTTGGCCTTGTCGTGCGCTGGCTGCCTTTCGACCAGCAGAGCTGGCAGATCGAGGAGGCGGCGCTCGCCGCGCTGCTTTCCGAGAGGACGCGGCTCGTCGCGCTCAACTACGCCAGCAATCTCACCGGGTCGATCAACCGGGTGAAGGCGTTGACCGGCATCGCCAGGCGGGCTGGTGCGTTGGTCTACGTCGATGCCGTCCAGTTCGCGCCGCATGGCCTGATCGACGTCCAAAACCTCGGCTGCGATTTCCTGATCTGCTCGGCTTACAAGTTCTTCGGCCCGCATATGGGAATTTTGTGGGGCAGGCTGGACGTTATCGATGCGCTTAAGCCGTATAAATGCCGCTGCTCGTCCAATGCCCTGCCGGAGCGCTTCGAGCTCGGCACGCCGCAAATCGAACTGATGGCCGGCCTGTCGGCGGCTGTCGATTATTTTGCCGAGTTGGGCGCGGCAGCCGGCGCGCAAGGATCGCGTCGGCTGAAAATCGCCAAGGCCTTCGAAGTTTCAATCGCTTACGAGAACCCGCTGGCGCAACAGCTGATCGACGGTCTGTCGGATATTGCCGGCCTGACCATCCACGGCATCACCGATCCGAAGCGGATCAATGAGCGTGTGCCGACGGTGTCGTTCACTGTCGAAGGCATCGTGCCGGAGACGATCGTGCGGCAGATGAATGCCGAAAACATCTTCCTGTGGTCCGGCCACAACTACGCCTGGGAGATCGTCCACCAGCTCGGCATTCCGGCCGAGCAGGGGGTGGTGCGCATCGGCATCGCTCATTACAACACTTCAGCCGAAATCGACGAGACGCTGGAGAGCGTGCACCGCGTTGTCGCCATGCTGAGGCAGGAACGATCCTGAGCGGCCCTCGCGGGCGGATCATCGCTTGTGGGCGCCGCCAAAACCGGTGAGGAAGGCGGTGAGATTGTCGCCGAGCTCGTCGCAGAGATAGCCGCCTTCCTGGACGATGACCGTTGGCAGGCCGAGCCCGGCGATCACCTCGCCAATGCGCGAAAAACCAGGCGTGCTCACCGACAGTCCGCCGAACGGATCGCCTTCGAAGGCATCTAGCCCCAGCGCCACCACAAGCGCATCGGGCGAGAAGGCGTTGATGCGCTGGAACGATGCCTCCAGCGCTTCGAGGAACGCTGCATCGCCGGATTTGCGCGGCAGCGGCAGGTTGAGATTGTAGCCGAGGCCGGCGCCTTCGCCGCGCTCGTCGCCATAGCCCCAGAAAAACGGGTAGAAGCGCACCGGGTCGGCATGCAGCGACACGGTGAGCACGTCCGGCCGGGCATAGAAGATGCCTTGCGTGCCGTTGCCGTGGTGCAGGTCGACATCGAGGATCGCCACCCGCGCCGCCTGCTTGCGCAGAACCTGTGCAGCGACCGCCGAATTGTTGATGAAGCAGAAGCCGCCGGCGACATCGGCAAAGGCGTGATGGCCGGGCGGCCGGCACAGCGCATAGGCGGCCGGCGCTCCCGACATCACCGCCTCGGCGGTTTCAACCGCGCTCCAGGCGCTCCAAAGCGCGCTCTGCCACGTCTCGCTGGAGATCGGGCAGGCGGTGTCGGCCATGTGGTAGCCGGCCTGGCCGACCGCCGAGGCCGGATAGGAGCCGTTCCGCGCGATCGGATGGATATTGGGGATGACCTCGGCCGAGGCGCCCTCGATGCGCTGCCAGCGCGCGAAGATATGCTGGAGAAAATCGAGATATTCCGGCGTATGCACCGCCGCAATCGGGCCGAGCCCGTGATCCCGCGGCCGTTCGATCGTGCAGCCGGCAGCCTTGGTGCCGGCTAACAATCGCTCGACCCGTTCCGGCTTTTCCGGATTGGGCTGCGGCGCGCCGCTTGAGAGGAACGCCTTCGGGTCGTGGCGCTTCTGTTCTTCGGCATAGAAGGCTTTCATGTTGGCTCCTCCGGTGCATCGGCAAAGGCGAAAAAGGCGTCGCCGACGATCTTCTGCACCTGCTCGTAGCTCGACCAGCCAATGCCTAACCGTTCGTAAAAAGCCTTGGCGGTCTTGTTGTCGGTGTCGACGGACAGCCTGAGATAGACGCCGCCTGCCTTCCGGCACTGCGCCGCCACCCGGCGCAGCAGGCGCTCGCCGATCCTGCGGCCACGAAAACGGTCCTCGACATAGAGGTCCTGCACATAGACGCCGGGCCGTCCCATCCATGTCGAGAAGATCGGAAAATACAGGCAAAGCCCGGCAAATTCGCCACCGACTTCGGCGATCAAGGTCAAGAAGGCAGGCTTTTCGCCAAAGCCATAGGTGCGGAGATCCTGAGCTGTCGAGGTGATCTCCTGATGTGCGCCGACATGCGCGCCGAGCCGTAGGAGTGCGGCGTGGATGGTTTCGACGTCCTCGACGGTCCCGGGCCGGATGTTGATCTCGGGCAAAGCGACAGTCACTGGAGGTACGATGCCAAGGCACCCCCCTCTGGCCTGCCCTCTTTACGACTACTTGGCATCTCCCCCTCAAGTGGGGAGATCGGATCACCTCCGCGTTCGCCAATCTCCAACGCTGAAAAAGGGGCAGGACGGCGAAGCTGCCAATCTCCCCCCTTGAGGGGGAGATGCCAAGTAGTGGTAAAGAGGGCAGGACAGAGGGGGGTGGGCCGGGAGCCAAACATTTCAGATTGCCTTCCTCTCAGAACGCCACCCGGTCGCCGCCCTTGAGCGCCAGCATGGCGCGTGCCTCGGCCGGCGTCGCGACGTCCAGCGACAGCCCTTCCAGCACGCTGCGGATACGGCGGACGTGGTCGGCATTGGACTTGGCGAGCTGGCGCCCGTCGTAGAGGCTGTCCTCCAGCCCGACGCGGACGTTGCCGCCCATTGCCGCCGCAATCGAGATCATCGGCATCTGGTGGCGTCCGGCGGCCAGCACCGAAAACCGGTAGCTCTCGCCGAACAGTTTGTCGGCGATGCGCTTCATGTGGACCAGGTTTTCTGGATCGGCGCCGATACCACCCAATATGCCGAACACGAATTGGATGAACAATGGTCCCGACACCAGCCCGCGGTCGCGGAAATGCGCAAGCGAATAGAGATGGCCGACATCGTAGCACTCGAATTCGAAACGCGTGCCACAGCCGCGCCCAAGCTTTTCCAGCACCGTCTCCATATCGGCAAAGGTGTTCTTGAAGATCGTGTCACGGGTAGCCTCGAGCAGCTTCGGCTCCCATTCGTGCTGCCATTCTCGCGGCCGCTCGAGCATCGGGAACAGCGCAAAATTCATCGAACCCATATTGAGCGAACACATTTCCGGCTCGGCCCTGAGCGGCGCGGCCAGCCGCTGGTCGAGCGTCATCAGCGACGATCCGCCGGTGGTGATGTTGATCACCGCATCGGTCGCCTGCTTGATGCGCGGCAGGAACTGCATGAACACCTCGGGGTCGGCGGTCGGCCGCCCATCCTTGGGGTCGCGGGCATGAAGATGCAGGATCGAAGCGCCGGTCTCGGCGGCGGCGATCGCGTCTGCGGCGATCTGGTCCGGCGTCACGGGCAGATGCGGCGACATCGATGGCGTGTGCACCGACCCGGTGACGGCACAGGTGATAATGACTTTGCGCGGTGCCATGGTCGCCTCAACCTTCGACCGGCAGGTCGAGCTCGCCGGCCAGCACCTCGAGCGAGTCGCCGATGATGGATACGATCTCGCCGATCTGCGCGGCGGTGACGATCATCGGCGGCGCGACCATGAAATTGTCGCCGTCGACACCGCCCTTGACCTTGCGTCCGTAGATGATCAGGCCGCGCTCGTAGGCGAGGTCGAGCAGATGCTGGGTGGCCTTCTTTGCCGGCTCGATCGGCCTCAGCGTTTCTGGGTCGGCGACCATTTCGGCACCGGTGAGCAGGCCCTTGCCGCGGACGTCGGCGATGAACGGAAACCGCTTCGCCAATCCCTTCAGCTCGTCCATCAATAGCTCGCCCATGACAGCCGCGTTGGCGATCAGGCCGAGACGGTCCATCTCGCCGAGCACGGCGAGCCCGGCGGCGCAGGCGAGCGGATTGCCGGCATAGGTATGGCCGTGCTGGAAGCCGCCCGACGCGAGCAATGGCTGCACCAGCCGCATCGGTGCCGCCAGCGCGCCGAGCGGCGCGTAGCCAGAGCCCAGCCCCTTCGACAGCGCGACGATGTCGGGCTTGCAGTTCCAGTGGTCGCCGCCGAGGAATTTTCCGGTGCGGCCGGCACCGCTCATCACTTCGTCATGGATGAGCAGGATGCCGTAGCGATCGCAGATCTCGCGGATGCGCGGATAGTAGCTGTCCGGCGCCACCAGTGCTGCCGTGGCAGCGCCGCCGACTGGCTCCATGATGAAGGCGAGCACGCTCTGCGGTCCCTCGGCGAGGATCTTTTCCTCCAGCATGTCGGCGTAGCGGATGCCGCGCTGTTCCATCGAAAGATTGTCGCGGTCGCGCCAGGCGATGGGCGCCGGCACGGTCGGCATCATCTGCATCATCGGCACAAATGTTTCGGACAGCGCATCGTCGCCGGTGACGGCGAGCGCGCCGAGCGTGCCGCCATGATAGGACGGAAAGCGCGTGATCACCTTCCAGCGGCTGGGCTGACCGGTGGCGACCGCCCACTGCCGCGCCAGCTTGACGCAGGATTCCGTTGCTTCCGAGCCGCCGGAGACGAAAAAGATGCGGTCCAGGCCTTCGGGGAGTTTGGCCGCCAGCTGCCGCGCGAGCTCCTCTGCCGGTTCGTTCTCGAAATGCAGGCGGTAGGCGAAGGTGGCGCGGTCCATCTGCCGTTTCATCGCGTCGAGCACGTTGCGATTGGAGTGGCCGATATTGGCGACCATCGGGCCGCTCGATCCGTCGATGAAGCGGCGGCCATCCTGCGTCCACATGTAGATGCCTTCGGCGCGGTCGATCAGCGGCCGGCGCACGCTGGATAGATAAAACAGATGCGAGGCTTCGCGAGTTTCCGGGGCAGGAGACTTCAACATGTCATGGCTTTCCAAGATAGCGGTCGAGCACATTTCTGGTGACGCGCTCGACCATCGCATCCTGCCTTAGCAGGCCGGCAATCCATTCGCAGCTTCCGGCGTGAAACACCTCGCCTTTGCCGCGCGGGAAATTGACGATCATGCCGTTGCCGCGTTTGACCTTGTCGAGGTTGGCATCGCTTGCCTCGCCGAACAGCGTCTCGGCGGTGAAGCGTCCGTCCTCGTCGCCGAGAAACTGGTCCTCGAACGCAATGTCGGCGCTTTCCTCGACCTGGCTCGCCATGCCGACGGCCAGCACTTGCAGCCCGTCCGGTGCACCGCTGTCGGGCTTGGGGTAGGGCAGGCCGCCGCGGATCTCGAAATCGAGCCCGTCGACCTCGTAGCCATAGACATGGCTGTCGGCGCCGAGCAGATCGCCATAGTAGATGCCGGTGCCGGCAAACGCCCAATGCTCCGGCCGGTAGACCGGAAAGCCGCGCACGCCGCGCGGCGCGCAGCCGCCCCAGCCGGCATAGACGCCTCTTGTCGCGTTAAGCCCGAAGGTCGCCGCACCCGGCCGGCCGATTTCCGGCGCTTCCCAGGAATTGGTGGCGCGCCTCACATCGCCGCCGCGATAGGCCGGGTCTTCGGCGCGGGCGCGGTATTTGTAGCAGACTTGCCGGCGGCCTTCGTCCTCCAGCCTGGTCTGCCACATGAAATTGCCGGCAAAGCGCGCCGCATGACCGCCGCGCTCGACATAGGTGTCGACCGCATCGCGCATTTCCCAGGTCCAATATTCGTCGTGGCCGACCAAGACGACGCAGTCATAGCCGTCGAGAATGTCGGGCGAAAAATGCAGATCGTGCTGGCTGGCGAGATCGACGGCGTAGCCGGCACGCTCGGCGAAGCGGAAGAAATGGCTGTCGTAGCTTGCCCAGCCGGACGAGGCGTATTTCTTCGAATGGCCGGTGGCAAAGGCCCATTCCATATGCGGATAGCGCGGCACGGTTTTCGGCGGCACGGCGACTTCGAGCGGCACGCGCGGCGCGTCCCTGGGCAGCACGACGAAGCCGCGGCACCACGGCCGTTGGGTCGACACCATTCGTGCATATTGGTCCCGGCCTGGCCCGGTGATGCCTTCGTAATGGTTGGAACCGCCCCATGTATTGTAGGCGAGCCAGGTGCCGGTGGCAGCCACCTGCAGCACGCGGCCGGGTTTCTTGCCGGGCTGCGGCGAGACGATGAAAAGGTGATGACAGCGGATCGGCTTGCCGTCGCGACCGTCCGCTTCAAGCGTGACGCGATAGGCGCCGGATGGCCAGTCGTCGCCGATGCGAAACTCGAACGACGCTTGCCAGCCGCAGCCTTCGACCGAACATTGATCCGGCGTATCTTGCCAGCGCGCCGCAATCCCGGTCCTTTCGAACATTGTCGTTTCCGCGCCGCCGTCGCGGATGATTGCGATGCCGAAACCGGCGGCCGTCGAACTGACATGCAGCGCCACCATCTCGCCGGGGCGATAGGAAAAACGGTCGCTGTAGCACCAGATTTCGCCGCGCCTGCCATCCATACCGGGCCATTCCCAGTAATGGCTGCGCACCGCCTGGCGTCGCTGCTCCGGCGTCAGTCCGAAATCGGGAAACTCGGTCGGCGGATGGTTCATGGACACCGCTAAGGTCGAAGGCCGCCATTTCGGCCATCCGCCGGCCAAGCGTCAATTGGAAACGATCGGGCCAGCCATTGCCGGGTTGCTCACTTGGCCTTGCCTGACAAACAGACTATCTCACAAAGGGCGGCGTTGTCCGCCACGGGAGCCGATATGCTGAGAGTGCAAAAGGTCAGGGTCAACGATATCTACGTGCCGACGGCGCGCAAGAAGACGCTGCATCCCGAAACCGTCCGCCATCTGGCCGAGGACATTCTGGAAAACGGCATGAAGATGCCGATCCAGGTGCGCCATGACGGCAAGCGCCATATCCTGGTCGAAGGGTTGCATCGGCTGGAAGCGGCCAAGTGGCTCGGCGAGACCGAGATCGACGCCTACCTCGTCCAAGCCAAGCGCCACTGAAGCCACTTATTTCCGTCGTTCGAATCTCCTGTCCCGCGGATTTTTTCGCGGACCGTGTCGGCTTGCGTCTTGTCGGTTCGTCCTAGACACGGAAGCCAAAACCGACGTGTGAGGAAACATCATGACCACCAAGCTCGACATCGCCCCCAACTCCGATCGCGAGCTGGTTCTCGCCCGCATCATCGATGCGCCGCACGAGAACGTCTATCGCTGCTGGACCGAGCCAAAGCTGTTGACGCAATGGTTCTCGCCGAAGCCGTGGACGACGCCGCACGCCGAAATGGATGTGCGGACCGGTGGCTCCACCCTTGTCGTCATGGCCGATCCCGACGGCAAGGAGTTTGCGAGTCCCGGCGTCTTCCTCGAAGTCGTGCCGGGCAGGAAGCTCGTCTTCACCGATGCCTATACCAAGGCGTGGGAGCCGTCCGAAAAGCCGTTCATGACGGTCGTGCTGACCTTCGAGGACGAGGGCGAGGGCAAGACCCGCTACATTGCCCGCGTCGCGCATTGGTCGGTCGCCGACCGCGAACAGCACGAGAAAATGGGTTTTCACGAGGGCTGGGGCCAGTGCGCCGAACAGCTTGAGGAGGTCGCCAAGCGACTTTGATGCAAACGGGAGAGGGAGACTGATGTCCAGATCGGTATTTTTCGCCATTTTCGCCTCGGCCGCCGCGCTGTTTGCCGCGCCGGGCACCATCAACGCAGAGGAGGCCAAGCCCGCCATGACGACCGCAACCGCAACACTGCCGACGCCGGAAAAATCCGGCCTGCTGCCGATTAACGGCCTGAACTATTATTACGCCGTCTATGGCAAGGGCGAGCCGCTGCTTCTGCTGCATGGCGGCCTCGGCACGACCGACATGTTCGCGCCGATCCTGCCAAAACTTGCCGAAAACCGCACCGTCATCGGCGTTGACCTGCAGGGCCATGGCCGCACCGCACTCGGCGACCGGCCGCTCAGCCTGGAGGCGATGGGCGACGACATGGCGGCGATCGTCAAGGCACTCGGCTACGACAAGGTCGACGTGATGGGCTATTCGCTGGGCGGCGGCGTCGCCTTCCGCATGGCCGTCCAGCATCCCCAAACGGTGCGCCGCCTGGTGCTGGTCTCGACCGGCTACGCCGCGGACGGCTTCTATGCCGAGATGCATGGCCAGCAGGCACAGGTCGGCGCGGCGATGGCCGACATGATGAAGGACACACCGATGTACAAATCCTACGTCGCGGTTGCGCCGCATCCGGAGGATTTTCCGAAACTGCTCGATCAACTTGGCGCCTATATGCGCAAGGACTACGATTATTCCGCCGACGTGCCGAAGCTGAAAATGCCGGTGATGCTGGTGTTCGGCGACAGCGATATGTACCGGCCTGAGCACGAGATCAAATTCTACCAGATGCTCGGCGGCGGATTGAAGGACGCCGGCTGGATGCGCGAGAACCTGTCGCAGAACCGCATGGCGATCGTGCCGAACCGCACCCACTACGATGTGTTCTTCGCGCCGGAACTGACAGCTGCCGCGCTGCCGTTCCTCAATGGCCAGACCAAGGTCAAGACCTGGGACGAGGTCGTCAACGAAACGAACTGACGCCCAGTCAATTGTCTGCCGGCCGTCTTCCGCGAGATGGCCGGCATTTCGCCCATGGGGCCTTGGCCCGGCGCATCGGCCAATCGTGTATTGGCCGCATCACAGCTATAGATGGCGCCATCAAAGCTTTTCAATTGACGCTGCCACGCCTATCGATAGGTATGCCGCCTATCCTCACAGGGCAGGGACGCGGGTGATGGCAAGATATCAGGGCGGGTGTTTGTGCGGCGCGGTGCGCTACCGCGCCGAGGCGGCACCGATCAATGAGCGCGTCTGCCATTGCCGGTTGTGCCAGAAGGCGTTGGGTGCCGCCTTCAACGCGCGCGTGCTGTTCCGCATCGATGATGTGACGGTCGACGGACCGCTGGCGACGGTGAATTCCTCGCCCGATCTCAAGCGCGGCTTTTGCCCGCGCTGCGGCACGACGATGTTTTCCCGGCGCGATTCCGCCGGCATTATCGGCATCACCACCGGCTCGCTCGATGATCCCTCGTTGTTCAGGCCTGAGATGCATATCTGGACCGCCTCGAAGCAGCCCTGGGTGCAGATCGACGACGGCCTGCCGCAGTTTGAAGGCGCGCCACCTCCGGCTTGAGGTGGAATCTGGACAAAATTTAATCCGAAGCGACACGAGATAGCCGGCAAAGCGTCATTGGCGGGCCATCATTGCTGCCTATCTATCGGCGTGCGGGCAGGCAGTCGAGGAGGCGACGGATGAACGACAGCATCAACACCCTGGATGAACTCTTGAGCGATCCGATGATCAAGCTGGTAATGGAGCGCGACCGCGTGCAACCGGCACAACTTCGCACGTTGCTCGAAGAAAAGGTCCGCCGGGTAGACGATGATGCGCCGGTCAACGATCGCTTTGTACCGCCGGCCCACCTGATGGCCACGACCTGTCACAAGCTGTGGTTGTGCAGCTAGGGTCTTGAAGCGGTCAGCCGGAATTTGCCGGCAAATAGCTGTAATGGCTGCGGAAATAGGCAAGCTTGAAGCCGAGGCGTGCATAGTTGCGGTAGGCTGGCCCGTCACGTTCGGCTCGCGGCGCCTCGATATCGGCCACGAACAGTTTTGCACCGGCCGCAAGTCCGTCGCGCACCATCGCTTCGCCGAGCATTGCATCGAGGTCGAAGCTCGGCGCCATGATGCCGGGCACCGGCGCGTCGATGCCGCTCCAGGCCATGCCGTCGGCGCCGATGAACATCGAGCGCACCGCCACCACCGCGTCTTCCCGCCGCAGCATGTAATGATGCCAGCCGCGTCGGCTGGCCAGCGCCAGCAACCACGGTGAGGTCGGCAACCGATATTGGCTGTCGATGAACCCAGCCCATTCCCTTGCCGTTGCCGGCGTCACCCGCTCGACCGAGACATCCTCCGTCGGGAAAAGCGGCTCAGCGGGCAATGGCGTGGCGTCGCGAAAGATGCGTTCCCAGCCGCCCTGACGTTGCAGGCCGCGCGCCTCGAGCCAGCAGCTGAGCGTCGCGGGCTCGGTGTGTGGGTTGGTGTAGAACCAGGGCCGCAGAATGCCGGCGTCGCGATAATGCGCCAGAAGCGCGTCGAGCCGGCTCTCGGTGGCCGCGCTCTCGACGCCGAAATTTTTGACACAGTTGAAATGGATGAACGGGATCGTCGTGCAGGTGGTCCAGACGAGATCGCCATCTTCGGCGATGGCAAGGCCTTGCCTTGCGGCAAAGTCTGACGGCGCGGCGCGATAGAGGTCGAGCCACGCATTGACCTCGGCGCGTTCGATGGCGCGACTGAGGTTGCGAGGTATCTCGTCGACGCCGATGGCGGGCGAGCGTGGCTCCGGCGGGATTGCGGGCTGCAATTCCGACAGGGCGGCGGGCTGCATGACTTCCTCCCAAGTATGAACTTACACTGTAAGATTAGTGGAGACTAATCTCATGCCGTGCGTTGTCAAGCCGAGGCAGCGACGTGGGCGAACATTGGAGGGATAGCACACCTCCGCCCGGCCAACGTCTCGCTGCAAAGCCCTAACAATTCGATTCAAACTTTGTTGGTAGTTTCTTGTTAGGAATCCAGCTTGGTTTGTCCGGCGGCGTTGTCCTGCCTTCGGTCTGTTGTGTTTTGCGTACAGGTCCAGATGCGGTTATCAGGCGTCGTCATCTTTTCGATCGCAGCGCTGTGCCTTGCCGGCTGCACATCGACATCCGGCGTCGATGCGCTGCAAGTGCCGTCCAGCGAGACGACCAGCTCGGTTGTGCGGCCGCCCGCGCCGGTGGCATCTGCTGCGAAAACTGATGCTGCGCCCGCCTTCGCGGAACAGGAGCAGGACGAACAGCCGGTCGCCATGGCGGAGCCCGACCAAAGCGTCGAGCCGCCGGCCGAGGTGATCGCGCTGGTATCGCCGCCGAGGCGGCTGACACGCGCAGCGCCAGCAATGCTTGCCGAGCCGGTCACGCGCTATGGTTTTCGCGATGCCAAGCCGATCAATTTCGGCAAGGCATCCTCGCCGAGGCGTCTCGCCGTCCACGGCGTCGACGTTTCGCGCTGGCAGGGCAATGTGAACTGGGGAAAGCTGCGTGCCCAGGGCGCCAACTTCGCCTATATCAAGGCCACCGACGGGGGCGACCATCTCGACCCGATGTTCACCAGAAACTGGCGCAGTGCCGACGCCGCCGGCCTCAAGCGCGGCGCCTATCACTTCTTCTATTGGTGCCGCACCGCCGGCGAGCAGGCCGATTGGTTCATCCGCAACGTGCCGCGGGTCGAGGGTGCGCTGCCGCCGGTGATCGACGTCGAGTGGAACGGCGACTCCAGCTGCAAGCGCCGCCCATCGCGGCAAAAGGTGCTGGAAAAGATGCAGGTGTTCATGGACAAGCTCGAGCGCCACTACGGCCAGCGGCCGATCATCTACACCGCGCCCGACTTCTACCGTGACAATCTCAGGGGCGCCTTCCTCGATTATCCGTTCTGGCTGCGCGCCGTGGCGGCGCACCCGTCAAAGGTCTATCCCGACCGCAAATGGCTGTTCTGGCAATATTCCGGCTCCGGCCTGTCGCACGGCGTAAGAGGCCGCATAGACCTCAACGTCTTCCACGGCGATGAGAGGGCCTGGCGCGACTGGGTGGGCGGCCGGCAGATGGTGGCCGAGGCGGAGTAGCGCGGCAGCTTCTTCCTTCTCCCCCTGTGGGAGAAGGTGGCTCGGCGCGGCGCGCCGAGACGGTTGAGGGGTGTTGGACGGAGTGCGTCGGTGCCAAGCTGGAGCACCCCTCATCCGACCTCGCTTCGCGAGGCCACCTTCTCCCACAAGGGGAGAAGGGGAGGCGCCGCGCCATCCCCTTTGGTTGGTCTCGAACGTCGGCCCTTATCTGAGGATTCCTTGGAGGTCGTCCCCAGGATTGGATAACGTCGCCCCATGCCGCATCAGCCCGTTGCGCCCACCAAACGTCGCTTCGCCCGCTCAATGCGACGCGAGCCGACGGAAGCGGAAGACCGCCTGTGGCACGAACTGCGCGGACGTAGGCTCGATCGCATCAAATTTCGGCGCCAAGTTCCGGTCGGCAAGTTCATCGCCGATTTCATTTGCGCCGAGGCCAGACTGATCATCGAGATCGACGGCAGCCAGCATGCGGATTCGAACTATGACCGGGAGCGGGACGCCGAACTTAAGGCGAGGGGCTTTCGTGTACTGCGTTTCTGGAATGACGACGTGCTGCGGGATCTGAACGCAGTCTGCGACACCATCATCGCTTACGTCCGCGATGACAGTTTGCAGCCTTGGCGGTAATCGCGCGCTCTTCCCTTCTCCCCCTGTGGGAGAAGGTGGCTCGGCGCGGAGCGCCGAGACGGTTGAGGGGTGTTGGACGGAGCGCCGCCGGTGCCAAGCTGGAGCACCCCTCATCCGACCGAGCTTCGCTCGGCCACCTTCTCCCACAAGGGGAGAAGGGAGGGCGCGACCTCAGCTCCTCAGCTACACCCGCTCGTGGCCCCGCAAGTATCGCACTTCTCGCAAGTCCCGTTCCGCACCATCGTGAAGTTGTGGCATTCCGAGCATTCGTTGCCGGTGTAGCCTTGCATCAGCGACTGCTGGCGCCGGTTGGCGGCAAGCGCTTTTGCTTCGGCTGCTTCCTTCGCCGCCTCGTCGGTGAACAGCTCCGTCGGGTCGGACGCTTCCGCGTAGACGATGTCCTCGACCAGTTCCCTGGCGCGCTCCTCGTAGTCGCGCTTGTAGGCGACGGCTTCGTCGCTTGCCGGTTTTAGCGTCAGCACGTTGGAGCCGGAGAAAGCGGTCGGGGCGGTACGGGCTGGAGTTCCGGAACCGGAACCCGCAAAGCCTTTCGGCTCGGCGCCCATGCCCGACACCAGCTTGACCGGCGAGGCGCCGCGGGTCAGGCCCTTGGAGAAGGGCGTCGCCTTGCCTTCATTGATGCCGCGTCCGAGTGCCGTCTTGTCGAAATCCGACTGGTCGACATGGGCGAGATCGTGGCGGCCGAGATAGGAGACAGCCAGTTCGCGGAACACGTAGTCGAGGATCGACGTGGCGTTCTTGATGGCGTCGTTGCCCTGCACCATGCCGGCCGGCTCGAACTTGGTGAAGGTGAAGGCCTCGACATATTCGTCGAGCGGCACGCCATATTGCAGGCCGAGCGAGATGGCGATAGCGAAGTTGTTCATCATCGCCCGGAAGGCCGCACCTTCCTTGTGCATGTCGATGAAGATCTCGCCGATACGGCCGTCATCAAACTCGCCAGTGCGCAGATAGACCTTGTGGCCGCCGACGACCGCCTTCTGGGTATAGCCCTTGCGGCGGTTCGGCAGTTTCTCGCGGTCGCGGTAGAGACGCTCGACGACGCGCTCGACGATCTTCTCGGTCACCTGCACGGCGCGCTGTGCGGCCGGCGCCGCGATCAGCTGCTCGATGGCTTCGTCCTCGTCGTCTTCGACGTCGGCAAGCAACGAGGCGTTGAGCGGCTGCGACAGCTTCGAGCCGTCGCGATAGAGCGCGTTGGCCTTCAGCGCCAGCTTCCACGACAGCATGTAGGCGCCCTTGGCGTCTTCCACCGTCGCGTCGTTCGGCATGTTGATGGTCTTGGAGATGGCGCCGGAGATGAAGGGCTGCGCCGCCGCCATCATCATGATGTGGCTGTTGATCGACAGCGAACGCTTGCCGATCTTGCCGCACGGGCTGGCGCAGTCGAACACCGGCAGGTGTTCGGCCTTCAGGAACGGCGCGCCTTCCAGCGTCATCGCCCCGCAGACATGGATGTTGGCGGCCTCGATGTCCTTCTTCGAAAAGCCCAGCGCCGGCAGCATCTCGAACGAGAAATCATTGAGCTGCTCGTCGGTGAAGCCGAACGTCTCCTTCACCCAGTCGGCGCCCAGCGTCCACTGGTTGAAGACGAACTTGATGTCGAAGGCCGACTTCAGCGCCGCATTGAGCGCTGCGATCTTTTCGTCGGTAAAGCCTTTTGCCTTGAGCGAGCCGGGATTGATGCCCGGCGCCTGGTTGAGATTGCCGTGGCCGACGGCATAGGCCTCGATCTCGGCGATCTGGCTCTCGGAATAGCCGAGCGTGCGCAGCGCTTCCGGAACGGCGCGGTTGATGATCTTGAAATAGCCGCCGCCGGCCAGCTTCTTGAATTTTACCAGCGCGAAGTCGGGCTCGATGCCGGTGGTGTCGCAATCCATCACCAGGCCGATCGTGCCGGTCGGCGCGATCACCGTTGCCTGCGCGTTGCGGTAGCCATGCTCCTCGCCGAGCTCGATGGCGCGGTCCCAGGCGGCCTTGGCATGGTCGGCAAGCTCCTGCTGCCTGAGATCGGAGGCGACCAGCGGCACCGGGTTGACGGCTAGCTTCTCGTAGCCGTCCCTTTCGCCATAGGCCGCGCGGCGGTGGTTGCGCATGACGCGCAGCATGTTCTGCGCGTTGCGGTCGTAGTCGGGGAAGGCGCCGAGCTCGGCGGCCATTTCGGCCGAAGTGGCATAGGCCGTGCCGGTCATGATCGCGGTGAGGGCGGCGCAGATGGCGCGGCCCTCGTCGGAATCATAGGGAATGCCCGAGGTCATCAGCAGGCCGCCGATATTGGCATAGCCGAGGCCGAGCGTGCGGTACTCGTAGGAAAGCTTGGCGATCTCCTTCGACGGGAACTGCGCCATCATGACGGAGATTTCCAGCACCATGGTCCACAGCCGCACCGTGTGCTCGTAGGCTGATATGTCGATCGTGCCGTCGGCATTGCGGTAGGGCAGAAGGTTGATAGAGGCCAGATTGCAGGCGGTGTCGTCGAGGAACATGTATTCCGAGCACGGGTTGGACGCCCGGATCGCACCGGCCGAGGCGCAGGTGTGCCAGTCGTTCATCGTCGTGTTGAAATGCAGGCCCGGATCGGCCGATGCCCAGGCGGCATAGCCGATCTTTTCCCAGAGATCGCGCGCCTTCAGCGTCTTCAGTACCTTGCCGTCCTTGCGGGCGGTGAGATGCCAGTCGCCGTCCTGCTCGACGGCGCGCAGGAAATCGTCCTTCAGCGACACCGAATTGTTGGAATTCTGGCCGGAAACCGTGAGATAGGCGTCCGAATCCCAGTCGGTGTCGTAGGTCTTGAACGACATCGAGGTGTAGCCCTGCTTTGCAAACTGGATGACGCGGTAGATGTAGTTCTCCGGCACCGCGTCCTTCTTGGCCGCCTTGATCTCGCGCTTCAGCGCGGTGTTGACCGCCGGGTCGAAGCAGTCGTCGCCATTGCCTTCGCAGTTGATGCAGGCCTTCATGATCGCTTCGAGATGCTTCTTGACGATCTTCGAGCCGGTGACCAGCGAGGCGACCTTCTGCTCCTCATTGACCTTCCAGTCGATGAATTCCTCGATATCGGGATGATCGGCGTCGACGATGACCATTTTCGCGGCGCGACGCGTCGTGCCGCCCGACTTGATGGCGCCCGCCGCGCGGTCGCCGATCTTGAGGAAGCTCATCAGCCCCGACGAACGACCGCCGCCCGACAGCTTTTCGCCTTCGCCGCGCAGGAACGAGAAGTTGGAGCCGGTGCCGGAGCCGTATTTGAACAGGCGCGCCTCACGCACCCACAGGTCCATGATGCCGCCCTCGTTGACGAGGTCGTCCTGCACGCCCTGGATAAAACAGGCATGCGGCTGCGGGTGCTCGTAGGAAGACTTCGACTTGGTCAGCTTGCCGGTGAACGGGTCGACATAGAAGTGGCCCTGGCTCGGACCGTCGATGCCATAGGCCCAGTGCAGGCCGGTGTTGAACCATTGCGGCGAATTCGGCGCGACGCGCTGGGTGGCCAGCATATAGGCGAGCTCGTCGCGGAAGGCGCGCGCGTCTTCCTCCGACTTGAAGTAGCCGCCCTTCCAGCCCCAATAGGTCCAGGTACCGGCAAGCCGGTCGAAGACCTGGCGGGCGTCGGTCTCGGAACCGTAGCGCTCGGCTTCCGGCAGCTTGGCCAATTCAGCCTCGTCGGCGACCGAGCGCCACAGGAAGGAGGGGACTTGCGTCTCTTCGACCTTCTTCAGCCGTGCCGGGACGCCAGCCTTGCGGAAATATTTCTGCGCCAGGATATCGGCGGCAACCTGGGAGAACTGCGCCGGCACGTCGATGTTGTCCAAGCGGAACACCACCGAGCCATCCGGATTCTTGATCTCGGAAAGCGCCTTGCGGAATTCGATCTCCGCGTAAGCTGATTGCCCTGGCTTGGTGAAACGACGCTCGATGCGCATTGGTCCGGTCCCTTTTGTCTACATATAGCGCTTTTCCCAGAGGATTTCTGCCCTCTTGACGAAACGCGCATGTCCGCCGCCTGCCGGCGTTCGAAAACCGCCGGCTCTCATCTTCACAGTCTCCGCCGCCCTGCCGGTCAAACCTCTCGCGAGGCCGCTGTCCAACGCGCTCACGGACCCTGTGGGTCCCTCAAAACTGAAAACTTTTTGTAACGCCCTCGATCGAGGGAAATTTACATTATCTAGCGTCGAACCTACCTGCAAACACTAAATATAGTATTAACAGACAATTTATTCAAGTCCGACAATCCTCCCCTTTCGCCACCCAAGGCTTCAAAATCCCACGCCTTCGCCGGCCTCGTAAACAGGCGGGAATGCGGCTCAAAACGCACATATTCCGGGAAAAAGACCGGCCTCGAAACTTTTCCGGTCACACTCTCAACAGGAGCGCATGGCCTATAAAAGGCGACTCGTTTTGCGGCGTCAAGGATTCGTTTGCGTAGCTTTTATGACCCCCACATCTTGTGTGTCACACATGTGGATAACGGGGATAGAAGCGGAGCGCAAGGAAGGGTCGGCTCTGGGTGGAGGCGCTTCGGCAACGACGTTCCACAGCACCTGAGCGATAGGCTATGCGCGACTGAGACTCAGGAGAACCGATGCGGATCCGCGCAGAAATGGGCGATGATCTGGCTGAGGTCGGGTTCGTTGACCATGCGCACAGCCTCGGCGGCGCTGACCCACTTGCGGGTGCGTGCCCGCTTTTCCTTCCACCGGTCGGCGACCTTGTCGACCTGCAGCGGGAAGACCAGCACCTCGCACGGCACTTCCTCGCCGGAATCCAGCAGCTTGGCATAGAAATAGCGGCCGGCCTCGTGATGCGAGATTGTGCCGCTCAGGCCGGCCTCCTCGCCGGCTTCGCGTGCCGCCGCTTCGCAAAGCGGCTCCTTCGCTTCCGGCCAGCCCTTGGGAAGCACCCAGCGGCCGGTATCGCGGCTGGTGATCAGCATGATTTCCACGCCGTCCCCGCTATCGCGCCAAGGCAGGGCTGCAACCTGCAGGCGGGAGGGCACCGCGCCGAAGAGTCGCCGGACCCTTTCGGCCTTATGGTCGTGCGTCGTTGGCCTCGTCAACATCGGAGAAGCTTGCCCCAGCTTCCAGAATCATTTGCCGTCTCACGAATCTTACGGCTAATTATAAGCAATGAAAGTAAAAAATGTTTCACGGATCGGCCAGATTCCGTCAATCTGCGCCGATCTCAGCCTAATGGCGCGACTGCAGCAGCGTCGCGCCACGCCTTTATCGGTGTGCGGAGGTCCCCTGGGCGGACTCGGTGCATCAAGCGGCGTTGCCGCGAATCAGCCGGCGTGGTCATCGGCGATCGGCTTCTGGTAGGTGAAGCCCATGTCCCAGGGAAAATAGATCCAGGTGTCCTGGCTGACCTCGGTGACGAAAGTGTCGACCATCGGCCTGCCTTTCGGCTTGGCATAGACGGTGGCGAAATGCGCCCTGGGCATCATCGCGCGCACGATGCCTGCCGTCTTGCCGGTGTCGGTCAGGTCGTCGATGATCAGCACGCCGGCCCCGTCATCGGCGAGCAGCGCCGGCGTGACCTCCTTCAGCACCTGCAATTGCCCCTGGCTGGTATAATCGTGGTAGGAGGCGACGCAGACCGTCTCGATGATGCGGATGCCAAGTTCGCGCGAAATGATAGCCGCCGGAACCAGGCCGCCGCGCGTGATGCAGACGATCGCCTTCCATTGCCCCTTGTTGGCGCCGGCAAGCCGCCAGGCGAGCGCGCGCGCGTCGCGGTGGAACTGGTCCCAGGAGACCGGGAAGGCTTTTTCGGGCAGGGACATCTCTCGCGCACTCCGCAAGCGCGCATTGCGCGCTAGAACATGATGGAATGCGCGCGGAATTAACTGGAAAGGCTTGCTCTTGGCAAGGGCGCGGCAAGGCGATTGTCCTGTCAGCGATCCCTGCAGACCTAGCGCGACAGGAAAGCCGCCACCGGTGCGGTGCGCAGCACCGTTCGCGTCACCCCGCCGAACAGCAGCTGGCGCAGCCAGGAATGGCTGTAGGCGCCGAGCACGAGCAGGTCCGCACCCGACTCGGCGACCCTGGTCTGGATGATGTCGTCAACGGAAGCGCCGCCGGACCTCAGCACCGAGACGCTGACGGTCGCGCCATGCCTGGACAGCGAGGCGGCGATCTCCGCGCCGGCTGTTTCCGGCGCCTCGTCGAGCGTATCCGGCGGGTCGATGACGACGATGTCCGTCTTCTCGGCCTCGATGATGAAGGGCAGGGCATCGAAGGCCGCGCGCGCGGCTTCCTTGCTGCCGTTCCAGGCGAGCAGCACGTGCTTGAAGCTGGTCACCAGCGGACCCGAATGCGGCACCACCAGCACCGGCCGGCCGGCGTCGTAGACCAGCGTGTCGACGTCGGCGCTCGGGTCGCTGCCCGATTCGCGCTGGGCGGCGATGATCAGGTCCGCGGTGCGAACGGTCGAGATGCCGGTCAGCGCACTGTCGCCGGAAAAACTCTCGAGACTGCGCCACTCGAACGACAGGCCGGAATCCTCGATGCGCCTGTGAAAGGCGGCCTGCAACTTCTCGGCGCGCTCCCGGTTCATATCGGCGGAAACCTGCAGGAACTCGGTGTCCGGAAAGCCGGTAGCCGAGGTGTAGGGCACGGGCAGCGCCTCGGCATGGATGCCGATCAGATGGCTCTGGAATCGGCCGGCCAGCGGGATCGCGCAGTCGAGGACGCGCTCGGCGTCCTGTTCGTTCTGCAATATGGCGACGATGGTCTTGAAGCGCATGGCAGTCCCTCATTTCTTACGGCGATCCCATCGGTGACAAACGTCACTGCGCGATGCTGGTTCCGTCAGGCCGGCCGATCAGCCCACTCGGCTT
Source organism: Mesorhizobium sp. M0408 (assembly GCF_040321495.1). Lineage (NCBI taxonomy): Bacteria > Pseudomonadati > Pseudomonadota > Alphaproteobacteria > Hyphomicrobiales > Phyllobacteriaceae > Mesorhizobium > Mesorhizobium sp. M0408. Next base: position 83,751 of record NZ_JAMYRO010000019.1, on the reverse strand, counting down.
GCCTTGATCAAGCCCGCCACCATAGCCTCTACGTCGGCGCGTGCGGAGTCCAGTGCCTGCTGGCTGCGGGCGCGCACCACCAGTTCCGTCCAGAACTTGCCGTCGCCATATTTCGGGTAGGAGCCGATGATCGTGTCCGGATGCGCCTTCTGGATGTCGCCCAGCGGCCCGCCGATCAGGCCTTCGCCGAACGGGCATTCCACGGTTGCCGACAGCATTTTGGTGCCGGCCCGCAATGTCGGCACGACATTGTCGAGCATCGCCTGGAAAATCGCCGGCACGCCGGCCATGACATGGACGTTGCCAATGCGAAAGCCCGGCGCAACCGACACTGGATTATCGATGTGGTGTGCCCCGCGCGGCATCCGCGCCATGCGCTTGCGCGCTTCGGTGTATTCGATGCCGCGGGCGGCGTAGCTTGCCTCCAGCAGGGCGTAGGCCTTGGCGTCGTATTCGCATGGCACGCCAAAGGCCTTGGCAACGGAATCGGCGGTGATGTCGTCATGCGTCGGGCCGATGCCGCCGGTGGTGAAGACATAAGTATAGCGGGTGCGCAGCGCATTCACCGCAGCGACGATCTCGTCTTCCTCGTCCGCAACGATGCGCACTTCCTTCAGGTCGATGCCGATCGCCGTCATGATGTCGGCGAGGTGGCCGATGTTCTTGTCCTTGGTGCGGCCGGACAGAATCTCGTCGCCGATGACGAGCATGGCGGCGGTGACGATTTCGGTCATGACTGGCTCCGGCAAACGGGTCGCCTGAGATAGCGCGGCAAACGGCCGGCGGCAATGCCGCCAAACGACGGATCTACCTGTGCCACCTCCCTTGCAGTGCACCCGTCGGCGGGTGATGCTGCGTGCCGGTTTGGAGCCCTGAGCAAGACATGCCGGCATCGATTCTGCTATGGCTACCCGGCGCGCTGTTTCTGCTGGCGCTCGTCGTAGCAGCCTATCCGATGCTGGCGACGCTGCGGATCGCGGCGAAGGCCGAAAGGCTGGTGCCGGCCAGTGGCAAATTCATCGAGATCGACGGCAACCGCATCCATTATGTCGAGACGGGCGAGGGGCGGCCGATCGTCTTCCTGCACGGCCTCGGCGCGCAGCTTCATCAATTCGGCCACACGCTGTTCGGACGGTTCGGCCCGAACTATCGGCTGATCGCGCTCGACCGTCCGGGCTCCGGCTATTCGGTGCGGGCCAGGGGCGCCAGCGGACGGCTGCCCGAGCAGGCCGAGATCGTGCGGCATTTTATCGACGCGCTTGGGCTGGAAAAGCCTCTGGTCGTCGGTCATTCGCTGGGTGGCGCCATCGCGCTGACGCTGGCTATCGAGCATCCAGAGGCGATTTCCGGCATCGCCTTGCTGGCACCGCTGACCCATCTGGAGCCGGACGCGCGCGAGAAGTTCGGCCCGCTGTACATCAAGTCGCCGCTGCGGCGCCGGATCATGGCTCATACGGTGGCGATCCCGGCGGCTCTCAAATATGCCGAAGCGACGCTTGCCTTCATTTTCTCGCCGCAGACGGCGCCGGCCGACTATATGGTCGAGGGCGGCGGCTGGTGCGGGCTGAGGCCAAGCCATTTCTATGCAACGTCGACCGATGTCGTGGCCATCGAGCACGACCTTGGCCGCATCGAGCAACGTTATCGCGAGATCACCATGCCGGCCGGCATTCTGTTTGGTGCTTCCGATCTCGTGCTGGGCATCGATATTCAAGGCTGGCCGGTGATGGAAAAGATCAGGGGGCTGCATTTCGAGCCGGTCGAGGGGCTCGGCCATATGCCGCAATTCGTCGAGCCGGAACGGGTCGTCGCTTTCATCGAACGCATTGCCGAGCGCGCATTTTCGCCGAAGTCCGACACCGGCAGCTGACACCCTCCCGGAACCTCACGCGTTCCTCACGCAAAGGTGTGCAAGCCTGTCTCCGACGCCAACGCCAACACGAATGTCAACGATCAATACTGCGGCAAGTAACCGGCCGTAGCCTCGGCCGGCAGGGTGCCTACCCCAGGCATTCCCGGCCGCCGGGAATACCTCCGAACGCAATCACGATGCTGGCTATTCCTTCACGGCTCCGGTCATCGAGGAAACATAGTGCTCGACAAAGAACGAATAGAGCACCACGACCGGCAGCGAGCCGATCAGCGCTCCCGCCATCAGCGCCCCCCATTCATAGACGTCCGAGCGCACCAGCTCGGTGAGCACGCCGACCGGCACAGTCTTGTTTTCGGACGACTGGATGAAGGTCAAGGCGTAGATGAACTCGTTCCATGACAGCGTGAATGCGAAGATGCCGGCGGAAATCAGGCCCGGCACCGATAGCGGCAGCACGATCTTGGTGAGGATCTGCCAACGGCTCGCCCCGTCGATCAGCGCGCATTCTTCCAGCTCGAACGGGATCGAGCGGAAATAACCCATCAGCAGCCATGTGCAGAACGGGATCAGGAAGGTCGGATAGGTGAGGATGAGCGCGAACGGCGTGTCGTAAAGTCCAAGGTTGAACACCATCACAGACAGCGGAATGAACAGGATCGAGGGCGGCACGAGATAGGCGAGGAACACCGCGAGGCCGACCTGCCGCGCCCCGGAGAACCTCAAGCGTTCGATCGCATAGGCAGCGAACACCGCAGCCAGCAGCGACAGGAACGTGGCGGCGGTCGAGATGATGATCGTGTTGAGCAGCCAGCCCGGATAAGACGTCTCGAAGAGCAGATAGCGGATATGCTCGAGCGTCGGATGCACCACCCAGAACGGATTGAAATTGGCGTAGTCGGTCATCTCGAGGTTGGGCTTAACCGCCGTGATCGTCATCCAGTAGAACGGAAACAACAGCACGATGACGAAGATCAGCAACGGCAGGTAGACCGTCACCACGCGGCGCGGCAAACTCTGCAGGTAGCCCATGCCGCCTTCGTCGAGTTCCGGGCGTTTGCTCGTTTCGATCGCGGTCATGTCAATCTCCGCCGCCCTGCTGCCATTTGCGACGCTGCAGGCCAAAATAGCTGAACAGGATCGCCGCCAGCAGGAACGGGATCATGGCAACTGCGATCGCGGCGCCTTCGCCAAGCTGGCCTCCGGAAATGCCGCGCTGGAACGACAGCGTCGCCATCAAATGCGTGGCGTTCACCGGCCCGCCGCGCGTCAGCACATAGATCAGCTGGAAGTCGGTGAAGGTGAACAGCACCGAAAACGTCATGGTGATGGCGATGATCGGCGTCAGCAGCGGCAGCGTCACATAGCGGAACAATTGCCAGCGGCTGGCGCCGTCGAGCGTGGCGGCCTCGTAGAGCGACTGCGGAATCGTCTGCAGGCCGGCAAGCAGCGTGATCGCCACGAAAGGAATGCCGCGCCAGACATTGGCGGCGATGACCGAAGCCCGCGCATTCTCGGGATCGCCGAGGAAGTTGATGCGATGGTCGATCAGGCCCATTTCCATAAGCGCCCAGGACAGGATCGAGAATTGCGAATCGTAGATCCACCAGAAGGCGATCGCCGACAGCACCGTCGGCACCACCCAGGGCAGCAGGACGATCGCGCGGAAGAACGACTTGAACGGCAGGTTCTGGTTGAGGATAAGCGCCAGCCACAGGCCGAGCGCAAACTTCAGGACCGAGGCGCTGATCGTGTAGAGCAAGGTGTTGAAGACGGAGAGCCAGAAGACGGCGTCATCCCACAGATATTCGTAGTTCTCGATACCGATGAAGATGCCGGGGCGGCCGATGCGGGCATCGGTGAAGCCGAGCCAGACGCCGAGCCCGAGCGGATAGGTCAGGAAGACCAGTAGCAGCGCCGCTGCCGGCAGCATGAAGCCGAAGCCAAGCGCGTTATGACTTTCGGACACGAACGTCAGAATGCGCGACAGCGTCGACCGGCGTGGCTGAACGGCAGCGGAGGTCACGGCCATGGGTCGGCTCCTCTAAGGTCTCATTGATCGGCGGGCGGCCGCGACGCAGTCCAAAGCCAGCCGGGCAGCATGGCTGCCCGGCTGAATCCGGCTCAAACGCGATAGTAGCGGTTTGCGCGCTTCTCGGCTTCTTCCATCGCTTCTTGCGGCGTCGCCTGGCCTGTCACCGCCTTGGCGAACATGTCGACCAGCACATAGTCGGCCATGGTCGCTGCCGAGGCATAGCCAAGCGGGCCGGCGTAGCCGTTGGGCCGCAGCGTCGCCGAGGCCTTGGCGTAGGCGGCATTGTTCGGATCGGCCGTCCACACCGGGTTGTTGTCGAAGGCTTTGAGCGTCTGGCAGCAATAACCCGCCGACGACGTGATCCACTGCGACATTTGCGGATCATCGAACATGAACTGCAGGTAGGCCTTGGCGGCGTTGGGGTAGGGCGTGTAGTCGAAGATCACGGCCGTGGTCACCTGGAACAGCTCGACGGATTTTCCGACCGGTCCAATCGGCAGGTTGGTGGTGCGGATGTCCTTGGCTATCTCAGTGAGCTTCGGATCCTTGTCCTTGTTGATCTTGGCGGTGTTGTAGGCCGAAATGCCGTTGGCGATGACGCTCAATTGCCCGGCCAGGAAGGCGCGGTTGTTGTTGACGTCGAGCCAGCTTTCGGTACCGGGAATGAAGGTCTTATAGAGCTCCTGCGCGTATTCGACTGCCTTCAGCGTCTCGGGGCTGTTGATCGTCACCTTGCCGCTCTCGTCGACCATCTGACCGCCATGGCTCCACAGCAGCCAGTGGGCGTAGTTGTTGCCGTCGCCGACGCCGTGGCCATGCGTGAAGCCGGCAGGGTGCCCCTTTGCCTGCAATGCCTTGCAAAGCTCGAGCAGGCCCGCCGTGTCCTTCGGAAATTCGGAGAAGCCGGCCTCCTTCACCCAGCTTTCGCGATAGACGATGGCATTGCCGATGGTCGCCAGCGGCAGGCCGAGGAATTTGCCTTGCCGTGTCGCATATTGGTGCGGTCCGTCGTGCCAGCCGCCATATTTCGAGCCGAGATGTTCGCCCAGTTCCGTCACGTCGTGCAGCTTGTCGGGATATTGGTGCGGGTCGTCGAACCAGACGAACATCAGGTCCGGACCGGAGCCGACATTGGCGGCGACCGCCGCCTTGGGGCGGATGTCCTCCCAGCTTTCCTTGTCGACGCGGACCTCGACACCGGTCGCTTCGGTAAAGCGCTTGGTGTTGGCCAGCCATTGATCCTCGTCGCCCTGCACGAAGGGCGACCAGCGCAGCAGCCTGAGCTTGGCGCCGTCCTCGGGCTTGTATTTCAACCCCTCCTGGGCAAAGGCGGGAGAGCCGATGAACCGGCTTCCCAAGGCTCCCGCCGCCGCACCGGCGGTGGTGCGGATAACGTCGCGTCTGGTGAATTTCATGCTCGCTTCCTCCTGCTTATTGTCCTTGCCGTCCTACTGCCCGATGGGTGTTTCGAACCGCTGTCCGGTTTTGCCGTGAAAGAGATGGATGAGGCCAGGCTCGGCCGTAAGCCGGATGGTTTCGCCCGGCGTAAAGGAATGGCGTTCCCGGAAGTTTGCGACGATCTCCTCGCCGCCGGCGGTGCGGCCGATGAGCTGCACTTCGGACCCTGTCGGCTCGACCACCACGACGGTGACCGGGATGCCCTGATGGTCGGACAGCCGTAAATGCTCGGGCCGTATCCCCAGCACGACCGGCTCACCATTGCCGATGGAAAGTGCCGAGGCCAACGGGACCGAAATCCCTCCGGCGCCGCGAAATGACGGCGAGCCGTCGCTTACGATCTCGCCCCTGAGCATGTTCATGGCGGGCGAGCCGATGAAGCTGGCGACAAAAAGATTGTTCGGCCGGTCGTAGAGTTCGAGCGGCGGCCCGATCTGCTCGACGATGCCGTCATGCATGACGACGATCTTGTCGGCCATGGTCATCGCCTCGATCTGGTCGTGGGTGACGTAGACCGTCGTCGTCTTCAGGCGCTGGTGCAGTTCCTTGATCTCGGCGCGCATCTGCACCCGGAGCTTGGCATCGAGATTGGATAGCGGCTCGTCGAACAGGAAAACCTGCGGATCGCGCACGATCGCCCGGCCCATGGCAACGCGCTGGCGCTGGCCGCCGGAAAGCTGGCGCGGATAGCGGTCGAGCAGCGGCACCAGTCCCAGGATTTCGGCCGCGCGCCGCACGCCGGCATCGCTCTCCGTCTTGGGAACGCCCTTGAGCATCAGCGAGAACGCCATGTTCTCGGCAACCGTCATATGCGGGTAGAGCGCATAGTTCTGGAAGACCATGGCGACGTCGCGCTCCTTTGGCGCAACGTTATTGACGACACGTTTGCCGATCGCGATCTGGCCGCGCGAGATCTTTTCCAGGCCGGCGATCATCCTGAGAAGGGTCGACTTTCCGCAACCCGAAGGACCGACCAGCGTGACGAACTCGCCGTCGTTTATATCGACGCTGACCCCGTGCAGGACCTCGACGGTCCCAAATGATTTGTAGACATCGCCGATTGCGACAGACGCCATCGATCTCCTCCCGATTGATTCCTGCAACGACTTCGAAGGAAACCGCTTTCCTGCCTGGCCCGCGACAGCGCCCAGGCTCCTCCCCGGTCACGCGCGATGTGAGACGGTAGCGCTACCAAACCGACCTGTAAAGCACGCCGGCATCACCCTGGATATCGGCGCACTCTAATCCGAAACCTCGGTCTGCGGCCGGTCGCGGCCGTCTGCGAGCTCGTCGTGCCATTTGCCGTCGGCGTCCTCGTACTGGATGCCGTCGGTGTTGCCGGCGACCTGCTGTTCGGCGGAAGCGATCTCGGCGGCGCGCAACGCGTCCTGATGAGTGGGGAACGTTTCGGAGAATGTCGAGCCGACCTTGTAGGCCCAGCCTCCGTCATGCTCGACGATCTTATAGGTCAGTTTCGCCATGAAACCCTCCGGTTGAAAGCCCGTTGCCTCAATGCAGCCTGTCGTCGGCCAGTCTGTCGTCTGGCAGCCTGTCGTCTGCGACCAGCACGTCCGATTCCCTGGCGGCTTCGATCAGTGCGCGGCGCGCATCCGCCGTCGAACGATAACCTTCCAGCACTTTTAGGCAAGTGTCGAGGGCATCACGATGACGCGGCCCGCGATTGAGTGGCCAGACCGTCATCAGGCACTCCGCCGCCTCCTGGGCGCTGCGGATCTGCCGATATTTGCCGACATGGCCGAGTTCGACCACGACCGGCTTTTCAAATGGCTTGCTGTCCATCATCGCCGCCAACGCGGAGCGGCCGATTTGGTTGCAACTGCTATTTTAGCTCAGGCGAAAATAGCTCAATAGCCGCAGTCGTTGCGCAGCCAGCGTGCATTCGCCCAGCCGGTGCGGCCGCCGAAATCGACCTTGTACCAGCTTCCGCGGCGGTCGAAGATCTCGGTTTGGTCGCCGTTGAATAATTGCCCGATCATGCGCGACGACGAGTTCGGTCGGGCTCGAACGGCGAGAAAGCCGCTTCCCGTCGCCAGATTGTAGTGCCTGGAAAGGCCGTGCACCGTGCCTTCGCAATATTGCGCCCCAGCCGGCGTCGATGCGGCGAACGACAGCCCGGCCAACACCGCGGCAGCAGCGCAATGGAATTCCCCCTGAACGACATGTCTCTGCTCCCCCAACCCGCCGCGCCCAGCCGCGGTCCCGGCCACCCTACACCGGCAGAGGATCAAAGCGAAGCAGTGATGCCCCGCCCAGCGAGGTGAGAACCGGCCCCTTCAGTTCGCCGCCTTCATCCAATGCTGCATCGTTGTCACCGAGCGGGCAAGCTGCGGCGCCGGGTGGATTTCTTCGCCAAAGGTGGCCGCGGCGCGCCAGCCCCAGCGCGGATCGGCGAGGAAGGCGCGCGCCAGCGCCACCATGTCGGCGCGCCCGTCGGCGACGATCGCCTCGGCCTGTTTCGGATCGTCGATCAGGCCGACGGCCCGCGTCGGGATGCCGACGGCCTTGCGCACCGCTTCGGCCAGATGAACCTGGTAGCCGGGCCCGGAGGGCAGCTTCTGCAACGGTGAATTGCCGCCGCTCGAGCAGCAGAGATAGGCGACGCCGGCTTCCTTCAGCGCTTTTGCCACTTCGATCGCATCCTCGACCTCGAAGCCGCCATCGACCCATTCCTTAATCGACAGCCGCGCGCCCAGCATCAGCCTGGGCACCGCCTTCTTCACCGCCTTGGCGATCTCGACGGCGAAACGCATGCGGTTTTCCAGCGAGCCGCCCCAGCGGTCGGTGCGCCGGTTGGAGAGCGGCGACAGGAACTGGAAGATCAGATAGCCATGCGCGGCATGCAGCTCGATGAAGTCGAAGCCGGCGCGCTCGGCCCGCCGTGCCGCTTCTGCGAAGCGTTCGATGATTTGCAGGATCTCGTCGTCCTCCAGCGCCCGCGGCACCTGCCAGCCGGTGTCGTAGGCGATGGCCGAGGCCGACACGATCGGCCACGGATCTTGATCGGCATACAGCGGGCCGCCGCCCTCCCAGGGTTTGCGGTTCGAGGCCTTGCGGCCGGCATGGGCAAGCTGCGTGCCGAATTTCGTGCCCGGCGCGGCGACCCGCTTGGCTGCATCCAGCGTGCGTCGCGCGGCCGCCTCGTTGTCCTCGGAATAGAGGCCGAGACAGCCATGCGAGATGCGGCCGCGCCGTTCGACATCGGTCATCTCGACCGTGACCATGCCGGCGCCCGACATCGCCAGGTTCATCCAGTGATAGAGGTGCCAATCGCTGGCCGAGCCGTCCTCGGCCGAATACTGGCACATCGGCGCGACCGCGATGCGGTTGGGGAAGGTCAGGCCGTCGAGGGTGATCGGCTGGAAAAGCGATGAGGTCATAAAAAACTCCGGAAAGGGTTGCCGCTATTTATGCAGCCGATTGTGCCAGCGCCAGACACGAGACGGTGAACCGGCGCTCTGGACCAATTGGTGGCCCGATTGCACGAACCGCCGTTCGCGGCTACGCCTTGCCGCGGCAGCAGGGAGTCCACCATGGAAGATCGCATTCGCATCCGCTCTGAGGAAGTCCTTTCCGACGAGTGGGCGGTTTTGAAAAAGACCGTCTTCGACTATCGCCGGCGCGACGGCAAATGGGAAACGCACACCCGCCAGACCTACGATCGCGGTGACGGCGCGGTGATCCTGCCTTTCGATCCGGAGCGTTCGACGGTGCTTCTGGTGCGGCAGTTCCGCTACCCCGCCTACGTCACCGGCCACAAGGAGCCGCTGATCGAGGCCTGCGCCGGCCTGCTAGACCAAGACGATCCCGAAACCTGCATCCGCAAGGAGGCCGAGGAGGAACTCGGCTATCGGCTGAAGGACGTGCAGCGGCTGTTTTCGCCCTATATGAGCCCCGGCAGCGTCACTGAGCGGCTCTGGTTTTTCGTCGCCCGCTACTCGCCCGCCGACCGCATTTCCGACGGCGGCGGCGCCCACGACGAAGGCGAGGACATCGAAGTTTTGGAGATGCCGCTCGACGAGGCACTGGCCGGCATCCACGACGGTCGGATCATCGACGCCAAGACCATCATCCTCATCCAGCACCTGAAGCTGAACCCGATCGGGAGGTGAGCCATGCCGGAAGCTGGACCCTGCGAGGAAGCGCCCGGCCGGAACCCCTTCCACCAGGCCGCCTTGCGGGGCTGGGACAAGGCGACGCTGGTTGCGGCTGGAGGCCTGGGGCTGAACAGACTTCTTTCGCCGGCGCGATCGGCGAGGCTCCACTGGGGCAGAGGTCTTATCGCCCGATCGTTACGCCCGTTAGCCTTTGTCCTTGAGGTCCGCTTCATAGTCCTGCCCGCCGTAATAGACGCCGAGGACGGCGATGGTGTCGGCTTCGGCCGTGAAGGCAATGCTGACGCGGCGGCGGTAGCCTAGAACGCGGAGGCCGGGACGAATATCGTCGCGGCGCGTTCCGCGCTCGGGAAACGGCTCGAACGCGTGGCAATAGGCCACGATGCCGCCAACGAACGATTCCGCACGGGCTGTGGAGGAATATTCCTCTATGTAGCGATACAGCGCATCCAACTGGTGCTCCGCTTGCGCGGAAAATACAACCCTGCGCGTCATTCCTTAGTGGCATCGTCGCGCCGCGCGGCGGCGCGGTCGCGGATACGCAGCATGACCTGCTCGGCAGGGATGGCGCTGGACGGATTCGCCTTGTACTCGTCGTAGCTCTGGGCGACTTCCTCGCGCAGCCAGCGTTCAACGGCGGCGTCGCGGTCGAGCAGCGCGCGCACGCCCTCGCGCAGCACTTCGCTGACGGAGGCGTACGCGCCGGATTCGACCTTGCGCGCGACGGCCTCGGCCATGTCGCGCGGGAGGGTGATACTTATCGGCTGGGTGGTCCGCATGGGCGGGCTCCTTTTCCACCATATAGCAGCCGATGTGACAAAATCATATCGAAATTGCTGGCGATGATGCGTGTGACCGATACCGCCACCCTTGCCTGAGTGCGCTTTGGAAGCTGGCAAACGAACATGCGGACACCGGATACGCATATCGCAGATCCCGCATCGGCTCGCCGGCTCCTGGTCGAGAAATGGCATGTGGCAGCCTGTATTCGGCGAGTTCATGCTCTTGCTTAGGCCGCAATGGCGGCGCCGATGTTGCTGGTGCGGACGACGGGAATCGAACCCGTACGATCAGAGATCGAGGGATTTTAAGTCCCTTGCGTCTACCAATTCCGCCACGTCCGCAGGCCAGCCCTTTTCAGCCGCCAGCCAAAGGCCGTCAAGCCGTCTTCTGCCGTCGACAAATCTGGCACTGGAAGCTAGCGAGGCCGATCACCTACAGTGATACAAACAAAATCGTTTCACCTGGAAATGTTTTTAGCGGCAGCTTCCGCGGCTACCGCGAATGCGCGTCCCCCGTTCGCAGGATGCGTTCGGGCGCTCTGCCCTGATAGACTCCAATTGGCAAGTGGATCGGCGCGCCGATACTCGACGCCGTCCTCTACAGACACTGGGAGATTGTCATGCTCAAGCTTGCCTCTGCCCTGGCACTGCTGCTTGTTGGGACGGCGCCTCTGTTTGCCGATGAGATGCCGATGAACGCCAAAGACATCAAATGGGGTCCTGCTCCTGCTGTCATTCCCGCTGGCGCGGAAATGGCTGTTGTCGCTGGAGATCCCTCAAAGGACGGCGCCTATGTGCTGCGGTTGAAGACACCCGCCGGCTACAAAATTGCCGCACATAATCATCCCACCACGGAATACGTAACGGTGCTTTCCGGCAACTTCCATATTGGAATGGGCGATAAGCTCGACGAGGCGAAAGGTGTCGAACTGACTGCTGGCGGCTTCGGCGTCGCGCCGGCCGGAATGAATCACTTCGCCTGGACGACAAGCGATACGATTATCCAGGTTCATGGCGAGGGGCCATTCAAGATCATCTACGTCAACCCGGCAGACGATCCGAGCAAGAAGTGACAGTTCGGGATCGAATTGATTGAACCGGCCGAAGGCTCGAACGATGGAGTGCGTCGAACTCCGCGACCGTCGATTCAGAAGGATCCTCTAACGAGACGAAAGCTGATTGGCCGCAACGGAATCGTATTCCGCTTGGGCCATTTTGCCGTGAATGGCGCCATAACAGAAAAACCCGCCTCGAGAGGCGGGTTGTTGGAGCCAATTGGCACCTTACCCAAATTAGTAGCATAGCTGCCGGCACAAAGCAAGAACAAAAGTTGCTGCGCCGGCACAAAATGCGCTTGGCGATTGGCGAAAGCCGTGGTGGCATCAATCTCCCTCCTTGAGGGGGAGATGGCCGGCAGGCCAGAGGGGGTCGTCGCGCGTCGAGCGCCAGCCTGTTTGTTCGCGGTAAAGGCCAGCCTGTTTTGTTCGCGGTAAAGGTTCGCGTCAGGACGTCCCGACCCCCTCTGTCGCCTTCGGCGACATCTCCCCCTCGAGGGGGGAGATCTGCAACTTCGCCGTCCGCGTTTTACTTCCTCGCTGGTCAAAATCCTCGCGGCTTGGCACAGTCGGGCAAAGAGGAGCCTGTTGATGCCGAAGACCGCCAATGCGACGAAACCAAAACCCTGGGCCGAGATGGCGACGCATCTGGTCGATGTCGCCATGGGCCGCAAACCCGCCGATCTCGTCATCCGCAACGGGCGCTGGGTCAACGTCCATTCGGGTGAGATCATCGCCGGCACCGACATCGCCATTGCCGGCGGCCGCTTTGCCTATTGCGGGCCGAACGCCGGCCATGCCATCGGCCAGGGCACCAAGGTGGTCGATGCCGGCGGCCGCTATCTGGTGCCGGGGCTTTGCGACGCGCATATGCATGTCGAGAGCGGCATGGTGACGGTGACGGAATTCTGCCGCGCGGTGATCCCGCATGGCACAACTTCGATGTTCATCGATCCGCATGAGATCGCCAACGTGCTCGGCCTGCCGGGCGTGCGGCTGCTGCATGACGAGGCCGTCGCCATGCCGGTCAACGTGCTTGTGCAGATGCCGTCCTGCGTGCCCTCCGCACCGGGGCTGGAGCATGCCGGCGCCGAGCTGACCGTCGCCGACGTTGCCGAAGCGATGACCTGGGAAAACATCATCGGGCTCGGCGAGGTGATGAATTTTCCGGGCGTCGCCGCCAACGATCCGGTGATGTCGGGCGAGATCGCGGCGACGGTGAGGGCCGGCAAGACCGTCGGCGGGCATTATGCCTCGCGCGATCTCGGCCTGCCGTTTCACGGCTACGTTGCCGGCGGCCCGGAGGATGACCACGAAGGCACGCGCGCCGAGGACGCCATCGCCCGCGTCCGCCAGGGCATGAAGGCGATGCTGCGGCTGGGCTCGGCCTGGTATGACGTCGCCTCGCAGATCAAGGCGGTGACGGAGAGCGGGCTCGACCCGCGCAACTTCATCCTGTGCACCGACGACAGCCATTCCGGTACGCTGGTGCACGAAGGCCATATGGACCGGGTCGTCCGCCACGCCGTCAGCCAGGGCTTGAAGCCGGTGACGGCGATCCAGATGGCGACGCTCAACACCGCCCAGCATTTCCGGCTGGAGCGCGAGATCGGCTCGATCGCGCCGGGTCGGCTCGCCGACCTGCTGATCATCTCCGACCTGGCCGAAATGACCATCGACGAGGTCTATGGCCGCGGCGTCAGGCTGGCCAAGGGCGGCAAGCTCGAAATTGACATTCCGGCCTACAATTATCCGCGGACGGCGAAGAACACCGTCAAGCTCGGCAGGAAGCTCAAGGCAGGCGATTTCGACATCGCGGCACCCATGGGCGCCAACGAGGTGCGGGTGCGCGTCATCGGCGTCATCGAAAACCAGGCGCCGACGCGGGCGCTGGAGGCCGATCTTGCCGTCGAGGACGGGCTGGTCGCCATGGATCGCCGCAACGATGTCTGCCAGATCGCGCTGGTCGAGCGCCACAAGGGCACCGGCGGCGTCACCAACGCCTTCGTCTCCGGCTTCGGCTATATCGGCGACTGCGCCATGGCCTCCAGCGTGGCCCACGATGCCCACCACATCATCGTCGTCGGCACCAACAAGCAGGATATGGCCCTGGCCGTGAACCGGCTGGGCGAGGTCGGCGGCGGCGTCGTGCTGTTCTCCAGGGGCAAGGAACTGGCGCTGGTCGAAATGCCGATCGCCGGGCTGATGTCGGACGAGCGGGCGGAAATCGTCGCCGCAAAGGCGGACCAACTCAGCGACGCCATGCGCCAGATGGGCTGCTCGCTCAACAACGCCTACATGCAGCACTCGCTGCTGGCGCTGGTCGTCATCCCCGAGCTCAGAATTTCCGACGTCGGCCTTATCGACGTGACGACGTTCCAGAAGGTTGATCTGTTCGTTTGAAGAATCACTGAACCCTGGAGGGACAGCGCCCTGGACAGCGCCCCCCTCTGTCCTGCCGGACATCTCCCCCTCAAGGGGGGAGATTGGCAGTTTCGTTGACAGCGCCTTGTTCGTCAAAGATGGAGATTGGCGAAAGCCGAAAGTGGCGGCCAATCTCCCCACTAGAGGGGGAGATGTCCGGCAGGACAGAGGGGGGCGCGAAGGATCGCTGCAGAGCGTTTTTGTTGACAGCTGCCAATCACCGGCGCGTTTGGCAGCAGAGGTCGGCTCACCCGCCGGTGGCGATGGTCAGCACTTTGAACGGCGTGGTGATGACGATTTCGGCGACCGAACCGACGGCCTTGCCGAGGCCCTGGCCGAGATTGTCGAGCTGGGCCGGCGCGGTCTCTTCGGAGGCGAGGCCCGCCGGGGCGCGCAGGCGGTCGCCGAGCAGCTGCACCAGGAACGGGTTGTCGGCGAATTTGGCGTGGTTCAGCCGGTCGCCGCCCTTGGTCTTGGTCAGGTCGACCACCGAGACGCCATAGCTGGCGAGGTCGGCCGCGTCGCCATAATCGCCGACGCGCGGCTTGTCGCCAGAGATCAAGGTCGACAGCCTGAGCGCCCGGTCGTCGCCCGAAAGCAGCACGGCGAACGGCTTGTCGGGCTTGCCGTAGCGGATCATCTGCTTCTTGAACACGTCGACGTCGATGTCGGGTGAGGCCAGGATGACGTAGCCGAGCTTGCCGCCGAGATCGCGGTCGCCGGTGATGGCAAGCTGGCGCAACGCTTCCATGGTCACCCAGGTCCCCATCGAATGGGCAATGATGTCGATGCTCTTGGCGCGGCTCTTGGCGAGCATGCGCAGCGTCGCTTCGAGATCGTCGCGCGCCGCATTGGCGCTTTCCTTGTCGTAGATGTAGCCGGTCGTCTTGCCGCTCGACGCCCACGAAAACAGCACCGGCGTGCCCGGATATTTCGTGTCGTGCGCGATCTGCGTCAGCCGGTAGATGCCGTCGTCGAAGCCGTTGTTGAAGCCGTGCACGAAAACCAGCGCGCGGTCGCCGCGCATCGCGATATCGGCGCCGACCGCCTTGGCGAATTGCGGCGCGCCTTCGTAGAAGGTGACGCCGGTCGCCGTGAAATCCTTCGCCGGATTGCTGTTGGCCGAGCCCTTGACCCGCTCGATGGCGCCGAGCTGGTGGATCTTCGGCACCGTCACCTCGACGCTGGCAAAGCTGGTGGTCGGCGAACGGTCGCCGTCGAACACCTGCCGGGGCGCTTTCGTTGCCTTTTGCCGGGTTGTGGCGACGAAGATCTTGTGCGTCGCCGCAATGTCCGAAGCAGGCACCGTGATCGTCGTCTTGTTGAGCAGATCGTGCGTGTTCTGGCCGGCGCAGCTTGCCAGCGCGAGCGCGAACGCAACGACGAGAAAGATCTTCGAAGGCACGGTCACGCGGGCTCCCGCAAAGGCGACGTCGAGCCGGAGACGTCTTGGCCTATTCGATAGAGGCAGAGCCCGGCACGGTCCAGTTCAAACTGTTCCGATGGTGCGGCAATGGTCAACAATCACTGCCGCGCAATGCAGCTATTGTCCGACCGAGGCGATGCGGTCGGTCACCTCGCGGTCGCTGGCAAACCCGTCATCCTCGCGCAGCTTCTGGCCGATCAACTGCACCAATTCCGGATTGTCGGCGAATTTGGTGTGGTTGAAGCGGTCGGCTCCCTTGACGCTGGAGAGATCGACGACCGACACGCCATAGCTGGCGAGGTCGGCGGCGTCCTTGTAGTCGCCAACGCGCGGCCGCGCGCCGGCTATCAGGCCGGAGAGCCGCAGCGCCCGGTCGTCGTCGGAGAGCAGCAGGATGAACGGCTTGTCCGGCTTGCCGTAGCGGCGCATCTGGCTCTTGAACACGTCGACGTCGATGTCGGGCGAGGCCAGCACGACGTCGCCGAGCTTGCCGCCGAGATCGCGGTCGCCGGTGATGGCGAGCTGGCGCAGCGCCTCCATGGTGACCCAGGTTCCCAGCGAATGGGCAACGATGTCGATGCGCCGCGCGCCGGTCTGCGCCAGCATTCTCAGCGTCACTTCCAGCTGGTCGCGGGCAACGCTGGCGCTTTCCTTGTCGTAGACATAATCGGTGGTCTTGGCGCCCGACGCCCAGGAAAACAGCACCGGCGTGCCCGGATAGCCGGAATCATGGGTGATCTGGGTGACGCGGTAGACGGCGTCGTCGAAGCCGGTGTTGTAGCCGTGGACGAAGACCATGACACGGCCGCCGCGCGCCGCGATGTCGGCACTGAGCGCGCTGGAGAATTTCGGCTGGGTGTCGTATCCGACGACCTCGGAAGCCATGAAGTATTTGGCCGGATCGTCCGACTTGCCGCGCGAGCGCCGCTCGATCTGGCCTGTCTTGTGGATACCGGGGACGGTGACGTTGACGCGGGCATAGTTCAGCGTCGCCGAGCGCTCGCCGTCGAAGACCTTATCGGGATCGTCGGAGCGCTTGCGCGTGGTTGCGATGAAGATCGAGTGGTTGCCGGCGATTTCCGTCACCGGCACCGCCATCATGGCGCTGCCGAGCAGTTCCTCGGTTTGGCGCCCGCCGCAGCCGGCGAGCAGCGCGGCAATGAGAATGATACAAATCGTCTTCAAGGGCACTTAAGCAATTCCACTCCGGCCTGACCAAAGGCCCATCCACCTCCGCCGCACCTCCCGGACAGGCCAAGTGCGGCGGAAGTAAGTCGCAGGCGCCGAAATGCGCTCAGCGCCTCGCGACTGCCATCGCACTGTTGCGCGAAAGCCAGAACGGCGGCAGGAACGCCGGAATGTTGGAAAACGGCAGCACTTCCGGCTTCAGCCTTATGCCGAGCACGTCGGTCATGAAGGCGCGGCGCGCCTCGATGCGGCGCCAGGCTTCGGGATAGCGCGCGGCGATCTCTTCGCGCAGCGCCTCGTCGGCCAGCGCGATGCCGTCCTCGATGTTTGTGGTGAAATAATCGGTGCCGGTCGCCGGGATGATGTCGACCTGCAAGGCCATGCCCGACTTCAATCTGATGTCGGAGCCGGAAAATACCGGCGAATGCATCCATTCGTCGATATGGATGAGATGGCCGGGGTTGAGCGCTACGCCGAAGAACCGATCGCCGATGCGGTCGTGCACCGCTTGCC
Organism: Mesorhizobium sp. M0408; assembly: GCF_040321495.1. NCBI lineage: Bacteria > Pseudomonadati > Pseudomonadota > Alphaproteobacteria > Hyphomicrobiales > Phyllobacteriaceae > Mesorhizobium > Mesorhizobium sp. M0408. The sequence goes on along the minus strand of NZ_JAMYRO010000019.1, from coordinate 66,867 downwards.
ACAACGCGCCGCCGGGAACGCCGATGCCGACCGTCTCGTACCAGTCGACGACGGCGCAGAAATAGGGCGCGACCAGCTTCTCGACATAGTCCTGGATGCCCCTCGGAAGCTCGGCCGCGTCCTCGACCAGAAAACCGGCGCGGGCATTGAGCGAGCCCTGGATGCCATAGGCCATGGTGATCGGGTCGCCGCGCTTGATGATGTCGAGGCGCGGGCTCGGCAGGCCATAGGCCGCACGCTTGCCGGCCGACAGCATCGGGTGACAGCATTGCGGCAGGCCGTTGATGCCCATCAGCTGCGCCGCCTGCAATTCGGTCATGCCGGGTTCGATGCCTTGCAGGACATTGCGCAGGCCTTGCGAGGAATAGGTCGCGGCGAATTCGAACGCGGCCAGTTGGTCGGCCTCATTGATGGCGCGCAGGCCGTCGGCGGGGTTCATCAAAAGGTTCGCCGCGTTGACGACCGTGCCCCTATCGCCGGCAATGGTACGCAGCGTGTCGGCGATGAAGGACGGCAGGTCGAGCGTCGTTTCGCCAAAGCCGGAATCGCCGGGGCCGAGCGGTTTCCAGCCGATGGCGCCGATGCGCTGGCCGGCCTTCAGGCCGCAATCGGCAAGGATGTCGGAAAGCGACTGCGAGCGGTCGCGCGGCTGCGCCGGCAGCGAGAACGTCTGGTAGAGCACGCGCTCGTAAGGCCCGTCGCAGATCTCGGCATAGCCCCAGCCCTCGTTGCCGACCAGCAGTTTCGGCGGCTTGCCGGGAACGATGATGAGCAGCGTCTCCTCGAAGCGCGGATCGTAGCCGCAGAGGTAGGCGACATTGGCCGCATGTTCGCGGTCGCCATAGACGACGAAGGCATCGAACCCGCCAAGTGCGACCAGCGCCGCGATACGGGCCTCATAGGTGGCGCGGGGCACTAGCGGCATCACCGTCGGCTCGCCGAACTCCGGCAGCGACACGGTTTTCCGGGCTACCGATGCGACAGGCATGAGCAAACGCCCCCAAATGCTTACGTTGATTCCGGAAATGCCCCTTCGGGGCGGCCGGACAATGGCTTCACGAGGCCAGATATGCAATAGCGGGACCGAACTCGCGTAGCCTGTGGGGTGCTCTTGCCATGACCAGTTTCTCCTCTCGCGTCGCTGCCGCCGCTGCGGCGATCCGCGAGATTTTTCCGGAGACGCCGCTGCAGGAAAACGACTATCTGTCGAAGAAGACCGGCGCGCGGGTGCTGCTGAAGCGCGAGGACCTGACGCCGGTGCGCTCCTACAAGATCCGCGGCGCCTTTAACTTCTTCCGCAAGGCGCTCGCTGCCGGTAACAATGCCGAGCTGTTCGTCTGCGCTTCGGCCGGCAATCATGCGCAGGGCTTTGCCTTCGTCTGCCGCCATTTCGGCAAGAAGGGCGTCGTCTTCATGCCGGTGACCACGCCGCAGCAGAAGATCGACAAGACGCGGCTGTTCGGCGGCGCGTTCGTCGAGATCAGGCTGGTCGGCGATTTCTTCGACGACTGCTATCGCGCCGCACTCGAATTCACCGAAACTGCCGGCGCCCACATGGTGCCGCCTTTCGACCACAAGGACATTATCGAAGGGCAGGCGACCGTCGCCTACGAGATATCAGGCCAGATGCCCGGCGCGCGCATGCCCGACATTGTCATGCTGCCGGTCGGCGGCGGCGGCCTGGCCGCCGGCGTCACCCATTATTTCGCCGACCAGCAGCGTGAAACACGCTTCGTCTTTTGCGAGCCGCTCGGCGCGCCGAGCCTGAGCGAGAGCCTCGCCACCGGAAAGCGGGTCAAGCTCGCCAAGGTCGACAATTTCGTCGACGGCGCAGCAGTGGCCGAGATCGGCCGCGAGCCGCTGCGCCACCTCAGGGAGTTTGCCGCCGACACCGTGCGGCTGATCCCGGAAAACCGGCTCTGCGCGACCATGATCGAAATGCTCAATGTCGAAGGCGTCGTGCTCGAGCCGGCCGGCGCGCTGGCGATCGATGCGCTCAAAGATTTTTCCAGGAAGGAAATCAGGGGCAAGACCATCGTTGCCGTGGTGTCGGGCGGCAATTTCGATTTCGAGCGGCTGCCGGATGTGAAGGAACGGGCGCTGCGCTTCGAGGGCTTGAAGAAATACTTCATCATCCGCTTTCCGCAACGGCCCGGCGCGCTGCGCGATTTCCTCGAATTGCTGGGTCCCGACGACGACATCGCCCGCTTCGAATATCTGAAGAAATCAGCGCGCAATTTCGGTTCGGTGCTGATCGGCATCGAAACCAAGGACCGCCGCAATTTCGACCTGCTCAAGGCGAATTTCGACGCCGAGAGCGTCCATTACCAGGACATCACCGACAACGAGACGCTCGCCGGGTTCATCATATGAGCAGCAACGATCTTCCGAACGCTCCGGCGAACGTTTTTATCGCGCTGTTTTCCGGCATCAATGTCGGCGGCAACCGCATCGTCAAGATGGCGGAACTCAGGTCATTTTTTGAGCAGCTCGGCTTCTCCGATGTCGCCACCTATGTGCAGAGCGGCAACGCCGTGTTCCGGTCGCCAGATGGCGATGCGGCGACGCTGACCAAGCGGTTGGAAGCGGAATTCGAGAAGAAATGGGGGTTCCATTCACGCATCATGGTGCGCGATCTCGGCTGGCTCGAGCGGCTGGCGGCGGACAATCCCTATCCGGAAGTGGCCGGCGAGCCGACGAAGCTGCATGCCTATGCGCTGGAGCGCCGGCCGACCGCCGAGGAGGTCGCCCGGCTGGCGGAAAAATGCACCGGGCCAGAACGCTTCGAGATCAAGGGCGACGTGCTCTACCTGCATGCGCCTGACGGGCTCGGCAAATCGGTGTTTGCCAATCTCATTCCGCGCGTTCTGAAGGTGCCGGGCACGGCGCGTAATTGGCGCACCGTGCTGATGCTGCTGGACATGGCCAAGGCCGGCGGTTGACAGGTCGTCTACGCGGCCGGAGCGCGTTTCCAGTCGAATGCCAGCGCTTCACGGAAGGCGAAGCGCTTGATGTGCTCGGCGACGACCGTTTCCAGGCGCTCGAGCGAGCCGGCTTCATCGGTCGTCACCGCAATGTGCAGCGCAGCCGGGTCGGCATCGAGAACCGTGCGGCCGAGCGTCAGATCGATGGTGCCGTGGTTCGGGTCGAATTCGACGGGAAACTTGTGCGCCCAATGTTTGCACAGCTGCTGCAGATAGCGGCTGGCGTGTTCGGTGGCGACGTCGACATGGCTGGTCGGCATAAATGAATTCTCCTGGGGCACGCCCCTGTTGGCGTGATTGGGCGCCAGCCTGGGAGGCGGGCGCGACAATCGGATAGATAGGTGCCGCCTCGCGGATCGGCAAAGGCTGCCGGACGCATCCGTCCCCAGGCGGGGCCAAAACTCGCGACACATCGGCGCCAGACGCGGACCGCGCGAACGAACGTGCTCGCGATCATTAACTCGGGTCGATTGACCGCCGATCTTCTCCCGCGTCAGCCCCGGTATCGCAGGGTCTCCACAACGATGCTGAACGCAGGCGTCGGCTGGCGTCGGCTCGGGTAATAGAGGTGATATCCCGAATAGGGCGGGGTCCAGTCCGAGAGCATTTGGACGAGTTGGCCGCTGTCGAGGTAGGGCTGAACCTGGCCCTGCGGCAAGTAAGTCACGCCGAAACCATCCAGAGCGGCTTGCAACATCGGATTCCCGCTGTTGAACGTCAGTTGTCCGTCGACGCGCACCCGCAGCTCCCGGCCGTTCTTCTCAAATTCCCAGGCATAAAGTCCGCCATAGGTCGGCAGGCGAAGATTGATGCAGTCGTGGCTCGTCAGATCCTGAGGCGTTCGCGGCATTGGGCGTTCGGCGAAGTAGGACGGCGCCGCGACCGCTGCCATGCGCAAAATCGGCCCGATGGGTACGGCGATCATGTCCTTGGCCACCATCCCGCCGAGCCGCACGCCGGCGTCGTATTGCTCCGCGACGATATCGGTCAGGCCGTAGTCGATGACGATCTCCAATTTTATGTCGGGATAGCGCGGAAGCAGCTTGTGAAGCGCGGGCCAGAGCACGGCCCCAACGGCATATTCATCCGTCGTAATACGGATGTTGCCGGCCGGCTTCTCCCGCAATTCGCTGAGCGCCGCGAGTTCGAAGTCGATCTCCGCGAACCGCGGAGCCAAGGTCCGAAGGAGGCGTTCACCCGCCTCTGTCGTCGTCACGCTGCGGGTCGTCCGCGTGAGCAGCCGAACTCCCAGCCGCTCTTCGAGCGTACGCATCCCGTGGCTCAGGGCGGATGGAGAGATGGCGAGCTTGGCGGCGGCCCGAGTGAAACTTCGCTCGCTCGCGACCATGACGAAGGCGGCAAGATCGTTGAGGTTCGCTCGAGCCATTGCTGAATCTCACTCACAAGTACATGCACAAACTAGCACCTAATCGCATGATTGGGCGACCCTTATATTGCTTGCGAGCAGAACAGCCTGCCACACAACTGGCACGGCGCGACGCCCACGACGGCGATGACCCATCTTCCCGTCACCGAAGCCCTCGACGGCAAGGCGGTCGAGTGGACGGAGAAAGTGACGGATGAGGAATATCTCGCCGGCCCACCAAGGAGAGTCTCCGATGAGCGAAAAGCCCAAAGCCTTCTGCAGTCCGTTTGGGGACATCGCTTCCGCGCTCGCGGGCTACACCGATGACGTTCTGTTCGGCGATGTCTGGAAGCGGCCCGGCCTGTCGCCGCGCGACCGCAGCCTGATCTCAGTGGCGACGCTGATCGCCCTCTACCGGACAAACGAGCTGCCGTTCCACCTGAAATTTGCGTTCCAGAACGGCGTCACGCGCGACGAACTGGTCGAGACGATCACCCATCTCGCCTTCTACGCCGGCTGGCCCACCGCCAGCACGGCGGTCGGAATCGCGCGCAAGGTCTTCGAAGAAACCGACGCGGGAGAATGAGAATGCTGAACCGCACGCTCGGTGACAGCGGCCTTGTGGTCTCGGCCATCGGGCTGGGCTGCATGGGCCTGAATTATCACCGTGGCCCGGCTCCAGACCGTCAGGAGACGATCGCGCTCGTCCGGGCGGCGGTCGAGCGCGGTGTCACCTTCTTCGACACCGCCGAGGTATATGGTCCGTTCACCAATGAGGAACTCGTGGGGGAGGCGCTGGAGCCGTTCCGCAAGGACGTCGTCATCGCCACCAAGTTCGGCCACGACTTCAGTCGCTGCAGATCCAGCGGGCTCGATAGCCGCCCCGAACGCATCCGGCAAGCGGCCGAAGGGTCGCTGAAGCGGCTGCGGGTCGATGCGATCGACCTGTTCTATCAGCACCGGGTCGATCCCGACGTCCCGATCGAGGACGTCGCCGGCGCGATGAAGGACCTGATCGCGCAAGGCAAGGTCAAGCAGTTCGGTCTCAGCGAGGCAGGCGCCTCGACCATCCGCCGCGCCCATGCGGTTCAGCCGGTCGCGGCGATCCAGAGCGAATATTCCCTGTGGTGGCGTGAGCCCGAGGCGGAGGTGTTGCCCGCTTGCGAGGAACTGGGGATCGGCTTCGTCCCTTACAGCCCGCTGGGCAGGGGCTTCCTCACCGGCAAGATCGACGAAACCACCAGCTTCGGCGGTAACGACAACCGCGCCAGCTTGCCGCGCTTTACGCCCGAGGCCCGCAAGGCGAACCGCCCCGTGGTCGACCTGCTGGAAAGAATCGGCGCGCAGAAACGCGCGACGCCCGCACAGATCGCGCTCGCCTGGCTGCTGGCGCAAAAGCCCTGGATCGTCCCAATCCCAGGCACCACCAAGCTCAACCGGCTCGAGGAGAACATCGCCGCGGCAGGGATCGAGCTCTCGCCCGACGATCTACGGCACATCGAGGACGCTGCCGCGCAAATCACCGTGCAAGGCGACCGTTACCCTCAGGCGGAGGCGGAGCTCACGCGGCGTTAGCGGCGCACACGCCGAACCGACACATTTACAGGAGATATTTCCATGAACATTGCATTCGAGGGGAGGGTCGCGCTGGTGACAGGCGCGGCGTCCGGACTGGGCCTCGCCACAGCGAAAGCCTTCGCGGAATCGGGGGCGTCCGTCGCGCTCGCCGACTGGAACGAAGACGCGGTGCGTGCTGCGGTCGATGAACTGACCGCTCAAGGCCATAAGGTCCTCGCCATTCGTTGCGATGTCGCCGATGACGCACAGGTCGAAGCCATGGTCGCGCATACGGTCGCGGCCTTCGGCCGGCTCGATGCCGCCTACAACAATGCGGGCGTGCAGAATGTCCTCGCGGAAACGGCCGACGCCACCCGGGAAGATTACGACCGAGTCATGGGGATCAATCTCCGCGGCGAATGGAGCTGCATGAAATTCGAACTGCAGCAGATGCGCAACCAGGGTAGCGGCGCGATCGTCAATTGCTCTTCACTCGGGGGACTTGTGGGAGGTGCCGAGCGCGGGATCTACCATGCCGCCAAGCACGGAGTGCTTGGGTTCACCAAGAGCGCGGCTCTCGAATATGCAGCACGCGGCATCCGTATCAACGCCATATGCCCAGGGCTCATTTGGACGCCGATGGCCGACCAGATGGTGGCCGGCGGTCAGGGCGATGCGCTCAGGGCGATGGAAAAGAGCATTCCGATGGGACGGGTTGGCCGCCCCGAGGAAATTGCGAATGCAGTCCTGTGGCTCTGCAGCGACGCTGCGAGCTATGTGACCGGCCAGTCCATCTCGGTGGACGGCGGTTTTGTCATGCGCTGAAGAGCACGAGGAAAACCATGCAAGGAGCAGTTCTATACGGCCCGGGAGACGTGCGTTTCGAGGACCGTGCCGAGCCGAAAATCCTGGCCTCGACCGATGCCATCATCCGGATCGCGGCGACCTGCGTATGCGGGTCGGACCTCTGGCCCTACCGCGGCCTGCAAGCGTCCTCCGGGCCGACACCGATGGGACATGAATATTGCGGACTCGTCGAAGAGGGGAGGCCCAGACATGACGAGATGGTCTGAAGACGAATTGCGCGAGATCGCCGAAGCCGACAACTTGCACATTGCGCCGTTCAGGGAAGATGGCGTGACATATGGCACCCCAACCTGGATCTGGTCCGTGGCAGTCGACGGCGTCCTCTATGCGCGCGGCTACAATGGACAGGACTCACGATGGTACCAAGCCGCCATCCGGCAGAAGGGCGGACGGATCATCGCCGCTCGCATGACGAAGGACGTCGCCTTCGAGCCGGTCGACGGGCCGATCAACGACCGTATCGATGACGCCTATCGGGCGAAGCATCGCGGAAACCCGTACCTTAGCCCGATGATCGGTGCGCGCGCTCGGTCCGCCACCGTCAGGATTGTACCGCTGCTGCCTGAGTAGCAAGCTCACCGAAGGACCACGGCTCACCAGCCAAAGGCTTGCCGAGCGATCCTCCCCATTAGACACAACCCGCCCAGCAATGCCGGCTCAAGATGGCGTGATCGGTTACCAGCTGCCGGTGTTCGGCATCGACGCCCACGGCTCGGCCTTCGGCTTGGCCGGACCTTTCTGCAACAGCTCGATCGAGATGCCGTCCGGCGATTTGACGAACGCCATGTTGCCGTCGCGCGGCGGCCGGTTGATGGTAACGCCATTGTCCATCAGCCGCTGACAGGTGGCGTAGATGTCGTCGACCTCATAGGCGAGATGGCCGAAATTGCGGCCGCCCTTGTAGTCTTCCGGGTCCCAATTGTAGGTCAGCTCGACCAGCGGCGCTTTCTCGCTGATGCCGCTTTGCTCGTCTTCGGGGGCGGCGAGGAAGATCAGCGTGTAGCGGCCCTGCTCGTTTTCATGGCGGCGCACTTCCTTGAGGCCAAGCTTGTTGCAGTAGAAATCGAGCGAAGCATCGATGTCGGCGACGCGGACCATGGTGTGCAGATAGCGCATGATTTCCTCCTTATGTTGCGTTGCGGCGCAACATAGGGGCGGCCCGGCCAAAGGGCAATTGGCCACGTTTGCCGGCGCCGGCAAACGGCAAATCCGCTATTCCTGTATGGAACCGTGAAAAAAGGCACGTCAGGTCTTGCACACACCGGAAGCCGCGGTGTTAATCTGATACCAAGAATCAGTTGCAGTGTTTCTTGAAAAAAGGGGGCGTTCTTATGGGGGAAAAGGCCTCTTTCATGGGGCGGGACGGGGCCGGTAACGATACGTTGAAGCGGGATGAGAGCGCCGATACGGCCGATCTCGTCGAAATCGCCGGCGCCATCAAATGGTTCGACGTGGCCAAGGGCTACGGTTTCATCCTTCCCGATGATGGTACTTCGGGCGACATCCTCCTCCATGTGACATGCCTTCGAAAGGATGGTTTTCAGACCGCCCTGGAAGGCGCCCGTGTCGTCTGCCTGGTCAAGCAGGGCGAGCGCGGGCTGCAGGCCTTCCGCGTGCTCTCGATGGATGTCACCACGGCGGTGCATCCGGCGGAGCTACAGGAGCAGCGCACCCATGTCGCGGTGACGCCGGAAAGCGGCCTCGAACGGGCGCTGGTCAAATGGTTCAACCGTACCAAGGGGTTCGGCTTTCTGACCCGGGGCGAGGGCACCGAGGACATTTTCGTCCACATGGAGACGCTGCGCCGCTACGGCATCACCGAACTCCGGCCGGGCCAGGTGGTGCTGGTCCGCTTCGGACGCGGCGACAAAGGCCTTATGGCTGCCGAAATTCACCCCGATATGGGTACCTTGCCGGTCTCGCATTAGTTCCGGCCGAGGATTTCATATGGCTCACAGGAACCGGCTGACGGCGGGCGCGCTCTGCGCCGGGATTTTCCTCATCGTCGCCGCAAGTGCGTTCTTCTATTTTCAGCAACCGAGTTCCGCCGACGGCAAGGCGATGATCCTTCCCGTCGACCCGGCGCCGCTGGTCGCGGTGACGAAGGCCGGCGAGCGTTCTTTTTCGGTCGAAATCGCCGACACGCCCGCCGAGCGCGAGGCCGGCCTGATGTTCCGCCACCACATGGCCGACAATCACGGCATGCTGTTCGTGTTCGGTGCGCCGCAGGATGTGAGCTTCTGGATGAAGAATACGCCGATGCCGCTCGACTTGGTCTTCGTCGGCCAGGACGGCCGGATCCGGGCGATCAGGCAAGGCGAGCCGCAGTCGGAGGCGATCATCTCGCCGGACGAGCCGGTGCGCTTCGTACTCGAGCTCAAGGCAGGCACCGCCGCCAAAAAGGGCATTGAGGACGGCGACCTGCTGCGCCATCCGGCCATCGGCACGGCGCCGGGGCCGGCCATGCCGCCGCCCGACAAGGGCGATGCGCCGAGTGTCGATTCCGACTGAGCGGGCAGGATCTTCGGCCGATGCAGTTCTTCTCCCATGACGGTTTCGACCTTGCTTTCCTTGACCGCCAGCCGGCATCGGGGCAGGGCGATCCGGTGCTGATGATCCACGGCTTTGCCTCGAGCCATTACGTCAACTGGGTGTCGCCCGGCTGGTTCAAGGCGCTGAACGACGCCGGCTACCGTGCCATCGCCTTTGACAATCGCGGCCATGGGTCGTCGTCGAAGAGCTATGACGAAGCCGACTACACGCCGGCAAAAATGGCGTCGGACGCGGCAGCGCTTTTGAACCATCTCGGCATCGAACGCGCTCATGTCATGGGTTATTCGATGGGCGCGCGCATATCGGCCTTCCTGGCGCTCTCCGACCCGGAGAAGGTGGCGACGCTGGTCTTCGGCGGTCTCGGCGTCGGCATGGTCGACGGCGTCGGCGACTGGGATCCGATAGCCGACGCCCTTCTGGCCGACGATCCGGCAGGCACCAGCGATCCGCGCGGCCGCTCGTTCCGCGCCTTCGCCGATCAGACCCGCAGCGATCGCCGGGCGCTCGCCGCCTGCATCGCCACCTCACGCGAATTGCTGAGCGAGGCCGACATTGCCCGCATTGCCCAGCCGACCTTGATTGCGGTGGGAACCAAGGACGACATCGGCGGCTCGCCCGATGAACTCGCCGCTTTGATGCCCAACGCCAGGGCTTTTCACATCGAAGGCCGCGACCATATGCTGGCGGTCGGCGACAAGACCTTCAAGCAGCGCGTGCTGGAGTTTTATGCCGAGCATCGGTTTTGACGGATGGCTCCCCAAAAGCGGCCATTGGGCCTGAAGCTGGGGTTCTTAGCGGTTTTGCAACTCTACGGGGGTAACTAAGCGTCACGCGTGGATCGGTTCAAACCCGCCACGCGCTGAACGAGGGGCAGAGGGTACGATGGCACAATGGGGAAGAAGCGACGCCGCTTTGCTGGGCGTCGTTGCGAAAAGCAGGTTCGGCGAATGGTCCGTTGTTCTAGCGCTGGCTGCATTGGTGGCAGGCGCGATGGCGATCACCGCGTTGATGGCAATGCCGAGCGACGCGTCCGTGCTTATCCAGCACAGTGTGACAGGCTTCTTCATGGCGGTATTTTTCCTGGTCGGGCCATTGGCGCATCTTACCGGCGCGGTCTTCGGGCTGATGGCGCTGGGTCGTCCAAACGACAATCGTTTGCTCGGCCTGGCTGGCATCGTGGTCAACGGCGCGTCGCTTGCCGCCGGGGTGTTTATGCTGTGGGCCATGGCATCGACCATAGGCGCGTTTACGTGATTTCGGGCAAATCTTCCGGACGCAAGTGGCCGACGCGTCGGGCTACGATCGGCGCGGGCTGTGCCCCAGCGCCCTGAGCGAGCGCGCCATGTTATGCCGGGCCTGGGTTTCGAAGCGCCGGCGGAACTCCTTGCTGTGGAAGACATGCGGGCGGGCGAGGAAGCCATTCAGGACTGCGGCACGGCCGGCCCGCCACATCGGCTCATCGACCCACTTATATTCGCGGCGGACCGCCTGTTCATAAGCGTCGAACACGTCGGGCGCAGCACCCAGGATCGCCAGGTCCATGTCGAGGAACAGCGCCGCGTCACGAACCGAATGCTGGTCGCCAAGGGGCGGCAATTCGTGGCCGGCAGTGGCAGTGATCATCGCCGCGATGCGACCGATGCGTTGTGCATCGGCGCGGCCGGCGAGCTTTTCCTCGGCAAGTGCGGCACTCCTCGCCTCATTGTCCTTGGCGCGGCTGTCGTAGATCGCGTCGTGGAACCAGATCGCTGCCTCGACTGCTTCAGGATCATGCAACAACGCCTTGTAATCATTGGCCAGCGCCAGCGTCGCCTCGATGTGGCCAAGGTCGTGGTAGTGGCGATCTTCGGCCTCATAGAGCGCGGAAAGCTCGCGCTTCAGGGTCTCGTCCATCAAGGTTGCGTTTTCCATGGCTGCTTGAAATTCCGCCAACCAAATCCATTTCACGAAGCACTAAGGAAAATTGAGTTCACCCGTGCTATGATCTGGCTTATAGGTGCGGCCGGAGAATAGGCAAGCCGCCAACCGAGACATTGGATGGCCGAGACATTGGATGGCCGGAGACATCAGATGAACAGCGTTACGATTTCCCGTCCCACCAGGGTGCAGCCGGTAGATCCGATCTGGCGTTCGATCCGCGACGAAGCGATGGAAGCGGTCAACCGCGATCCGCTGCTGGCGGCGTTCCTCTATTCGACCATCCTCAATCAGGAAAACCTGGAAGAAGCGGTCATTCACCGGCTGGCCGAGCGCCTCGCCCATCAGGACATCGGCTCCGACCTCATCCGCCAGACGTTCAAGGCGATGGCGGCCGACGACAAGGACTGGTCGACGACGGTGCGCGTCGATATCCAGGCCTATTACGACCGTGATCCGGCATGCGACCGCTTCATCATGCCGGTGCTCTACTTCAAGGGTTTTCACGCCATCCAGACGCACCGGCTGGCGCATTGGCTGTGGAACCAGGGCCGCCAGGACTTCGCGCTGTATCTGCAGAGCCGGTCGTCCTCGGTGTTCCAGACCGACATCAATCCGGCTGCCCGCATCGGCAAGGGCATCTTCCTCGACCACGCCACCGGCCTCGTCGTCGGCCAGACGGCGGTGATCGAGGACGACGTGTCGATCCTGCACGGCGTGACGCTGGGCGGCACCGGCAAGGCCGGCGGCGACCGCCATCCCAAGATCCGCTACGGCGTGCTGATCGGCGCCGGCGCCAAGATCCTCGGCAACATCGAGATCGGCCATTGCTCGAAGATCGCGGCCGGCTCGGTGGTGCTGTCGCCGGTACCGCACAACAAGACGGTTGCCGGCGTGCCGGCCCGCGTCGTCGGCGAGACCGGCTGCGACCAGCCTTCGCGGCAGATGGACCAGCTGTTGCCATCGCAGACGATGGACCACGTCGTCAGCTTCGACATCTGAGTGCTCGGGCAGGGGCTTGTCGCGTCGGACCAACTATCAATGTCGGCGCTGCCCCTCATCTGCCTGCCGGCATCTTCTCCCCGTATAGTGACGGGGAGAAGGGGCTGACTGCGGCCTCGGCACTGTTTCTGTAACGCTGGAGATTGGCGAAATTTTTTGCGAAGGCGGCCTTCTCCCCGTCACTATACGGGGAGAAGTGCCCGGCAGGGCGATGAGGGGCAGCGCAAACCTGAGGCGATTGCCCGTGTTCTCTCGCCGGCTTGCCTTTACATGGCCATTGTCGACGTGCCAGAAGCGCGCTCAAACGAAGAAGCCGACGATCGGAGAAGACTGTTGAAGCCGGACGAAATCAGAAAGCTGGACGCCTATTTCAAGCGCACCTTCCAGAACCCCAAACTCGAAGTGAAGGCGCGGCCGCGCAAGGAAGATTCGGCCGAGGTCTATGTCGGCGACGAGTTCCTTGGCATCGTCTTCAAGGACGAGGACGACGGCGATTATAATTTCTCGATGGCGATCCTCGACATCGATCTGGCCTGAGTTGGGAGTTTAGCTGGCCGCTACCCCTCAAGCGCTGCGGCGGTACGGAACCTTGCAGGACGGCGGCGGGACAGCGCCCTCCTCTGGCCTGCCGCCCATCTCCCCCACCTGGGGGGAGATTGGCAGCCTCGGCGCTGCACTCTTCCTGCAACATTGGAGACTGGCGAAAGCCAAGATGACGGCCGATCTCCCCCCTCGTGGGGGAGATGTCCGGTAGGACAGAGAGGGGCGCGAAGGATCGCTACGGAACGGCTCGTTTCGTTGCTTACCGCCCGGTCTTCAGCACACGTGCCGCCTCGCCCGAAATCGCCGCGTCGAGCCCCTGCCAGTCGCCCAGGAATTCCCGGGGGAAGCGGTAGGTAAGGCTGAGATTGTCGCCGACCAGGATGTCGCGTTCGCAGGGCGCCAGCGATTCGTCCGAGCTCGGGCCGCTCAGGCAGCGTGCGACGAACGGATCCTTGCCGGGGCGATCGGCGACCGCCAGCACTTCGTTCAGATAGCCTGATTTTTCGCTGAAGGCGTAAAGCGTGGTGCCGCCAGGGCCGGGCGTACCCGGCTTGGCGATCAGCGCGCTGTAGATCGGCGCGAAGCGGCCGCTCATGTCGCGCGACATCATCTGCGGCTCGAACGACAGGAAGACGATGTCCTTGCTGGGTCCGGTGTGGTTGAAGTCGTTGCGGGCAGCCTCGCTGTAGCCGTCCATCTCGGGATAGCGCAGATAGAGGTCGAGTCGCGAGGCGATGCCGTCGCGCCGGGCCTGGGCAAAGCGGATGACATTGGCCGGCACGGCGATGACGTTGTTGCCGATGACGACCTTGTGGACCGTGGTGTCGTCGGTGTACCCGGCCATGGCAATCGAGCGGCCGAACCATTTGCCGCCAAGGCTGATCGCCACCGAAAGCAGCGCCAGCGTCGCGAACGCATAAAACACTCGCTTCATCAGCGTCGAATCGACGACGCTGAGTTGCGGGCCCTCTGTGGCGGCTGCCTGCTTCATCGCGATCCTCATTTGCCGTCCCATCGGGTGTACCTGAACGGCACATCTCGGCGCGCACGGCTCTTGCTTCGCAGCTTTGCGGGCGACTGTGCGATTTCATGGTAAACGGAGGGTAAAGATGGGCCCGGTCGAACAAATCATATTCAGTTTTATGGCTGGGCTGACGGCTTGCGGCCTGACCGGATCGGTGATGGAGCTGATCGCCGGCCGTAGGCTTGCCTTCGTCCAGCCCTATGTATCGTCGAAGCACGTGCTGCGCTCGCTCGCCACGACGGCTTGCGCCGGGCCGCTGATGTTCGCCAACGAGGCGCTGGACGCCTGGCGCGAGCGTCGCATCTCGGTGCTGGGGCTGATCTCCTGCGGCTGTACGGCGACCATCTGGGCGCTGGCGCTGGGCATGGTGGTGATCGCCATTGCGTCCTGGGCGGCTTCGCTTCTAGGGTCTGGCAGCTTGTCGGTGTGAGACGATCTGGAGACAGCAATGCCGATCTACGCGATTGACGGAAAAGCGCCCGCCTTCGAGGACGCCGACAGCAACTGGATCGCGCCCGATGCCACCCTGATCGGCAATATCAGCATTGGCCGCAATGCCGGCTTCTGGTTCGGCGTCGTCGTCCGCGGCGACGATGAGCCGATCGTCATCGGCGCCGACACAAATGTGCAGGAGCACACAATCATGCACACCGACGCCGGCTTTCCGCTGACCGTCGGCCAACGCTGCACGATCGGCCATCGCGCCTTGCTGCATGGCTGCACCATCGGCGACAACAGCCTGATCGGCATGGGCGCCATCGTGCTGAACGGCGCGAAGATCGGCAACAACTCGCTGGTCGGCGCCGGTGCGCTGGTCACCGAAGGCAAGGAATTTCCCGACAATTCGCTGATCGTCGGCTCGCCCGCGCGCGTCGTCAGGATGCTCGACGAGGCCGCAGTCGCCAGGCTGCGCGCCTCGGCCGCGTATTATGTGGCAAACGGCAGGCGGTTTAGGGCTGGGTTGAGGAAGGTCTAGCCGACCCGGAAATGGCGGAGCCGGGCCTTAAGATATCGAAGCATAACCCCTTCCAAGTCAAACCGGCTGGGCGGTCGGCCGGAACAAGATCTCGTTGATATCGACGTCGTCGGGCTCGTTGATCGCGAAGGCGACCGTTCGGGCAAACGTATCTGGCCCCACGGCGATCTTGCTCACGAAGTCCCTGGTCCCCTGCTGGATATCCTTCTCGCTGATATGCTCGAGCAACTCTGTGCTGACAGCGCCCGGCGAGATCACCGTGGTGCGGATATTGTAGGGTTTCACCTCTTTCCGCAGACCCTCGGACAGCGCACGCACCGCGAACTTGGTGGCGCAATAGACCGCCGCACCCGGGTCGACCACATGGCCGTATACGGACGAGACATTGATAATGTGCCCCGATCGCTGCTCCTTCATGTACGGAAGCGCGGCCGCGATGCCGTAAAGGACGCCCTTGATGTTGACGTCGATCATCCGGTCCCATTCGTCGACCTTGAGCCGTTCGAGCGGGGCCAACGGCATGAGGCCCGCATTGTTGAGCATCACGTCGATGCGGCCGAATTCCCGGACCGCCGTGTTCACCAGGTTCTGGACCTGGCCGGCGTCGGTGACGTCCGTAGTAACGGCCTTGGCTTTGTGCCCAGCGGCGGTCAGTTCCTGGACAAGGGCGTCGATGCGGTGTGACCGGCGTGCACCCAGGACCACGGAAGCGCCTCGTGCGGCAAGATGGCGTGCCGTCGCTTCACCGAGGCCACTGCTGGCACCGGTGATGACGACGACCTTGTTCTCGATTCCTCCGGACATGAGATTCTCCTAGACAAGAATTGAAAGAGTTCAGGTGCGGGGGCCGGCCGAGGCGGCGAGCAAGGCCGAGCTCGTGAGCAGGACCGCGGCGAGAAGGAAGGCGCTCCACCAACCGGCCACGTCGAACAGCAGGCCTCCTGCAATAGCGCCGCCTGCGATCGCGAACTGGATCAGGGCGACCTGGAGTCCGCCCCCGGCCTCCAGGTCTTCAGGGATGAGCGTGGTCATCCAGGTGTTCCACGCCACCGGGATCGGGGTAGCGAACAGTCCCCAAAGAACCAGGAGGCCGGCCGTGGCGCGTGCAAACGGTCCAAAGGTAATCAGCAGTAGAGCGAAGACCGCGAGTGCACTCGGCAGCCCGATCAGCACGGCTGTGAGGTGCCGCCGGAGTATGAGGCCGACAATCGACAGTCCCGCCAGGCCACCGAGGCCGACGCCTAACAGAGCCAGTGAGAGGGTGTTGACCTCAAGGCCCGTCACGTTTTCCAGAAACGGCCGCAGATAGATCGAGAGCGCGTTCTGCCCGATGAAAGCGAGCCCCGTCGCGCCCATGCCGATGGCGAATCTGCGATTCCGCAGCAGGCCGAACATGCTCGACACCGAGGCGATCTCTATCGGCGGCATCTTCGGGAGAACGGCCAACTGCCACACGAGCGCCGCAAGGCCGATGGGGACAGTGACGAAAAAGGTTCCCCGCCATCCGATCAGCGATCCGAGGAAGCTGCCGACGGGCGCGGCGATCACCAATGCGAAGGCAGTGCCACCCTGGAGCAAGGCAATGGCCTTGGGCAGGTCGGGTCCCGCGGCCAGGCGGGCCAGAATGGCCGTCGACAGTGACCAGAAACCGCCGATCGCGATGCCGACCAGCGCCCGCCCGGCCAGGAAGACCAGGAAGTTGGGAGCAAGCGCCACCGCCAGGCTCGATGCGGCCAGCACTGCCGTATAGACCAGAACCACCGTCCGTCGATCGACGTTTCGCAACAGCGAGTTGCCGAAGAGGCTGGTAACCACGGCGAAGAATCCGGATACCGCGATTGCCTGGCCTGCCTGACCCTCGGAGACGGCCAGATCCTGAGCGATCGGGGTGAGCAGGCTCACCGGGAGGAACTCCAGTCCGACCAGAAGGAAGGTCAGCAGCGACAGGCAGACCACCGCAGACCATGGGGTCGTCCCGCTATCAGCAGCAGTGGCCTCGTCCAGCACGAAATCGATGGTCATAAGGCAGTCTCCTGTCCGTTCCCGAACTAAGTAGTCGGGCTGGCCAAATGCGACTAGCGGGTATAATTTTGATGTGGTTGTGAATGAGGCTCATCAATGCCACGCGACGAGTTCGCCGAAATGCGCGCGTTCCTGGAGATCACCCGGACGCGGAGCTTCACCCGAGCAGCCGCCAAGCTCGGGGTCACTCCTTCGGCCCTTAGCCACACCATCAAGTCGCTGGAGTCGCGGCTTGGCGTCCGTCTTCTGTCTCGCACCACGCGCGACGTGGCCCCGACGGCGGCCGGTCAACGCCTCAAGGAAGGCATCGAACCGCATTTCGAAGGCATCGCGGCTGAGGTCAGCGCTCTCGGCGTCCTTCGCGACAGGCCGTCCGGCAACATTCGCCTGGTGTGCACCGACGATTCGGTCGACATTGTCTTCCGCGCCCGGCTGCCAAAGTTCCTGAGCGACTTCCCCGATATCAATGTCGAGTTGGTGGTCGACAACGCCTTCACCAACATCGTCGAGCGCCAGTTCGATGCCGGCGTGCGTCTGGGCGAGTCCATTGCCCGGGATATGGTAGCCGTGCGCATCGGAGCCGACGTGACCTACACTGTGGTCGGCTCACCCCATTACTTCGCCCACCGGACACCGCCGGAGACGCCGCAGGAACTGACCGACCATAACTGCATCAACTACCGGCTGCCGACGTCAGGATCGGTCTATGCCTGGGAATTGCGGGAAGGAGCGCGCGAGTTCAATGCTCGGGTCGAGGGACAACTGACGCTTAACAACATGGGGCCGGCGATCCAGGCTGCGCTTGACGGAGTGGGCTTGGCCTATCTGCCGCGTGAACTCGTCCTTCCACACATTGAGAGTGGCCTTCTCCAGGAAGTCCTGACCAAATGGTGCCCGACGTTCCAGGGTTACCACCTGTACTATCCAAGCCGGCGCCATCCCTCTCCGGCGTTTTCCGCCTTTGTCGACGCGTTCCGTATCAGGGGCAAGTAACAGCGTTTCGACGGCAAACGGCAGCTCGTATCCCACAAACGATCGTGAGACAGCTTGGATGACGAAGCGCAGTTGGAGGCAAAGCCGAGATAACTTTATCGAGATGTGTTCCGCCGGAAATGGTGGAGCCGGCCCGGGGACGGGGCCGGCTCCTTAAACCCGGTCGTTGGGGACGGGGAGGGTGGGGACTCGACCGGGTTTCTCCTAAAGCGCGAAGTCATGCGACGCACTTAACCTCTGTTTTATGCATGTCGTTATCCCAAAACCGCTACGCACTTTTGGGCGACATGCCTTGGCGTCCTCAGCGGACGCTGGCGACCGCGTCGGAGCGGCCGTCGTTGATCGTCACCCAGGCGCCGGAATTCCGCTCGGACTGGCGCTTCAGGTAGGTGTAGCCGGTATTGGTCCAGGACAGCACCTTGGGCTGGAGATTGTCGAGGATGAACTCGCCAAGGCTGGTGCGCACGGTCAGCACCGCATGGCCGTCGCCATTGCGCTGGCGCACCACCGTCATCAGCAGATCGCCGGCCGGCACGCCGATGCTCATCAGCTCGCGGCGCTTTTCCAGCGCATAGTCCTCGCAGTCGCCGAAGCCGCTATTGGGAAAGGACCAGACTTCCTCCTTGCCCCACATTTCCATGTCGGTGCGCGGCGCGACCCTGCTGTTGACCGAATTGTTGACCTTGACGATCGTTGCCCACAGCTTGCGGGTCAGCTCGACGGGTGCCCGGCCAGGCGTCCTCTGATTGCATTCCTGCGGAAGCTGCTGGCACAATTCGTAGTGTCCGACCGGCTGCGTGGTGCGGCCGCCGGTGTGCATGAAGGCCGGCTCCGCCGCGTTTACAGTCCCCCAACCGAAAAGCTGCATCGCTATTGCCGCCAGCAACAGCTTGCCCCTCATCCTGTTCATTATTCAGTCTCCCCGTTTGAGGAGACAATGACACGGCTGGATTTATTTGACGCAAAAGCGCGAAGTAGACATTAAGTAAAACGCCAATAGAATAAACATAAAATTTGACGCAATTGAATATAGAATTGTTTAAGGATTCCAGCCGGGCATGTTCCCATGCTTCGTCGCACCGTTCGAACAGCTAGGATGGCGGGACAGAGGGGGCGCGAAGGATCGCCAGCCTCTCTCTTCCCGATAGTGCTAACGCTTCCGCGTCAGCCGCGCGATGAGCTGAATTCGGTATCGAGCGTTTCCGGCCGCTGGATGACGGCGAACTCGATGGCGACGCCATCTTCGAAATGGCGCACTACCTGGCCGCGCATGGTGCCCAGCGTCACCTGGACGCCGATGGCCGGCTTGACGTCGATCTCGATCGCCGCGCCCGACAGCGACAGGTCGATGATGCGGCACTGGTACTGGCGTCCGTCGGCAAGCTGCAGCACGCTCGTCGGGTTGCGCGGTGCGACGCGTTCATGGCGGCGGTCTTCCGGCAGGTCGAGCTCGTGCTTGTTGGCAAGCCAGGTCAGTTGCGCGGCGAGCTTGTCCCTCTTGCGGTCCGACGCGATGACGGTCATCGCAAAGCCATCCTGCAAAGTGCGGGTGATGACGCCTTCGATGCGGCCGATGTGATCGATATAGGCAATGACCTTTTCGCCCGCCAGGCCGGCGCGCTCGGTGCGCAGCGCGACGTTGCCGGGCGACATGTCGACCACCTGGCAGGGATGTTCGGTGCGGTCTTCCAGCATGAAGCGTCCGTAAATTTTCACGCGGACGCGCTGAAAGTTGCGCCTTTCAGCTTGGGACGGCGTATGGTCGACCGCCGCTGACCTCATCACTGCCATACCCCGTTCGGCATTCCGCGCATGGATGCGGGGAATTTCAGCGGAAAACTACAACAAAGCAGGTTAACAAAGGGGAAAGCCCGGCGCTGTTGCTTTAAGCTTTGGGCATCATTCCTCGCGTCCGCCGTCGAAGACGACCAGGTGACGGATGCGGCGGGCCTGGCCGAGCGCCGAAATCGTCTCGGGCGGGTCGAATTCCGACGGGGCGAGCGAGGGAACCTCGATCGCCGGACGGTTCCCCGGGAACATCGGCTCCTTGTCGGGATCGACGACGCGGATCGAATCGATCAAGGCGTCGAGAACCGGGTCGGCGCCCAGCCAGAAGGGCTTTTCGACGGCGCTTATCACCCCGAGGCAGCGCGGGCTCTCGACACCGCCGTCGAGCGGCAGCGCGAGCAGCTCGAACCTGTTGGAACGGCCGCTGCGGCTGAAACCCTCGTAGGTGATGAGCACCACCGATTTCAGGTCGAAGACGCCATCGGTCAGCTTCGAGATCAGCCGCTGATCCTTCTCGCGCCACAGCGAAGGGAATGAAAACCCCTTGAGTTCGCGGCCATAGACCGCGCAGAGCCTGGTGCCGGCGAGCCGGAACACCGCTTCGCCGCGCGTGTCCTTTTCCAGGATGAACGTGTCGGCCAGCAGCGACTTGATGTCGGCCGGCTCGACTTCCGAGCGCTTCGGGGCAGGGCGTCCGTCACGCAACCGGTTCCAATAATGGAACAGCGTGATCGATCCGGTCTGGTTCATGCTAATGCTGCTCCGCGCATTCTGTCTTCTGATGTCCCATCGGTGAACAGAAGGGCGCCCTCCGAAGACCTACATGCGTTGCGGAGCAGGATGCGTGCCAGCATCGTTAATACTTGTTCACGGGTCGGGGCGGTTAAGGTTAACAACTGGTTTACGTTGCGCGCCAGCGAGGCCTGTGGCACACCAAAACCACTCCAGAAGCGGTCGTTTTGCGACGATCGGCAGCACTTCAGTCAAGAGTTCAGGGGGAGCAAGGGGGCTCGACCAGCCGTTCAAGGGAAACCTTGGACGGCTTCTTTTTTTGATTCGGGGCTGCTGATTCGCCGTTTGTGATTCGGTTGGCCGTGATCTACATGCTCGCCAAGTCCAATCCAGCGACTGAGTGCAAGCCATATGAGCGACCCAGAAAGCCCACCGGAGATCGAGCAGGGCCAGGGTGGGCCTGTCGCCCGCGAACCGGAGCAGCGCCGCGAGCCGGTGTTCAACCTGCCGCCCGTGGTGCTGGCGGTGATCGCCATCTGCGTCGTCGTCTTTCTGATGCAGCAGTATGTGCTTAGCCAAGACCAGCAGCTGACACTATTGTACGACGGGGCCTTCATTCCTGTTCTCTACACTGGCCAATACGGCTTCGACTGGTTCCTGTTTTCTCGGCCCTTTACATATGCCTTCCTGCATGGCGGCTTTGCCCATCTTGCCATCAACATGGTGTGGCTCGCGGCCTTCGGCTCACCGTTGGCCAACCGCTTCGGCGCCCTGCGCTTCAGCCTGTTCTTCGCCGCGACCGGACTGGCGGCGGTGGCGCTGTTCTGGGCCATGCACCCGCTTGGCGAGGCGCCGCTGGTCGGCGCCTCCGGCGCGATTTCCGGCATGATGGGCGCGGCGGCACGCTACGGCTTCCGCATCGACCGCTCGTCGGGCAAGGCCGCCTTCGCCGGCCGGCCTTTGCCGATGGCGGCGGTGCTGCGCTCGCGCGGCGTCGTCACCTTTCTCGCCATGTGGATGGTGATCAACCTCGCGACCGGCCTCTTCGGCCTGGCGCCTGGCATTGACGGCCAGATCGCCTGGGAAGCCCATATTGGCGGCTTTCTTGCCGGCTTCTTCGGCCTGCGGTTTTTTGATCGACGAGAGCAGGTGCCCCGGCAGGCGGACGAGCCGGAGACCTGAGACCGCCGCACTTGAAAAGCAACCGATCGCGGCGCACCATGTTCATCCCAGGGAAAGCCGGCCAGGGCAGGAGCCGGCAGGAAATGCAGAGGAGGACGCCATGACTGTTAAGGCAATTCTCGAGGCAAAAGGCCACGGCGTGGTGACGCTCGGGCCGAACGAAAAGCTCAGCGAAGCCATCCGCATGCTTTCCGAACACAGGATCGGCGCGCTGGTCATCACCAACGGCGATCACAAGATCGTCGGCATTCTTTCCGAGCGCGATGTGGTGCGGGTTCTCGCCAAGGAGGGGGCGGCGGCGCTCGACCTTGCCATCCGCTCGGCGATGACGCCCAAGGTGAAGATCTGCAATGAGAACCACACCGTCAACGAGGTCATGGAGATCATGACCAAGGGCCGCTTCCGCCATCTGCCGGTGGAAAAGAACGGGCTGCTCGACGGCATCGTGTCGATCGGCGACGTGGTCAAGCGCCGCATCGAGGATGTCGAGCGCGAGGCCGAGGAGATCAGGGCCTACATCGCCACGGCATAGGTGACGGCGGCCGGGTTGCCGACAGGTCGATTTTTCAAGCTGCTATCGCAGTTCGTCGCGGCAGGTGCGGGCCTGTGCCGCGTCGGCGCCTGCGGCTTTGCGCTTGTCTCTTTTGGCGGTTTGCACTAGCGAAGTTGCACATCAAAATATGCGTTCTCGCATATCCGCAATTTCAATATGCAGGCCCTTATGAGCATTATCGACACCCGCACGCCCGACGCCAAGCGCCTGGTTCCCGGCGCCACCGGCGACTGGGAGATCATCATCGGCCTCGAGGTCCACGCGCAGGTGACCTCTCAGGCAAAGCTGTTTTCCGGCGCCTCGACCATTTTCGGCGCCGCGCCCAACGCCAATGTCAGCCTGGTCGACGCGGCGATGCCCGGCATGCTGCCGGTCATCAACGAGGAATGCGTCAAGCAGGCGATCCGCACCGGGCTGGGCCTAAAGGCCGAGATCAACCACAAATCGGTCTTCGACAGGAAAAACTATTTCTATCCCGACCTGCCGCAGGGCTACCAGATCTCGCAGTTCAAGCAGCCGATCGTCGGCGAGGGGAAGGTGATCGTCTCGGTCGGCCCGGACCGGCAGGGCGAATTCGAGGACATCGAGGTCGGCATCGAGCGCCTGCACCTGGAGCAGGACGCCGGCAAGTCGATGCACGACCAGCATGCGACGATGTCCTATGTCGATCTCAACCGCTCCGGTGTGGCGCTGATGGAGATCGTTTCGAAGCCGGATATGCGCTCCGCCGATGAAGCCAAGGCCTATGTCACCAAGCTGCGCACCATCGTGCGCTACCTCGGCACGTGCGACGGCAATATGGACGAAGGCTCGCTGCGCGCCGACGTCAACGTCTCGGTACGCCGGCCCGGCGGTGAATTCGGCACGCGCTGCGAGATCAAGAACGTCAACTCCATCCGTTTCATCGGCCAGGCCATCGACTACGAGGCGCGCCGCCAGATCGCCATCCTCGAGGACGGCGGCAAGATCGACCAGGAAACGCGGCTGTTCGACCCCAACAAGGGCGAAACGCGCTCGATGCGTTCCAAGGAAGAAGCGCACGACTACCGCTATTTCCCCGATCCCGACCTTCTGCCGCTGGAATTCGACCAGGCCTATGTCGACGAGTTGGCAAAGGACCTGCCGGAACTTCCCGACGCCAAACAGGCGCGGCTGATCACCTCGCTCGGCCTGTCGACCTACGACGCCTCGATCCTGGTATCGGAAAAGGCGGTCGCCGACTATTTCGAGAAGGTGGCCGCTGGTCGCGATGGCAAGCTTGCCGCCAACTGGGTCATCAACGATTTGCTGGGTGCGTTGAACAGAGCCGGCAAGGACATTGAAAACGCTCCTGTTTCACCCGACCAGCTTGGCGCGGTCATCGACCTGATCAAGGAAGGCACCATCTCCGGCAAGATCGCCAAGGATCTATTCGAGATCGTCTGGAACGAGGGCGGCGATCCGCGTCAGCTGGTCGAAAGCCGCGGCATGAAGCAGGTCACCGATACCGGCGCCATCGAAAAGGCGGTCGACGAGGTGATCGCGGCCAACCCGGACAAGGTCGAGCAGGCGCGCGCCAAGCCGACCATGTCCGGCTGGTTCGTCGGCCAGGTGATGAAGGCGACCGGCGGCAAGGCCAATCCGCAGGCGGTCAATGAGCTGGTCAAGGCCAAGCTCGGGATCGAGTAGGATGTTTGTCCGCACCGCCGGCGAGCGCGATCTGGCGGCGGTGCGCGCATTGCTGGTCGAGACGTGGCATGCCACCTATGACGCCATCTACGGCGCGGCGCGGGTTACCGAAATCACCGATGAATGGCATTCGATCGCCGCGCTCAAGGCACGGCTGACGCGGCCGAACTCGGAGTTCCTGGTCGCCGACGACGGCAAAACCATCGGCGGCATGGCTTTCGCGGCCGCCACCACGGATGCCAGGATCGTCATGCTGAACCAGCTTTACGTGCATCCGGCCTGGCAGAGGCAAGGCATCGGCCAGGCGCTGCTGGACGAAATCGAGGCCAGCTTTCCGGAGGCCAGGACGCTGCGTGTCGAGGTCGAGGAAGCAAATGCTCCGGCTGTCGCCTTCTACCGCGCGAGGGGGTTCTTGCCCGCCGGCAACACGGCCGATTGCGGTGGCGCCTCGGGCTTGCCGGCGCTGGTTTTGGAGAAGCAACTCGGATAGCTCGTTCGCCTGACGCTCAGTTGCGTTTCTCAGGCAGGTTGGAGCAGCCGGCAGCGAGAAACTCGCACGGCAGGCTGCCGCCTCCACCCGACGTGTGCGGGGGCGTGGCGGCTTCGATTTTTTCCACCTCGTAATATTTCGAGGTGACACCCCATTTTTTGACGCCCTGGCACGTCGAGCGCACGCCAACCTCCGTCGCCTTTGCCGCAGTCTTGTAATAGGTGGTGATCCGGCAGGATTGGCTGACCGGCAGCGCGTTCGCCGGGCTCGTGACCGGCGGCAGGAAGTTCGGGAAGGCAAGCAGCGAGATTGCCGCAATGATCCTGATGGCGGGCATGGTGTGAGGAAGGTGCAGCATCGTTTGTCTCCATCGATGGCGCCGCTCGCTCGTGGCGCAGCGGCGCGTTTGTTCCAGCAAGATCAGGCCATGATGCCGGCGCTGCCGCATCTGCCGCGCGGGGCAAGGCGGCAGCGGTCTGAACCGCCGCCGTCATCCGCGAGCGGCCGCGTCAGGGCGTTTTCGGCTTGATGAGCGTCTTTATCGGAACGGCGACTTTTGGAGGCCGGACCGTACTGGCTCCACCATCGACGGCCAGCCCGCCGCTGTTGAGATAGCGCACCGTATAGTGCAGCTCATAGCCGGGAACTCTGATCCATGTAGGCTTGGGATTGAACTGGTCCGGCGGCCTCGAATACCACTTCGGGATCTGCATGATCTTGGAACCGGCACCGAATCCCGCAGTCTTGGCCGCTACTGCGAAGGCGCTGTCTCTGGGGTCGTTCGGCGGCTGGTCGACATTGCCGATGACGACCAGCGAATCGTATTTTCGCGCGTCCAGCCGTACCGCGGGAAGGTTCAGCGCAGCCACGTCGCCTTCGCGCATCGTCAGCGCCTTCTGACGGCCATCCTCATTGGCATAGACGTTGAGGTTTATGGCCTCGGATTCCGCATAGACGACATTGTTGTGGAAGTCGCGGGCTGGCAGGCGTGTGAGGCTGTCGAAGGTCACTTCAACCGTCGGCTTGGCTATGGCGTCCGTCACCACCAGGTTGCGCCGCGGCACCGTCCAGAAGATGAGATCATCGCCGGTGGCCTGTGTGCCGGCATCGGAGCCGTCTATTGCCGAGCATTTCGAATTTGGAACCGGCGTCGTCACCGGCAGAGGTGCCGAAAACGAGCTGCGTACCTGAGCGTCGATGTAATTGCCGACGTTGAAAACGTCTTCGAGGATGTTGCCGCCCTCGAAGCTCGCCGGGCCGGGTTGCGAGCGGATGATGACCTGGCTGGAATCGGTCTGCCAGCCGCTGCAGAAGACGTTGACGTCTATGGGAATGCCGATGTGGCGGTCGGAGGTCACCGGGATCGAGACTTTGATGGTCAGGATGTAAGGAACTTTGACAAACCAGCTGTTCGGCTGGTTCAGCATCTGCGTCGCAATGCGCGACGGCCGCCATTGCTTCAGCGATTCGATCGATGCGCGTGACGATCGTCCCTGGGCGGCCAGCTGTGCGTTGGTGGCGTCGACTTTGGCTTGCGCCAGGTTGCGGACGGTGTTGGTGATCAGGAACACGCCGAGTTCGGCTTTGCAGGGCCTGTTCGATTGTGTGGCGTTGCATGGGGCAAGTGCCGCACTGGGAACCGGCGGCCCCGAAGGCGGCGGCTGGGCGGCCGCGGTGGCCGCCATCAGGCAGAAGAACAGCATCGTGCAGGTTTTCAACATGGTATCCTCGCTCTGTCGTTGGAAACCACCCTCCGGCTAGACAGCAGCATTTGTTCGATGACGGTTCATCGCCCGCACGGGGGATGAACCGCGAAACATCGGGCCGGCCCAGCGACGTCGAGCCGCCGTCCTTTCGAATTGGATATCTACTGCTTCACGACGCCTTTGGTTGTCGCCTTCGGCGCGACGACCTTGGGCTTGGGGGTTTTCGGGCCGGGGTCGACTACCAATGCGGCCGTGCAGGAGCATTTGCCCGAACCGCAGTTCAGGTCGCCCTTACACATTTTGGAATGCCGCATATCGGTGCAGTCGGCGGTCCCGGAGCAGGAGCAACTGCCTTGCCCAATCGTTCCGGACTGACATTTGAAGCTCCATGCCGGATCGGCGGCAAGGCCGGCCACAGCGAGCGATAAGGCAAAAAGCGTCGTCGAGATGAGCTTGCGCATGAATACCTCCCGGTTCTATCGAGCGATGGAACCACGAAGCAGCAACGCCTTCATCTCCCGCGCGGGGGACGAACTCGCATACCGGTGACGATCGTCAATGCTGTCCCTTCAGCACGACGAGATAGCCGCGTTCGACGCGAAGCCGGAACGCGATTTGCCCTGCAGTGCCGGGATCCTTGGAAACCTTGTCGATGACATAGCCGCTGGGATGCGAGCCAAGCCATTCTTCCGGTTTGTCGGTGCTTTCGAATGGCTTTTGCAACCGGGCCAGGAAGCCGACTTCGCCTTGATAGTCGAAAGCCACGGCCCAGTCCGCATCCTTTCGCTCGTCGATGAAGTTGGCGAGCGGCGTCAGATCATAGCGTTTGAACGCGGTTGCCGATGCCACCGCGTGGCCGATGCCGAAAATGACAAGCATGACGATGGCCGAGCTCTTCAGCCTGGCGAGCGGGATCTCCGCCATGAAATAGCCGAACAGGATGACCACGAACGGCAACATCGGCACGACATAATGAGGCTGCTTGCCGGATATCGCGCTGAACACGAGAAACACGGCAACGAACGAGAATGACAGCAGGCGCAAGGCGCGCAGATCCGGCGACTTCGCGTCGATCAGGCTGCGTATCCGCGTGCGCAGCTTCAACCGCCACACCTCGGGTATGAAGATCCACGGTATGAACATGACCGGCAGCAGCAGCAGATAGAAATAGAACGGCCGGCCGTGCGAATTGCGCAAATTGCCGGTGACACGCCCCGCCGACTGGTTCCAGACGAGATCATAAACGAAATTGCCTTTGGTCAGGATGGTCGCCGGCACCAGCCAGATCGCCACCGGAATCAGCGCGGCGAGCACTGCCAGGCCCACTCCAGCGAGGAAGTTCGGTGTCGTCAGTCCCGCCCGCCCGTCGCGCCAGAACGGGTAGAACAGGATGGGCGCGCCGATATGGATCAGCACCACCGGGCCTTTCGTCAGCACGCCCATGCCGATGAACAGCCCGGCCAGAACGGCCTGCCAGCGGTTGCCGCTGCGGGCAAAGGCAATCAACGACAACAGCGCGGCGAGCACGAAGACCGTCAGCAACAGGTCGAACAGGATCAGCGTCGAATAGATGACGAACACGCTGCTTCCGGCAACCAGCCAGGGGATGCGCCGCGCGATGTCGTCGCGGCCCGGAAACAGGGTCTTTGCCAACGCCGTCGTCAGCCAGATGACGAGCGAGGAGGCGGCGAAGATGACCAGCATCGCCGCCGGCCGGCTGGCGCCGAGAATGTTCCAGACAAGGTCGATAAGCCAAAACAGCAGTGGCGGCTTCTGCAGATAGGGCGCGAAATTCATCGTCGGGACGAAGATCTGTCCGCTCAGATACATTTCCCAGGTGACGCTGAGATATCGCGTTTCGTCGACGGGCAGCAGTGGCCGGAAAGCGACCGCGATTACGATCAGCCCAAGCAGAAAGAGGTAGGGGAGCAGCCGCTCGGTAGATGTCGGTGTCAAAGATCGAGATCCGCGCCAGAAACCATTTTCATTCCAGCCGAGCATAGTGCCGCGTTTCTGGACCGCGAACGACCGCACCATGATTTTGGCCGAATTGCAACGATGCCGGTTTCGTTTCGCAGATTTTGCGGACGATGGTCTCAAGGGCTTGAAAAACTTGCCGGCCGAGTCTTCTGGACCGCTGCCGGTCCGGGGAACCTGAGCAAAATCACCTGGAGCGCAAGGGTAAGCGCAAGGGTGGCGACAATTCGCGCATCAACAGTTCGAGCTCGCGCTGATCGCCTGTACCGGTCTTGTCGAAGATCGTCGCCAGCTGCGACTTGACGGTGCCGTCCGAGACGCCGCCGGCCGCGGCGATTTCCTTTCGCGTCAGGCCGGCGGCAACGTGACCGGCGACGCGCCTTTCTGCCGCGGTCAATCCGAACAGCGCCGCAATGGCGTCCAGCGCCGGGATTGGTGCCGAACCGGCCGCCGCGATGAAGATCGCTGCAGCGGCGCGCTGCGAGATGCGCGCCGAGATCTCACGCCGCGCCAGCGGCATCACATGGGCCACCGCCGGAACGGCCGTCTTGGCCAGGGGAATGTTGATGCCGCAAGGTCCGAGCGCGAATTCGTCGCGCGTGCCGAGCTGGACGGCGCGGCCGATCGCGGCATTGGCATTGGCATAGGTGAAGGAAAGCTGGCCGCGCACACAAGCAACCGAAATGTTTTCGGCGAGCAGCGCTTCGGCTGATGGATTGGCGAAGATGATGGTCATGTCTTCGGCGACGATCAGCACCGGATGGTCGAGGCTTTCGATGATGGAGCGGAAGATTTCGGCCTTGCGCCGCTCGGCCTCGAACAGGTCGCCGATGGTCACCGCGCGCCGCACATGCGGTGCCAGCAGGCAGACAAGCTCGATATCCTCGCGGGAAATCTGGCGCCTGTCCTTGTCGGTAACCACCATCAACGTGCCGATCCGGGTCGGCCGCTTCATCAACGCCACCCAGAAGAAATCGTCCAGGCGGTTGGGTTGCACCCATTCGCGCACGATGCGGCTTTCGAGCCATCTCTGTCGCGTATCCGGGCCTTGCAGGGCGTAGATCGAATCGACGGTGAACGGCACGTCGACCTCCATCTTGGGAACCGCCGCATAGAACGGCACTTGCGAGCCGTAGTCATGCTTCAACGGCTCAAGAACTGCGGGATCGCCGCAAGACACCGAAAACCGCGCGGAGCTGCTGATCGTGTCGATGACGGCGAGCATGGCAAGCTGGCCTTCCGCCAGGTTGCAGATGGCCTCGAGTGTCGCCTGCCAGCGGTCGACGTCGGCAATCGAATCGTAGATCGCCTCAACGACCTGCGGCAACGCGCGACCGGCCGTGCCCGCCAGCGATGACATGAGCCCCTCTCATTTGCCGTCCTTGAGGCAACGAAGCTTCAACTCCTAGAATAACGCTGCGTAAGGTTGCCAACAACCCATTTCATCTGCTTCGGGCGGCCGCGAAAATAACATGATCGTTTCGCTTTCCCGCCACCCATTTGCTCCTCGGTTGCGGCAAGACGCTTGCCTTCGCAATGCCGTGACGCCATAAGCAGGAACAGGCGCCGCAGCCGCCGCGAGGACTTGCTTCAAGGACTTGCCACGAGGATTTGGATGAAAACTTTCCTTCTGCAGTTTTTCACCTGGTGGAATAGCCAGACATTGGGAACGCGCTTCCACACCTGGCGGCACGGCAAGAAGGTCGGGCAGGACGAGGTCGGCAACGTCTACTATGAGGGCGGCGTCGATTCGGAAGGCCGCACCCGTCGCTGGGTCATCTACCGCAACTATTCGGAAGCCTCGGCGATCCCGCCCGGCTGGCACGGCTGGATCCATCATCGTGTCGACGTTGCGCCGCCAAGCGAAGACTACAAGCCACGCGACTGGCAAAAGCCGCATGTGCCGAACCTCACCGGCAGCCCCGCGGCCTATCGCCCGAAAGGCTCGGTGCTGACCAACCAGCATCGTCCGCAGGTGACGGGCGACTACGACGCCTGGACGCCTGGTTCGTGATCGATCGCCGCGACACGCGCGCGGTCCCCACGGGGGCGGTCCCCACGAGGGCGGTCCCAACGAGGGCGGTCCTTTGTCGCCACAATTGCTGTTTAGCTGTTTGCTGATCCGACAGCAGCAACTAGCCTTGGCGTTAAGAGAATCACCCGGGCGCAAACCACCGGACCTTGCATGAGCATGTTCAGCCGAATTTTGACGGGCGGATTAACCGCGGTCGTTCTCGCTTCTATGGTGGCGCTTGCTGCTGCGCAGGAATTGGCGCCGCCTGCGCCGGACGCGTCGGTGGCGCCTGCAGCACCCGCAGTATCCGAGCGCATCACCAATCCCGTCGCTGAATTCGCCGGCATCGACAAGATCACCGGCCGTATCATCACCTTCGATGTCTACATCGACGAGACGGTGCAGTTCGGCGCTTTGCAAGTGACGCCGCGCATCTGCTATTCGCGGCCCGAAAACGAAGAGCCGAAGACGGATTCGTTCGTCGAGGTCGACGAGATCACGCTCGACCGGAAAATACGCCGTATCTTCACCGGCTGGATGTTTGCCGAAAGCCCCGGGATCAACGCCGTCGAGCATGCCGTCTATGATATCTGGCTGAAGGGCTGCAAGCAGAAGTCCGACGTGCCAGCACCCGCCGCCCCCAAAACCAACTAGAATCTGTCAGCGCGCGGCGGATACCGCCTCTTGCGGAACCGCCGTGTTGCCCGAGCGTTGGTGCCTCTCTACGGAGGAGGTTGCCATGATGATGGCCAACAAGAACGAACTTCTCGACATCGAAAGGGGATTCTGGAGCGGCGGCGCCGACTATTTCAAGGCCAATGCCGATACCGAATGCCTGGTGGCCTTCCCGCAGATGGCGCGGGTGATGAGCAATACCGATCTGGCCGCAACTGCCACGGACCCGAACCGCTGGCGCGATCTCGACATCGATCTCAAGGGCATCATCGAGCCGGGCAGCGACATCGTCATGCTGACCTACGAGGCGCGTGCGACGCGGCAAGATGGCGAAGCCTATGCGGCGCTGGTCAGCACCGGCTATGTCCATCGCGTCAATGGCTGGAAGATGATGTTCCACGCACAGACGCCGCTGGTGACGGCAGCAAAAGGCTGACCGGCCGCAAGAGCAATTCCGGGAAAGTGTGAACGGCTTTCCGTCCGGAATTGTGTTTCTGTGAAACGATGAACCATACCAGTTTATGGAAAAAACACGGCCTCGCCCTTCAGCGCCTCGGCCAGCATCTTCTCGTACTTGCCGCGCGGCACGTCGATTGCACCGAAGCGTTTGAGATGCTCGGTGGTGAACTGCGTATCGAGCAGTGCAAAGCCACGCGCCTTCAGGCGTTCGACGAGGTGAACCAGGCAGGCCTTTGACGCGTCGGTCTCCCTGGCGAACATGCTCTCGCCGAAGAACACGCGGCCGAGCGATACGCCGTAGAGCCCCCCGACCAATCGGTCGTTGTGCCAGGCCTCGACCGAATGGCAATGGCCCATCCGATGCAGCTCGATATAGGCTTCGCGGATCGGCGCGTTGATCCAGGTCGACCGCCGTTCCTCGCGCCTTTCGGCGCAGGCCTCGATCGTCGCCTCGAAGTCGAAATCGATGCGGAACTCGAACAGGTTCTTGCGGATCGTCTTTCTCAGGCTTTTCGGTATGTGGAACCCGTCGAGCGGAATGATGCCGCGCGTCTCCGGTCGCACCCAGAATACTTCGGGGTCATTGGCGCTTTCGGCCATCGGGAAGACGCCGGAGGCATAGGCTTTGAGCAACAGGTCGGTCGGGATGCGATAACCGGGTGCGTAGGGACGGGTCATCGCTTCGCCCCTGTGTCACTCGCCTTCGGCCAGGTATTTTTCCAGCCAGTGAATATCGTAGTCCCCATTGGCGATGTCGGCGTTGCCAACGAGGTCGCGAAACAGTGGCAGCGTCGTCTTGATGCCGTCGACGACGAATTCGTCGAGCGCGCGCCGCAGCCGCATCATGCATTCGACGCGGTTGCGGCCGTGCACGATCAGCTTGCCGATCAGGCTGTCGTAGTAGGGCGGGATCTTGTAGCCGGAATAGACGCCGGAATCGACACGGATGCCGAGGCCGCCCGGCGTGTGGAAATGGGTGATGGTGCCCGGCGAGGGGGTGAAGGTGCGCGGATCCTCGGCATTGATGCGGCATTCGATGGCATGGCCGTGGAAGCGGATGTCCTCCTGGCGCACCGAAAGTCCGCCGCCCGAGGCGACGCGGATCTGCTCGTGCACGAGGTCGATGCCGGTAATCGCCTCGGTCACCGGATGTTCGACCTGCAGGCGCGTGTTCATCTCTATGAAATAGAACTCGCCGTCCTCATAGAGGAATTCGATGGTGCCGGCGCCGGAATAGCCGAGATCGGCGATCGCCCTGGCGCAGACGCCGCCAATATGCGCGCGCTCTTCGGCATTGAGCGCCGGCGAGGGCGCTTCTTCCCAGACCTTCTGGTGGCGGCGCTGCAGCGAGCAGTCGCGCTCGCCGAAATGCACGCCGCGCCCGGCGCCGTCGCCGAACACCTGCACTTCGATATGGCGCGGCTTCTGCAGATATTTCTCGATATAGACTGCGTCGTCGCCGAAGGCCGCACCCGCCTCCGAGCGTGCCGTCTGCAGCGCCACCTCGAGATCGGCCTCGCTACGCGCCACTTTCATGCCGCGCCCGCCGCCGCCGGCCGACGCCTTGATGATCACGGGGTAGCCGATCGCGGCGGCAATGCGCTTGGCTTCCTTGTCCTCGGTGACCGCGCCGTCGGAGCCGGGCACCACGGGAATGCCGAGGCGTTTTGCGGTACGCTTGGCTTCGATCTTGTCACCCATGATGCGGATATGGTCGCCGGTCGGGCCGATGAAGGTGATGTTGTGCGCGGCGAGGATGTCGGCGAACTTGGCGTTCTCCGACAGAAAACCGTAGCCGGGATGCACCGCGTCGGCGCCGGTGATCTCGCAGGCGGCGACGATCTGGTGGATGTTGAGATAGCTGTCGCGCGACGGCGGCGGGCCGATGCAGACGCTCTCGTCGGCGAGACGCACATGCATGGCGTCGGCGTCGGCGGTCGAATGCACCACCACCGTCTGGATGCCGAGCTCCTTGCAGGCGCGCAGCACCCTGAGGGCGATTTCGCCGCGATTGGCGATGAGGATTTTCTGGAACATCTTTCGCCTGTTCCCGGCTCTACTCGATCACGACGAGCGGCATGCCATATTCGACCGGCTGCGCATCTTCAAACAGGATCGCCGTCACCGTGCCGGCGCGCGGCGAGGGTATCTGGTTCATCGTCTTCATTGCTTCGATGATCAGCAGCGTCTGGCCTTCCTTGACCTTCTGGCCGATTTCGATGAACGGCCTGGCGTCGGGCGACGGTGCCAGATAGGCGGTGCCGACCATCGGCGAGGCAACGGCGTTCTTCGACACGTCGGGCGTCGCCGGCGCGGCCGCTGCCGCAGGCTGCGCGGCTGCCGGGGCATAGGCCGGCTGAGCTGTGGCGACGGCATGGACGGCCGGGGCCTGCCGCGAGACGCGCACCTTCAGATCGCCCAGCTCGACCTCGATCTCGGTCAGGTTGGTGTCGTTCAGTATGCCCGCCAGATCGCGGATCAGCTGCTGGTCAACACCGTTCTTCTTTATCGACATTTTCGAGCCTTCTGTTTGTTGGCCGGTCATAGGCGTGCAGCCAGCGCCTGCAGCGCCAGCGTGTAGCCGAGCGGCCCGAACCCGCAGATCATGCCGACGGCGACCGGCGCGACCATGGAGACGTGGCGGAATGGTTCCCGCGCGTGGATGTTGGAGAGATGCACCTCAGCGACCGGCAGCGGCGCGACAGCGCGGATGGCATCGTGAATGGCGATCGAGGTATGGCCGTAGGCGCCCGGATTAATGACGATCGCGGCGGCCTTGTCGGCGGCCTCCTGGATCCAGTCGACGAGGTCGCCCTCATGGTTCGATTGGCGGAAATCGATCTCCAGCCCAAGTGCGGCACCTGCCTGCTTGCAGTCGTCGGCGATCGCGGCAAGCGTCTTGCCGCCATAGATGCCCGGCTCGCGCTTGCCGAGCGCGTTGAGATTGGGGCCGTTCAGGACGAAAACCGTTTTCAAAATATGCCGACCTTTCCCGGCGCGGCTAAGCCGGCGCGCCGGACCCTCTATAATGGGCATAGACGCTGGCGAAAAGAGCGCAAGTGCGTTCTTTCGCCGTCCACAACAGCCGGAAAACGGCCCGTGCCGGAAACCCGCAGCCTAATCGAAACCCGAATGCTGATCAGAGCGCGGCCTTCGCCGCCTCGATCTTTTCGGCCAGCACTTCCTGGCCAAGCGCGCCGAACACCACCTCGTTGCCGACGACATAGGACGGCGTTCCGGTGATGGCGAGCTTGGTGGCGAGGTCATAGGTCTTGGAGAAGGCCTCGGTGATGCTCGGGTCCTTCATCTTTTCGCGCAGCGCCGCCTCGTCGGCGCCGAGCGACAGCGCCACCTTGATTGCCGCCGCCTCGGTGGCGCGCCCCTGGCCGCCGAGCAGCGCATTGTGGAATTCGCCGTATTTCTCCGGCTTCATCAAATGGAAGGCCATCGAGACGACGCTCGCCTTCTGCGAATCCGGGCCGAGGATCGGGAACTCCTTGAGTACGAAGCGCAGGTCCGGATCGGCCTTGGTCAGCGCGCGCATGTCGTCGATGGCGCGTTTGCAGTAGCCGCAATTATAATCATAGAATTCGACGATGGTGACCTTGCCGTTCGGATTGCCGACAACACCGTCAAAGGAGGAATTGAAGATCTGGTCCTTGGCGTCTTTGATGACGCCGAGACTGGCGACGCGCTGTTCTTCCTTCTGCTTGGCCTCGAGTGCCTGCTGTGCCTCCAGAAGCACTTCCGGGTTCTTCAGGAGATAGTCGCGGACGATGCCTTCGACTTCGGTGCGGTCGAGCTTGGTACCCGAGGACGCCGTCTGGGCAAGCTGCGCCGTGCCGGCCTTCGCCGTCTGCGGATTGCCGGCGACGAAGCCGAATGCCAGCATGGCGAGAGCCGCTGCCACTCCGGTAGTGCCCAGCAGAATTGCCTTGGTCATGATCCTCGATCCTCTTGCCCGTGTTCCGGTCCGCTCGCTTTGGCTGTGTCGCAGCCTGCGTCCGAAAGGTTCACTTCTTCTTACCTGATGGTGCGTAGTTTATAATGTCCTGCGCGCGAAGCCAGCCCGGCTCGCCCCGCTTCATGCTCTGCTGCGCCCGCATGGCGAAGATTTTCGCATTCTTGTAGTCGCCGGAATAGAAATGCCCTTCGGCGGTTGCAAGCTCGGCGGCCGGGATGTTGCCGAGTTCCCCGTAAGCCTGTGCCAGATAGCGGTATCCGGCGGCGTTTTCGCGATCCCGTCCGAGGCCGGTGTTGATCTGCGCCACCGCCTTCTTCAGCGAATCCTGCGTGCCGATCGCCATCAGCGCCTGGCCGTAAGAGACCGGCAGCAGCCCCGATCGCGCCGGATCGAGGCTGACCGACTTGGCATAGGCGTCCGCCGCATCCTTCGGCCGGTTCGCCTTCATCAGGATGTCGCCGCGTAATTCCTGGAAATAGGGATTTTTCGGCTGTTCCTTGATCAACGCGTTGGTCTTGGTGAGCGCCGACGCCAGATTGCCGAAAAGATAGGTCATCTGCGCGTCGCCATAGCGTGAGGCGAGGCTGCCGGGGTTCTTGCGCATCAATCGCGACGCCGCCGCCTGGCCCTGCATGTAGGCGGCGATCTTGATGCGCATCATGTCGTGGCGCTGCTGCAGTGCCGGCGGGTCGACCTTGTCGACGTAAGGGCTCTGCTTCACCAGCACTTCGAGATTGGCGATACGCTCCTGCGGCATCGGATGGCTGATCCTGTAGGGATCGACTTGCGCGCCCGAGAGCGACAATGCGTTCTGGAAGCGGCCAAACGTCTTCAGCATGCCCATGCCGGACTGGCCGGTTGCATTGAGATAGGTGATCGCCGAACGGTCGGCGGTCATCTCTTCGGTGCGCTGATAAGCGAGGATACTGCGTTGCGCCATCTCGCCGCCGCCGGCCACCACGCCCATGCCGGCGCCGGCGAGACCGCGGCTGTTGCTGGTGGCGCCGGCCACCATGGCGCCGGCGCCAAGCAGCGTCGCCAGGATCGCCATCGTCTTGGCGCGCTCGAGCTGTTCTCGCAATTTCTGCTGGTGTCCGCCGGCGATATGGCCGGCCTCGTGGGCAATGACGCCAATGATCTCGTTGGGCGTTTCGGCCGTCATCAGCGCGCCGGTGTTGATGAACAGGCGGCGGCCGGCAACAAAGGCGTTGAAGCTCTGGTCGTTGACCAGCACGATGTTGATGGCGTCGCCCGACAAGCCCGCCGCCTTGAAGATCGGCCGCGCGTAATCGCGCACCAGCGCCTCGATCTCGGCATCGCGCACAACCGGCACATTCTGCGCAAAGGCATTGACCGAGCCGGCCATGGCGACCACCGCGGCAAGCGAAAGCGTCGCGAGGGCGCGCGCTGTCCTGGCGATCGTCGATTTGGGTCGGCTCAACATGGCAGGTCCACTGGTAGACGAGTGGGCGAAGGATGAAAAGTCGGCAGCCTAAACTTACCGAACTTGTGATCCCCACACCAATCGGGCATTTGTGCGGCGCGGCCAGCATGGCCGGCACGTGCGGACAAGTGTGGTGGATTGAAAAATGGTTGTTTCGCTTTCGCGCCGCGGCGCGGTCGAACCGTTCCATGCCATGGACATCCTGGCCGAGGCGAATCGGCTGAAAGCCAAGGGCCTGCCGGTCGTTTCCATGGCCGTCGGCCAGCCTTCCGATCCGGCGCCGGCCGGGGTTCGCGAAGCGGCGGCCAATGCCTTGAAAGCAGGCCGCATCGGCTATACCGACGCGCTGGGCCTCGCCGGCCTGCGCAAGGCGATCGCGGCGCATTATGGCGAGCACTACGGGCTTGACGTTTCGCCCGAGCGGATAGCCGTCACCACCGGATCGTCGGCTGCCTTCAACCTCGCTTTCCTGGCAATGTTCGATCCAGGCGACCGCGTCGCCATCGCTGCGCCCGGCTATCCTGCCTATCGCAACATCATGGCCGCGCTCGGCATCGACATCGCCGAGATCGAGTTGGACGGCGCCGCCTATCTGCATGCCGAGCACCTGCAAGCCGCGCATCGCGAAAAACCGCTGAAGGGCGTGCTGTTCGCCAGCCCGGCCAACCCGACCGGCGCGGTCATCCCCGCCGGCGATCTCGAGGCGCTGGTCGAGACGGCGCAAGAGCTCGGCATCGCCGTCATGTCGGACGAAATCTATCACCGGCTGGCCTATGCGGCGCCCGACACGACCGCGCTTTCTTTCGGCGCGGATGTGACGGTGATCAATTCCTTCTCGAAATATTATTGCATGACCGGCTGGCGCATCGGCTGGATGGTGCTGCCGCAGGAACTGGTGCGGCCAGT
This sequence comes from Mesorhizobium sp. M0408, assembly GCF_040321495.1. Lineage (NCBI taxonomy): Bacteria > Pseudomonadati > Pseudomonadota > Alphaproteobacteria > Hyphomicrobiales > Phyllobacteriaceae > Mesorhizobium > Mesorhizobium sp. M0408. Next base: position 29,505 of record NZ_JAMYRO010000019.1, on the reverse strand, counting down.
CGAGCGCATCGCCCAGAGCCTCTACATCTCGCCGCCCGAACTGTCCCAGATTGCCGCGATCGAGGCATTCAAGGCGACGCCAGAGCTGGAAGCGGTGAAGGCGCGCTATGCCTGGAACCGCGAGCTCCTGATGCAACGCCTGCCGGAGCTCGGCTTTGCTTTGGCCGCGCCCATGGACGGCGCGTTCTACGCCTTCTGCGACGTCACCAGGCACACCAATGACAGCATGGCGTTTGCGCGCCGGATGCTTGCCGAGGCGCATGTGGCTGCGACGCCGGGCCGCGATTTCGATCCGCTGCAGGGCCATCGCACGATGCGCTTTTCCTATGCCGGCAGCCACGACGACATGGTCGAGGCGATGGCGCGTATCGAACGCTGGCTGAAGTAGCGGGGCCGACGATGCCGGAGCTTGAACAGGCGCCCCAACTCGAACATGCGTTGCGCGAGGTCGCTGCCGAAATGGCGGAGCGTACCGATCGCGGCGACGTCGCCAGCTATATCCCCCAGCTCGGCAAGATTGATCCGAAAAAATTCGGCATTGCCGCGGTGACCAATGACGGCCGCATGCTGACCGCGGGCGATGCCGACGAGGCGTTTTCGATCCAGAGCATCTCAAAGGTGTTCACGCTGACGCTGGCGCTCGGCAATGTCGGCGACGCGCTGTGGCAGCGGGTTGGGCGCGAACCTTCGGGCAATCCGTTCAACTCGATCGTCCAGCTCGAGCACGAGAACGGCATTCCGCGCAATCCATTCATCAATGCCGGCGCCATCGTGGTCTCGGACATCCTGCTTGCCGGCCATCAGCCGCGCGAGGCGATCGGCGAGATCCTGCGCTTCATCCAGTTCCTGGCCGATGACGACACCATCATCATCGACCGCGAGGTCGCGGCGTCCGAACGCGCCACCGGCTTTCGCAATTTCGCGCTTGCCAATTACATGAAATCGTTCGGTAATCTCAATCACGCGCCGGAACTGGCGCTGGGCGTCTATTTCCACCATTGCGCTATCGCCATGAGCTGCCGGCAACTGGCCCTGGCCGGCCGCTTCCTTGCCAATGGCGGCAAGAACCCGGCGACCGGGCATTCCGTCGTCTCGGCAGAGCGCGCCCGCCGCATCGGCGCGATGATGCTGACCTGCGGCCACTATGACGGCTCCGGCGACTTCGCTTTCCGCGTCGGCATTCCCGGCAAGAGCGGCGTTGGCGGCGGCATATTGGGGATCGTGCCGGGCGTCGCCTCGCTTGCCGTCTGGTCCGCTGGCCTTAATGCCAACGGCAATTCCAGGCTGGGCTCGATCGCGTTGGAAAAACTGGCGAAGACGATGAACTGGTCGATCTTCGCGCCATAAGCATTTTGCAGCCAAATGGAATCATTTGGCGTCCGCACAAATGCGGCAAAACAAACAGTTAGAGCGGAATGCCCATTCAATTTGAATGCATTCCGCTCTGGTGCCTGTCGCCTGGAATTGGGACAAAAAATCCCGCGCAGCCGATCGGCAGCGCGGGATTTTTTTTAATCAGAAAGTCTGGCTAATGCACGGAAAAGCTTAGAAAAAGCCCTTCCGTTGCCACCAGCCGGCACGCTTCGGCTTGTCCTCGGCCTTTGCTTCCTCGGTCTTTGCCTCGTCGGGGACGATCGAGGAGACGACCGGCACGACCGGAGCATCCACCGGTACGGGCTTGCGCCGCGACGGCCGGACCTTCGGCGTTTCCTCGGCAGCCGCCACTTCGGTCTCCTGCGGAACCGGCGTGGGGGTCTCGCCGGAAGCCACTGAGGCGGCCTCGGCAGCCGATGTCTCGGCGCCCGCAATCTCGGCAACTGCATCCGCCGCAACCTTCTTCGGCTTGGCGGTACGGCGCGGCTTCTTCGGCTTTTCGGCGCTCGGCATGTCGTCGTTCGCCGGAGCGAGCACCGCAAGCTCTTCGGCCGGCGGCGCACCTTCCGGCTCGCCGGTTACGGGCTCTGCTTCCGACACGGCACCTTCCGTCATGGCGGCTGGCTCGCCGGGGGCAGCTTCCAAGCCGTCCTCGCCGTCCTCACGGCGATTGCGCTTGCCGCCGCGCTTGCCGCGCCGGCGCTTCTTGCCGTGACCGTCGTCCGCCGCTTCCGCCGTTTCGGCAACACCGGCCGGCGCTTCACGTTCCGCTTCGGCGCCTTGATCGCCGGCCGCTACGAAGGCATCGTCCATCGGCGCCGAAACGGAAGCACCTTCCACAGCAGCGCCATGCTCGCGATCGCCATGTTCACGTTCCCCGTGTTCACGATCCCCGTGTTCACGATCCTTGCCGCCGCGCCGTCTGCGGCGCTTGCGGCGCTTGCGATCGCGGCCTTCGCCGGACCTTGGCTGCTGCGGCTGCTGGGCAGGGCGTGGCTGCTCGGCCTGCACCGGTGCCTCGTCTTCCTCTTCGATGACGATCTCGTCCTCGGGTTCTTCCGGCTCGACATAGGCCGGGAACGTGCGCGCCTCGACAAAGCCTTCCGGCTTTTCGGCCAGCGCGCCGCGGAAGATGGCATAGTGTTGTGCACCGACCGCGTCATCGGCTTCGATGGTGATGGTCACGCCGAAGCGGTGCTCGAATTCCACCAGCGTGCCGCGCTTGTGATTGAGCACATAGAGCGCGGTCGCCGCCGGCGTCCGCACCGTGATGTGGCTGCGCGAATCCTTGAGCAGGAATTCCTCGATTGCCCGCACCACCATCAGCGCGACCGACGAATCGGAGCGCACATGGCCGGTGCCGCCGCAATGCGGGCAAGGCTTCATGGTCGATTCCAGCACGCTGGCACGGATGCGCTGGCGCGACATCTCCATCAGGCCGAAATGCGAGATGCGGCCGACCTGGATGCGGGCACGATCGTTCTTGAGGTGATCCTTCAGCCGCTTCTCGACGGAGCGGTTGTTGCGGTTCTCCTCCATGTCGATGAAGTCGATGACGATGAGGCCGGCGAGATCGCGCAGCCTTAATTGCCGGGCGACTTCCTCGGCGGCTTCCAGATTGGTGTGAAGTGCGGTGTCCTCGATCGAGTGCTCCTTGGTGGAACGGCCCGAATTGACGTCGATGGCGACCAGCGCTTCCGTCTGGTTGATGATGATGTAGCCGCCGCTCTTCAGCGTCACCTGCGGCTGCAGCATGCGGTCAAGCTGCGCTTCGATGCCGTTGCGCACAAAAATCGGCGTCGTGTCGCGGAACGGCTGAACCACCTTGGCGTGGCTCGGCATCAGCATGCGCATGAAGTCCTTGGCCTCGCGGTAGCCTTCTTCGCCGGAAACCAGGATCTCGTCGATATCCTTGTTGTAAAGGTCGCGCACCGAGCGCTTGATCAGGCTGCCTTCCTCATAGACCAGGGCAGGGGCCGTCGATTGCAGCGTCAGATTGCGGACGTTTTCCCAAAGCCGCATCAAATATTCGTAGTCGCGCTTGATCTCTGCCTTGGTGCGGCTTTCGCCGGCCGTACGCAGGATGACACCCATGCCTTGCGGCACTTCGAGATCGGCGACCACTTCCTTCAGCCGCTTGCGGTCCTGCGCATTGGTGATCTTGCGCGAAATACCGCCGCCGCGTGCCGTGTTCGGCATCAGCACCGAATAGCGGCCGGCCAGTGACAGGTAGGTGGTCAGCGCTGCACCCTTGTTGCCGCGCTCTTCCTTGACGACCTGTACCAGCAGGATCTGCCGGCGCTTGATCACTTCCTGGATCTTGTACTGGCGGCGCACCGGCTTGCGGCGGTTGCGCACTTCTTCCAGCGCGTCCTCGGCGCCGACCGATTCGACCTCGTGATCGTCCGGATGCGAGGATTGCACCTCTTCCAGCATGCCGCGGTCATTGTCTTCGGAGGTTGCTTCGCCGCTTGTCTCTGCCCCGCTTGTCTCGACTTGTGGAACGGCTTCGGAGATTACATCGGCATCGACGCTGGCAGCGATGGAACTCGATCCGCCTTCGGAAGGCTCGGTCTCGCCGCTATCGGCGACTTCATCGCTCTGCCCGGCGGCACCCTCGCTCTGTCCGGCAATGTCGGACATGGTGTTGTCGGCAACGGCATCCAGCTTTTCTGCGACGGCATCTTCGCCGTTCTCGCCATTCTCACCGTCGGCCGCGCCTGCCTCGCGCCTGTGCTCGCCGCGGTCGCGGCTCTTGCCGCCGCGCCGGCGTCCGCGCTTGCCACGGTCGCGGCTCTGGCGGTCCTCGCCTTCGGCGGCTTCCTCGTCCTCTTCGTCCTGGGCTTCCTGTGCTTCCGCACGCAGCAGCGCCTGACGGTCGGCGACCGGAATCTGGTAGTAGTCGGGATGTATTTCACTGAAGGCGAGGAAACCGTGACGGTTGCCGCCATATTCGACAAAGGCTGCCTGGAGGGAAGGTTCGACGCGCGTTACGCGGGCGAGATAGATATTTCCTTTGAGCTGCTTCTTGTCCTGGGATTCAAAGTCGAATTCTTCAATACGGTTACCGCGAACGACGACAACGCGTGTTTCCTCCGGGTGGGAGGCGTCTATCAGCATTTTGTTGGGCATTATTTCGTTTCCTCCCGGCAGCCGTCGGCCGCAGCTTGCAGGACACTGCCCGCTGCCGTGGACCTGGAACATGGGTGCCGGACAATTGAACGTCCGCCGGCCGCTGCCTGAGCGCCATGGCGGTGCCGCCCGCAGCCGTAGTGGCGCGGTTTGTTGCGGACCTTTCCATGATTGCGCTTGAAGCCATCGTCACCAGCAGAACCTTTTGAACCAAAGCCCGGGAAAAACCGGACCAGCTTGTTTGCTCATACAGAGCCGGCACGGGACAATCCCGGCCGTTTTGCTCACGCAGGCGATTCCCCCGCCACGGGAGCACGCCTGCGAAAATCGTCGCGATCACCGATGCCTTCTTCGCCTGAAGCGAAAGGAGCCGTCTTGCGTCTGACCTGTAGCAGGAAGCTGCGGAGGAGGACGGTTCCAGGATTGCAGTGATCCACCATCGCTTTTATGATTTGGCGGGTTGGAAGGCAACCCCGATTCCCGATGCCGGCAAAAAGCCGTTCCGCAGCGGAAGCCCCGGTCCCAAGCCTTCCATGAAAAGGCTTGGTTAACCTTCTCTGGATACCAATCGTTAATCGAGTTCGCGGCCTGCCAGCACTTTGACAAGCAATAGGGCACTTCGACAAGCGATCGGGCATGACGCCAACGGGAGCGATTGGTAGAAAGATGGGACTGGCAGGCTTCGCAGACAAGGGCCGTCATCATGGAGGCTGGTTCTTCCGCACCGCCTGCCTGCTGCCGCTGATCCTGGTTTGCCTGGTCTTTTCGCCGCTTTCGCGTGCTGCCGACGCACCGCTCGGTGCCATAAGCTACAAGATGGCCGGCGATGCCACCAAGATGCGTATCGTCATCAATTTCGACCGCGAGCCCGACATCAAATGGTTCCTGCTGCGCGGCCCCAATCGCCTGGTCATCGATCTCCCGGCCACGAGATTCGCCCTCAATGCCAAGGATATGAAGCCGCGCGGGCTTGTCCGCGCCGTGCGTTACGGCGGACTCGGCGAGGGGAAATCGCGGCTGATTCTCACCGGCAAGGGACCGTTCGCCGTCGACAATCTCGACGTGCTCAAGAACGATGACGGCAACGGCTACCGCATCGCCATCGACATGTCGGCGGCCTCGCAGCGGGAATTCGACGCAGCGCTCGCCAATCAGGCGCTGACCACCGGCTCGACGGTCTCCGCCGACAAGGCCGGCAGGGTCGGTACCGGGCCGGTCTCCAATCCGGGCCATCGTTTCACCGTCGTCATCGATCCCGGCCATGGCGGCATCGACGGCGGCGCCGAGGGCCTGAACGGGACGGTCGAGAAGAACGTGACGCTCGCCTTCGCAATGGAACTGCGCGACAAGCTCGCCGCCGGCGGCAAATACGACGTGTTCCTGACACGTGAGACCGACATGTTCCTGCGGCTCGACGACCGCGTGCGCATTGCCCGCCAGCATGAGGCCGACCTGCTCATCTCGATCCATGCCGACACGATCAGCCTCAAGGGCATTCGCGGCGCAACGGTCTACACCGTGTCCGACAAGGCTTCCGATCCCGAGGCGCAGGCGCTTGCCGACCGTGAAAATCTTTCCGACCAGTTCGCCGGCATGGAGATCAAGGACGACAGCAAGGAAGTGACCGATATCCTGATCGACCTGATCCGCCGCGAGACGCATAATTTTTCGATGAGCTTCGCCCATACTCTCGTCGGACAGCTTTCCACCAGCGTCGGTCTGATCAACAACCCGCAGCGTTCTGCCGGCTTCAAGGTGCTGAAAGCGCCGGACGTTCCATCCGTGCTGGTCGAACTCGGCTATCTGTCGAACGCCAAGGACGAAGCGCAATTGCTCAGCGCCGATTGGCGCAACAAGGCGACCCAGAGCATAACCAACGCCGTTGCCCTATTTGCTTCGGCCAAGAGCGGAACGGGGGCCGGAGGCTGAAATGTCCGCCGGCGCCCACAACCTGAAGCAGCGTTGCACGGCGACAACACCCTGTGCTTTTATTTCCGGCATTCGAAACCGAAATTCCACGCTGCCGTATTTTGCCCACATGGTCGCGACATGGGTTTTGCGATTACGGTTTGGGATCGTCCCGAAAGCTTGCGCGAAGGGCGGCTTCGTTTAGGAAATTCCCGAACCAAGGACTGGAGCGGGTATGATTCGTCTCATTGGCTATTTCTTCGGCATCGGCACGACGCTGGCCCTTTTGGTCGCGGCGGGCGTGGCGATCTATATCGGCCATTTGTCGAAGGACCTGCCCGATTACGAGGTGCTGGCCAAATACGAGCCGCCGGTGACGACCCGCATCCACGCGTCGGATGGCGCGCTGATGGCCGAATATGCGCGTGAGCGGCGGCTTTATCTGCCGATTCAGGCGATCCCGGATCGTGTCAAGGCGGCCTTCCTGTCGGCCGAGGACAAGAACTTTTACAATCACCCCGGCATCGACGTGACCGGCCTTGGCCGGGCCATTGTCGTCAACCTGCAGAATGTTGGCTCGGGAAAGCGCCAGGTCGGCGCCTCGACCATCACCCAGCAGGTGGCGAAGAACTTCCTGTTGTCTTCAGACCAGACCTACGAGCGCAAGATCAAGGAGATGATCCTCGCCTTCCGCATCGAGCAGGCCTACTCAAAGGATCGCATTCTCGAGCTCTATCTCAACGAGATTTTCTTCGGCTTCGGCGCCTATGGCGTCGCCGGTGCTGCGCTAACCTATTTCGACAAATCGGTGAACGAGCTCACCGTGGCCGAAGCCGCCTATCTCGCCTCTCTGCCGAAGGGGCCGAACAACTACCATCCCTTCAAGCATGCCGATCGCGCCTTGGAGCGCCGCAACTGGGTGATCGACCAGATGGTCGAGAACGGTTACGTCACGCATGAGGAAGGCGAGAAGGCCAAGGCCGAGCCGCTCGGCGTCACGCCGCGCCGCACCGGCAACTATCTCTTCGCCGGGGAGTATTTCACCGAGGAAGTGCGTCGCCAGATCATCGCGCGCTATGGCGAGAATGCGCTCTACGAGGGCGGCCTTTCCGTCCGCACGACGCTCGATCCGAAGATGCAGCTGATTGCCCGCAAGGCCATGCAGAACGGACTTATGAAGTTCGACACGCTGCGCGGCTACCGCGGGCCGGTCACGAGCATCGACGTTTCCGGCGACTGGGGTGTGCCGCTGGGCAACGTCAAGCGGTTGGAGGACGTGCCGGAATGGTCGCTCGCCGTCGTGCTCGACAGCTCGACCACCGGCCTGTCCATCGGCCTGCAGCCGACGCGCCAGATCTCCGGCGAAATCGTCAAGGACCGCGTCGAAGGCACTGTCAGCAAGGAAGACATGAGCTTCGCCATGCGCCACGTGGTCGACGGCAGGACCGTCAAGGCGAAGTCGCCCGCCGACGTGCTGAAGCCGGGCGACGTGATTTTCGTGCAGAAGAACGACGGCTCGGACAACAGCTACAGCTTGCGCCAGGTTCCCGAAGTGGAAGGCGGCCTGATCGCCATGGACCCGCATACCGGACGCGTCCTGGCCATGGTCGGCGGTTTCTCCTACGCGCAGTCGGAGTTCAACCGGGCGACGCAGGCCATGCGCCAGCCGGGATCGTCGTTCAAGCCGATCGTCTATTCGGCCGCCCTCGACAATGGCTATACGCCCGCCTCGGTGATCATGGACGGGCCGATCACCATCCAGAGCGGCAACACGACCTGGACGCCCAAGAACTACGACGGAACGGTGGCCGGCCCGGCGACGTTGCGCTCCGGCATCGAGAAATCGCGCAACCTGATGACGGTGCGGCTTGCCAACGACATGGGCATGAAGCTGGTCGTGGAATATGCCGAGCGTTTCGGCGTCTACGACCACCTGGCGCCGTATCTGCCGATGGCGCTGGGATCCGGCGAGACGACGGTGATGCGCATGGTGTCGGCCTATTCGATCATGGCCAATGGCGGCAAGTCGATCAAGCCATCGCTGATCGACCGCATCCAGGATCGCTACGGCAAGACCGTCTTTAGGCAGGACGAACGCGGCTGCTCAAACTGCAATGCCGCCGAGTGGCAGGACCAGCCAGAGCCGGAGCTGGTCGACAACTCCGAGCAGGTGCTCGATCCGATGACGGCCTACCAGATCACATCGATGATGGAGGGCGTCGTGCAACGCGGTACCGGCGCCACCATCAACGAACTCGGCCGTCACATCGCCGGCAAGACCGGAACGACCAACGACGAAAAGGATGCCTGGTTCATCGGCTATACGCCGAACCTCGTTGTCGGCCTCTATATGGGCTACGATCAGCCGAAAGGTCTTGGCAAGGGCGCGACCGGCGGCGGCCTTGCCGCGCCGATCTTCAAGGATTTCATGCGCGTGGCGCTGGATGGCACGCCCAATGTCGACTTCAAGGTTCCGGAAGGCATGAAGCTGATTGCGATCAATCGCAAGACCGGCATGCGGGCCAACGCGGGCGACGCCGGAACCATCATCGAAGCCTTCAAACCGGGTACCGGTCCCGCCGACAGCTACTGGGTGATCGGCATGGGTGCGGACGGCTCCAACGCCACCGGCGGGGCGCTGTCGCCGCAGGCCAACCAGGCCATCCAGTCGGGCGGCGGCGGGCTCTACTGACAATCGCTACATCGGGTCGGGCCGGCTTGACGATGATGGTCGAGCCGGTCCATTCCGCTTTACAGGGGCCGGTACATTACAGGGGCCGGCGCTTTACAGGAGACCGTGCCGTCCCTATGTATCGCGCCACCAAACCGCCATCCAGCAACAGGACAGAACAGCCAGCCATGCGCGCGGAAACGCAAAACATTGTCGACGAGATCAGGCAGGCGATCACCCTGCTGAGGAGGCATCTTTGACTGGGACCAAGCCATAAAGCGGCTTGAGTACCTGAACGTCCGTGCCGAGGATTCGAGCCTCTGGAACGAGCCGTTGGAAGCGCAAAAGCTGATGCGCGAGCGTCAGGGCCTCGAGGAAGGTATTGCCGCGGTCAAAGGCCTCACCCAGGCCTTGGAAGACAATATCGGCCTGATCGAGCTTGGCGAGGAAGAGGGCGACGAGGGCGTCGTTGCGGAGGCCGAGGCGGCGATCCGCTCGATGCGCGGCGAGGCCAAGGCGCGCCAGATCGAAACGCTGTTGTCGGGCGAGGCGGACGCCAACGATAGCTATCTGGAAGTTCATGCCGGCGCCGGCGGCACCGAAAGCCAGGACTGGGCCTCGATGCTTCTGCGCATGTATACGCGCTGGGCCGAGCGCCGCCGCTTCAAGGTCGAAGTGCTGGAAGTGCATGACGGTGAAGAAGCCGGCATCAAGTCCGCCACGCTGCTGATCAAGGGCCACAACGCCTACGGCTGGCTGAAGACGGAATCCGGCGTGCATCGTCTCGTGCGCATTTCGCCGTATGACAGCAATGCGCGCCGCCACACCTCCTTCGCCAGCGTCTGGGTCTATCCCGTCATCGACGATACGATCGACATCGACGTTTCCGAATCCGACGTCCGTATCGACACGTATCGGTCGTCGGGATCGGGCGGCCAGCACGTCAACACCACCGATTCGGCCGTGCGCATAACCCATCTCGCCACCGGCATCGCGGTTGCCTGCCAGGCCGAGCGCTCCCAGCACAAGAACAAGGCCAAGGCCTGGGAAATGCTGCGCTCGCGGCTTTACGAGGAAGAGCTGAAGAAGCGCGAAGCTGTGGCGAACGCCACCGAAGCGTCGAAGAGCGATATCGGCTGGGGCCACCAGATACGGTCCTACGTGCTGCAGCCCTATCAGTTGGTGAAAGATCTGCGCACCGGTGTCGAGAGCACCAGCCCGTCGAGCGTGCTCGACGGCGACCTCGATGATTTCATGGAAGCCTCGCTGTCGCAGCGGATCGAGGGTGGCGCCGGCGAAACGGTGGCCGATATCGACTGAGGCCGCCGGGCACCAATCCGGCAGGAATGTGGGTTCATCACGCGAGAGTTACGGCCATCGTGCGAGAGTGACGAGCTCTCAATTTGCACCTACCTGTCGTTCTACAACTTTGTTTTTCGTAGAGTTTTTCAAAATCGATTTCCGCTTTTGACGCGGATGCCTCGGGCCTGCCGGTGCCAAGCCTGGAACCAGCGCGAGCCAAATCCCGTTATTGGCGATCCCTCTGCCGGGGGTCGACGAGGTTCGTCAACCAGGGCGGCAGGTTGGTTCCGGCTGCAGAGGTCGGCGTTCGATTGCGACAGCAATTCCTTGCGCCAACCAAGGAATCAGCCCAGCATTCATGCGCTGGGGAGGAAAAAAGCATTTATGGCCGGACGCGGCGTATCTGCGACCTGACGATCCGGCCACTGGGAAGACACGTTCCGGGAACGGGCAAGCGAAATGCTTGACAACCGTTGATAGGAACTGCGCTCATGCCTGCTCTCACAACCAGACCGGCCCCAGTCGCCCGCACGGCGCGCCGACTCCTGAATTCACTTGTCGCGGCAGTGGTTTTGATTGCTGCCGCCATTCCATTTGCGGCGCCTGCTCTGGCGCATGATGCCAAGCCGACCGCGGCAATGCCGCAAGGCTGGAGCTATCCGTTCTCCTGCTGCTCGGGCTATGATTGCCGCGAGGTCTCTCAGACATCGATCAGCGAACGTCCCGAGGGCTATGTCATCAAAGGAACCGGGGAAGTCGTGGCCTATAGCGACAAGCGGATCAAGAATTCGCCCGACGGCGAATATCATTGGTGCTCCGTTGCCGGTGCCAATGACGGAAAGACCATCTGCCTGTTCGTGCCCCCATCGTCCTACTAGCGCATGACGCCCAAAAGCTTGCCCACGGGCTGACCCGAGCGTGTGCAGCGGTTTTGGATCGATGGGCCTTCGATCTGTGCATCGCAGGCTCACAGGTCTGCTGACCGGCAGTTGTCAGGAGCGTTTCTTTATGCTGCCTTTGCCGTACGGGGCGGCGGCATTGTGAGGGACCAATTCATGACCATCAAGGCAAGCTGCCACTGCAAGGCGACGACGTTCGAGGTTTCGCAAGCGCCGCAGACAGTGACGCGATGCACCTGTTCCTTCTGTTCGAAACGCGGTTCGTTGTGGGCCTATTACACCCCATCGCAATTCAGACTCACCAGCCCGCCGGAGAATGTTTCGTTCTACCAGTGGGGATCGAAAACCATAAAACACGGTTTTTGCGCCACCTGCGGCTGCGGCACCTTCACCGAGACGCCGGACTGGTCGACAGGCGAGCCGAATTTCGACAATCCGAAGATCAGCGTGAACTCGCGGCTGTTCGACGATTTCGATCTCGACAAGGTCGAAGTGGTGGTCATCGACGGCAAGAATCTCTGGTAGCCGATCGAATTGGGGTGGTCGCGCGAGCCGCTGCAGGCGTGTGGAATTGAGCCGGGGAAAGCCGCGGCAACGGCTTTTGCTGGTCCGTTTTTCGCCGCATTTCATGGTACAAGTCGCTGGAAGGGCTGATGCGGTGCGCCGTTGCGCGACCGTGGAATGGAGAGGGACCACCATATGAAAAAGATTGTGCTCGCCGTCGTGGCGACGGCTGTGCTCGTGAGCGCATGCACCACCGATCCCTACACCGGGGAACAGAAGGTTTCCAACACCGCTGCCGGCGCCGGTCTCGGTGCTTTGGCGGGTGCCGGGCTCGGCATGCTTGCCGGCGGTAACGACCGCCGCAACGCGCTGATCGGCGCGGGCATCGGCGCGCTTGCCGGCGGTGCCATCGGTGCCACCATGGACCAGAACGAGGCCGAACTGCGCCGACAGCTTCAGGGCACCGGCGTCAGCGTCACCCGCACCGGCGACCAGATCATCCTCAATATGCCGTCCGACATCACCTTCAACGTCGACCAGGACGCGGTGAAGGCCGGTTTCTATCCGGTGCTGAATTCGGTTGCCCTTGTGCTGAAAAAGTTCCGGCAGACCACCGTCGACGTGTTCGGCCACACCGACTCGACCGGCGGCGACGAGCACAATTTCGACCTGTCGCAGCGCCGTGCTTTGGCGGTCGCCAACTATCTGTCCGGACAGGGCGTCGATTCCCGCCGCTTCGCCGTCACCGGCTTCGGCAAGACGCGTCCGATCGCCTCCAATGCGACGGCTGCCGGCCGGGCTCAGAACCGCCGCGTCGAGATCCAGCTGTCGCCGCTCACCTGAGGCAAGCACATGAACCGAGAGCGGCCCCGCAAGGGGCCGCTCTAATGGTTATGCCGGACCACCGGCCGCCGGCGCCCTTCGTTCGCGATATCAGGACCGGGCCGGCTGATCGACAATTGCGGCAACGATCCGGCGCACGATCGGAAGCACAATCAGCAGGCTGGGAAACGCAACAAGCCATGAAGCGCCCCACGCATAGCTCCAGGCCGCTATAAACCCGTTCGTCCAGCCTGCGCCGATTGCCGTCGAAACCGCCGAGACAATCGAGGACATCAGAATCGAAAGAACCAACGGCATCACCACCGCGCCGTAGGAGGGCGGCAGCTTTCTCAACTTGAAGGCTCGGTCCGGTGATGCTTGCATCGAAATCTCCTAATAAAAAAATATGCGTAGGCGCTATTGTGAGGACGATCAGGCGGCATATGCCGTCTGCAGCGCCAATTCCCGAATGAAGCTTCGCAGCGAACGCGGCTCGCGGCCAAGCACGGCACGCAACGTCAGGCTGTTCCCGCCGAGGCCGTATTTGGCGTAGTGGCTGTGTACTTTGGCCAGCATCTGCAACTGCCGGTCCGTATAGGGAAGGCGGGCCTTCGCCGCCCAGTCCTGAAATGTCGGCTCGCCCGCCGAAACCGGCCGGCCAAGCGCTTCGCTCATCATGGCGACGACCTCTTCGCGGCTGTGCATACCGTCGGCGCACAGCTCGAGGGTCGCATAGGACAAACGCGTTTCGGTCAGTGCGATTGCCGCAACTTCAGCCACATCGCGATAGTCGACGCGGGCGAGCTTCGCCGTCCTTGGAAACGGCTCGGCGAAAACGCCGTGCTCGACGACGGACGGCCAGGCCGCCGCGATATTTTGCATGAAATTGGCCGGGTGCAGAATGGTGTACTCCATGTTCGTCGAATAGAGGGCAGCTTCGACGGGTACCTTGCTTGCATGGTTTTCCAGCCTCGTATTGGTCGGCTGGATCACCGACGAAAAGACGAACTTTCGAACGCCTGCTCGCGCCGCCGCTTCAACCATGGCAACCCCCATGGCGGCTTCGTCGGGAGCAAAGGCCGGTCCGATGTGAAAGACACCGTCGACACCTTTCACGGCCTGCTCAAGGCTCCGATGGTTGCGCAGATCTCCGATCGCGATCTCGGATGCGCCGGCTTTCCGGGCTTTTTCGGCACTCGCGGCGTCACGAACAAGCGCTCGAACCCTGGCATTGCGGCGGACGAGTTCAGGCACCACCAAACCGGCAACGCGGCCTGCGGCGCCTACGACCAGGACCGTTGGACTGGGTGTTCGCATGACGATCTCCTTCCCTCGAGTCTGCCTTTCGGCCTGTGCAGGGAAGATAAAATCTAGCGAACTGCGTTACAATTCATCGATTTTGCGATAGTTTCTCCCGGTTTTCGGGAGAAATAGGCGATGAGCCGGATAGATGATTTCGAAGCCTTCATTGCCATTGTCGAGCATGGCAGTCTGACGGCTGCCGCACGCCGGCTGAACCGCTCGCTGCAGTCGGTCAGCCGGTCCTTGGCAACGTTGGAGGAATCCATCGGGGTCGAGCTTCTGCACAGGACGACACGCCGCTCGACGCCGAGCGAAGCCGGAGCGGCCTTTTTCCAGCGCATCAAACCCGCCGTCGAGGAAATTAACGAAGCCAGGCTTCAGGCGGCCAATCGACGGTCGGAGCCATCGGGCATCCTGCGTGTGAGTGCCCCAGTTCTGTTCGGCCCGGACTTCCTCGTGCCGGTTATCGCCGACTATATGCGGACATATCCCCGGGTTGAGGTTGACCTCCAGCTTTCCGATGAATTTGTCGATCTTGATGCCGAGGGCCTCGATTTGGCTGTCCGGATCGGCAATTTGCCGGATTCCAATTTACGTGCGAAGCCCCTGGGCGCGCTGCGACGCGTGGTGTTCGGCGCACCTGCCTACTTCCAGCAACACGGCCGACCGGCCCATCCGCTCGAATTGCGTGAGCATGAATGCATCGTGCGAACCGTCGACGGCCGCCCGGGCGAATGGATGTTTCAGATTGAAGGCAAGCCCCGGCCGGTGAAGGTCGCGGGCACTTTCCGGTCGAATTTGATGATATCCATCTATGCGGCCGCGGTTCACGGATTGGGTCTGGGCTACTCGCCGCTTTGGCAGGTAAAACACCTGGTGGACGATGGCCGCCTGGAACTGGTTCTAACCGAATTCGAGCCGGTGCCGGTGCCGATACACGCCGTGTGGCCGGAAGGCAGGTCGTCCTCAGCCAAAGTTCGCGCTTTTCTGGATCTGTTGGCGTCTCGCCTGGAACTCAGGAATCTTTAGGGCCTAGACCAAACTCAACGCCGATCTTACCTCATCGACATTAAGTTCGTGATTAGAACAGCCGTGGCGGCATCGAGTGCGGGTTGATGGACCTCCGAATGACCGATGTCCTTCAGCTGTTCGGTCGTCAGATCTGCCAGTGCCCTGCGTCTCGCGACGGTCCGCCGCCATCCCGTGAAGGCAGCGATCATCATTGCTGCGCCTTTCAGGCTAGACGCAAGCAAGCGGTTGGACATGCTGCGGGCGGCGCGAGGTTCCGTGTGAGCCATTGTTTTGGTCTCCCATTTCCAGTTTGCGGGTGGGAGCGTGCCACGCAGGCGTTTTCGGGCTGTTCGGCTGTGCGTGAACAACTGGGAGAAGTCCGACGATCCGCCGTTAAATCGGTGTTAAATCAATCTACCGAGATGCTATTCTGTCGCTGCGGTCAAAGTCTGGAGACGATTTGTGCGCATCCGGTTGCTTGGTGGCCTGGAGGTTACTTCCCCGGAGCATCGGCCTGTCCGGTTCGCCACACGCAAGACTTCGCTTCTTTTTGCTGCTCTGGTTCTCGCAGGCCGCCGCGGCCATCGTCGCGAGCAGCTTTCCGAAGTCTTTTGGCCGGGGCGAAGCAATGGGCAGGCCCGCAATAGTCTGCGGCAAGCGCTGGTCGACATCAGGCGCACGTTCCCGGCCAGCTTGGATGCCACCGTCTACATCGATGGGGATCAGGAAACCGTTGCGCTGATTGCCGGACCGGATGAGGCGGACATCTCGATCTTCGACCGGAAATTAGAGGAGGGCCGAACCACCGATCTCGCCTTCGCCGCCGATCTCTATCGCGGTGAGCTGCTTGCCGGGCAAACGATTCCTGACGAACTGGACGAGTGGTTTGGACCCTTTCTGAGCAAGTATCAGCGCAAGGCGCTGCAGTTGGTCGATCGGCTGAGCCTAGCGCTGCCCGCACCCGGCTCAGCGGAAGAGACGGCCTGCGAAGGGCTCGCGGAGAGATTGCTCGCCTCGGATCCGACGGCGGAGGCAGCCCATCGGGCGCTTATCCGCATCCACGCTCATCGGGGCCACGAAAACGCCGCTTTGCGCCAGTTCGAGCTGTGTCGGGCAGCTTTAAAAAAACATCTGAATGCGGACCCAGAGGAGCAGACAAGCTCACTTGCGGCTTCCCTGCAGTCCCGTGAAAGAACTGAACGTCAGCGGCCGGAGCCAAGCTCTGGCGCCGCATCACTGGCGCAGGTTCTGGCGGTCCCGACGAGGCGCGACGACCAGCCGTCGATTGCGGTGCTGCCGTTTCAGAATCTAAGCGGTGATGTGGAGCAGGAATATTTCGCCGACGGCATGGTGGAAGACATTGTCACCGCCTTGGCTCACTTTCGTCACCTGTTCGTGGTCGCACGGAATTCGAGCTTCACCTACAGGGGACGGTCCATAGACATAAAGCAGGTCGGGCGTGAGCTGGGCGTGCGCTATGTGGTCGAGGGAAGTGTTCGCCGGGCGGGCGACCGCCTGCGCATCGCCGGGCAGCTCATCGACACCTCGACGGGGGCCTATCTCTGGGCCGACCGTTTTGATGGAACGCTCGCCGAAGTTTTCAATCTGCAGGACCAGGTCGCCTCGAGCATCGTCGGCGCAATCACACCGAAAATGGAGGAGGCTGAGATCGAGCGTGCCAAACGCAAACCGACAGAAAGCCTCGATGCTTATGACTACTATCTCCGCGGGCTGGCGGCCTTTGACCGAACGATCACTAGTAGATCGGCCATTGACGACGCCTTGCGCCTCTTCATGAAGGCGATCGACCGTGACCCGGAGTTCGCGATAGCCCATGCGCGGGCGGCGCGGTGCTACGCTACCCGAAAAAGCAACGGCTGGATGGTCGACCGCGCGGAAGAGATTGCCGAGGCTACTCGACTGGCCAGGAGAGCGGTCGAACTCGGAAGGGACGATGCAATTGCGCTTTCCTACGGTGGATACGTCCTCGGCTACGTAGGCGGCGACCTTGATGCCAGTGCGGCTTGCATCGATCGCGCGCTCGCTCTCAATCCGAACTTGGCCGCTGCTTTGGGCGTCAGCAGCTGGGTGAGGGCTTGCTTGGGTGAGCCAGGCAAGGCCGTTGAGCACGCCGCGCTTGCCATGCGCCTAAGCCCATTGGATCCACGCCTGTTCGCTTGGCAGTTCAACAGCGGGCTCGCTCATTTTTGTGCCGGCCACTACGATGACGCTGTCGCTTGGGCGGGAAAGTCGCTGCGGCACCAGCCGAACTACGTGAGCGCGATGCGTGTAGTGGCGGCGGGTCATGCCCTTGCGGGGCGCCTAACGGAAGCGCAGCAAATGATGGCCCGGCTATGCGAGTTCGATCCCTCGCTGCGGCTTTCGAATCTCGCCGAGGTGCTGCCGCCGTTTTATCGACCGGATGATCGCAGCAGATATATCGAAGGCCTTCGTAAGGCGGGCCTGCCGGACTAACGCAGTATCAGCACGAAGCGAGGCCGTCTTATGCAGCTTTCGGTGCTTCGCGCGTCGGCGCGACGCGCAAGCCCTGCAGCATCAGACCTTGGCGACGATCCGCATGAAGGCCGGCATGTCGTCGCCGAAGCCGACGGTCGCGTCATTGTCTTCCTGTCGCTGGCGGGCAGGGCGCTCGCGCTGCGGCCTGGTGTCGCCCCGTTCCGGCGCGCGCCTTTCGTTGCGATCCGGCGAAGCCTTCCGTTCAGGTGAAGCCTGGCGTTCGCTGTTTTCCGACCGCATCGCGTCCTTGCGGGTACGCCGCTCGTCGATGTCGGCGACAGCGGCTTCGGCCACGACCAGCTGTTCCTCGCTAACTGCTTCCGGCGCTGCTTCTTCGCTGCGCTTGGCGTGGCGTTCACGCGGTTTGCGCTCGCCCCTGTCCTTGGCGTCGTCCTTGCGGCCGGCACGGCGTGGCGCACCGCGGCCACGGCGCGGGGCCTCATCCTCGCCGCCTTCGCTGGCAACGACCGTCGACAAATCGCCGTCATGCCACTCGATCTTCGTGCCGATCAGCCGCTCGATGGCGTCGATGTATTTGGTGTCCGACTTGGTCGCGATGGTGAAGGATTTGCCCGAGCGCCCGGCGCGGCCGGTACGGCCGATGCGGTGGACGTAATCCTCCGCGTGGATCGGCACGTCGTAATTGAAGACATGGCTGACATCGGGAATGTCGAGGCCGCGCGCCGCGACATCCGAAGCGACGAGGTAGCGCAGCTTGCCGTCACGGAAATTGGCCAGCATCTGCATGCGCGCGCGCTGGTCCATGTCGCCATGCAGGGCGCCGGCGTCGAAATCATATTTCAGCAGCGAGCGGAACAGCTCCGATACCTCGATCTTGCGGTTGCAGAAGATGATGGCGTTCTTCAGCTCGGCATCCTCGGCTTTCATCAAATTGCGCAGCGTCTCGCGCTTGTCCCACGGCTTTGGCCCGGATTTCACCAGCCGCTGGATAATGTTGGTGGCGGCCGATGCTGCCTTCGACACTTCGACGCGCACCGGCGCGTGCAGGAATTTCTCGGTGAGCTTGGTGATTTCCGGCGGCATCGTCGCCGAGAAGAACAGCGTCTGCCTGGTGAACGGGATCATCTCGCAGATACGCTCGATGTCGGGGATGAAGCCCATGTCGAGCATGCGGTCGGCCTCGTCGATGACGAGGATCTCGACACCATTGAGCAGGAGCTTGCCGCGCTCGCGATGGTCGAGCAGGCGGCCGGGAGTCGCGATCAGCACATCGGCGCCGCGCTCGAGCTTCTTGTCCTGCTCGTCGAAGGACACGCCGCCGATCAGCAGTGCGATGTTGAGCTTGTGGTTCTTGCCGTATTTGACGAAGTTTTCCTCGACCTGCGCGGCGAGCTCGCGCGTCGGCTCGAGGATCAGCGTGCGCGGCATGCGGGCGCGGGCGCGGCCCTTTTCCAGCCGGGTGAGCATCGGCAGGACGAAGGACGCCGTCTTGCCGGTGCCGGTCTGGGCTATGCCCAGCACGTCCTTGCCGAGCAAGGCGTGAGGGATGGCGCCAGCCTGGATCGGCGTCGGCTCGGTGTAGCCGGCATCGGTAACTGCGGAAAGGACCTTCGGCGACAGGCCAAGGTCTGCAAAGGTCAACGCTTCTTGAGCGATCTGGGTGTCTGAGGACAAGTTTGGCTGTCTTTGGCTGGTTCGGGGGCGCAACATATGCAGTCGCGGCAAGCGCCGCGCGCCTGCAAGATTGGTATTGCAGGTAGGCGCAAGCCCACGATTTGTCAACACAAACGGGCGGCATTGGCGCGATTGTGAAGTCGTAACCTTAATCGCGATGCTTAATTTGCGCAGTGGCCGCTGCGCCGGCTCAATACCTGAACTGTTCGGCGAGAATGCGCTCGTTCCACGAATGGTTGGGATCGAACAGCAGCGTCGCCGTTGCCGTCGGCGATTCCCTCACCGTGACCGTCGTCACCGCCTTGACCTCGGTGTGGTCGGCGGCGGCATTCACCGGCCGCTTTTCCGGCTCCAGAATGTCGAAACGCACGATCGCCTTGTTGGAGAGCAGCGCGCCGCGCCAGCGGCGCGGACGAAACGGGCTGACCGGGGTCAGCGCCAGCAGCGGAGCGTCGAGCGGCAGGATCGGCCCGTGCGCCGACAGATTATATGCGGTCGAGCCGGCCGGCGTCGCAATCATCACGCCGTCGCAGTGCAATTCCTCCAGCCGCTCCTGCCCATCCACGGTGATGCGGATCTTGGCCGTCTGGTACGACTGGCGCCAAAGCGCGACCTCGTTGATCGCGAGCGCCGAAATCGTCTCGCCTTCGGCCGTCACCGCCTGCATCTCCAGCGGACGGATCGTTTCGGCAACGGCCGCCGCGATGCGCCCGGTCAAGCCGCTGGCGCGGTATTCGTTCATCAGGAAACCGATGGTGCCACGGTTCATGCCGTAGACCTTCTTTCCCGTGCTCATCGTCTCACGCAGGGTCTGCAGCAGAAAGCCGTCGCCGCCGAGCGCCACGACGATCCCGGCTTCTTCGACGGATGCCTGGCCGTAGCGTGCCGAAAGGCTTTCCAACGCCGCATTGGCGTCGGCGGTACCGGATGAGACGAAGGCGAAACGGCTGGCGGTTTTGCTCATGGCTCTCAACGACAACCGATTGGGACGACCGCCTGGCGACCGATTGGCGGCGACCGGTTGCTGGGCCGCGCCAGCGCCGGGTTAGCATGGGTGGGCATTTCTGCAAAGGGAGGGAGGTGCCTGCAGATGGCGACCAAACAAGCCGCACTCGCGCATCATGTCGGAGGACAAAATGATGTGATGGTTAAGACTCGCCTTAAACTCTCGTAAAGCCATATCGATCATGTTAGCCGGCAGCGGACGGGCGGCGTGGGGGCTAACCAGTCGAGGCCGATCTATTGCCGCTGGCACGCTTGATTATTGTCTTCCTGATGCTGGCAAGTTTTGCCCTGGCTTTCGCGGAACTGGTGCGCCAGTCGGAGGAAAAGAGCTTTAGACCCGAGCCCACGGCCTCACGCTGCGGCGACGCGGCGGGGACACCCTGTCCGCAAAGGGCGCTTTAACGCCACAGCGCCAGTGCTTATCGGGCTTGCAACAGATGGCAGCCGGCCTGGCGCTTTTGCGCGAGATACTCGTCGACAAGCTGGCGATAGCGGACTTTGCCGAAGCTCGGGAAATGGCCGCCGTGCACGACCGAGACATCGAGATCGCGCATGCGCAGCAGCGTTTCGACATAATCGTCGATATCGGAGTGATAGACGTCGTCGATCAGCGGGCCGTCATAGATGATGTCGCCGGAAAACAGGATGCCCGTCCTGTTTTCGTAGAGCGCAATGCCGCCGGGTGAATGGCCGGGCGTGTGGATGACCTCGAAGGCACGGTCGCCGAGATCGACGATGTCGCCTTGCTCGAGCAACCGGCCGGCTGGTGCGGGCAGGATCTGGTAGCGCTTCGTGTCCCAGCCTTGCGGCATGCCGTCGAACATCTCGTCGGTGGCATAGCCAGGAACGAGATGACGAATTCGTCCCAGGAGAAGGTCATCGACAGGAAGAAGCCGGCGAAGATCGCCGGCGCCATGACGGGCACGGTGATCAGCAGCAGCACCTTCCATTCGGGCGCGCCGAGGTCGCGCGCGGCGCGCTCGATGTTGATCTGGTGGTCGCCCATCTGGCTGTAGACGATGGCAAAGCAGAGCGGCAGGTTGATCACGACGTGGCCGATGCCGGCGGCAGTGAGCGACTTCGGCACGCCGGCCCAGTTGAACAGCACCAGCAGCCCCATGCCGATGATGAGATAGCTGACGGTCAAGGGCAAGGTGATAAGCCCGCGCATCAGACCCGAGCCCGGCAAGGCGAAGCGCGCAAAACCCCAGGCGGAGAGAAAGCCAAGCGTGACGGCGACAGCCGAGGAGACGACCGCCACCAGCAGCGAATTGACCAGCGCCGAAGTCAGCCGCGTGTCGGCGAGCACGGCCTCGTACCAGCGCAGCGACGGCCCGGTGAAGGGCGGGATCGGAAACGAGGTTGCCTGCAGCGAAAACAGCACCAGAACGATGACCGGCAGAAAGATAAAGGCGTAGATTGCGATGGCGTAAAGGCCGGAGACGAGGCGGATGAGCGCGGGCATGGTCAGGCCCGCTCGATCTTCAGCCAGCGGGAGCAGGCGAGATAGGCGATGGTGACCACCGCCATCAGGATGATCGACAGCGCCGAGGCGAGCGGAAAGTCGCCGCGCCGGCCGATCTGCATCATGACGAGTTGCGGCATCAAAAGCTCGTTGTTGCCGCCGAGGATCTGCGGCGTGATGTAGTCGCCGATGCACAGCACGAAGGTGAGAAAGGCGCCGACCATGATACCGGGGAGCGTAAGCGGCAGAACGACATGCAGGAAAGTCCGCACCGGCCCGGCGCCGAGGTCGGCGGCGGCCTTGCGGTAGCTGGGGCTGAGCTGCTTCAGATTGGCAAAGATCGTCAGCGTCAGCAGCATGACGAAAAAATGCACGAAGCCGATGACGGTGGCGAGCCGAGTATTAGCGAGCTGCAGCGGTTCGCCGAACAGGCCGGAGCCGGTCAGTGCGCGGTTGACGACGCCGTTCTGCGCCAGCACCAGCAGCCACGAATAGGAGCGCACGACATAGGAGGTCCAGAACGGCAGCACGGCCAGCATCAGCGCCAGCCGCTGCCAGCGCTCCGGCACCTGTTCGGCCAGGATCCAGGCAAAAGGATAGGCGAGCAGCACGGAGATCACGGTGACGATCGCTGTGACCTGCAGCGAGTTCACCATCGCCTGCCAGTAGGACGGATTGGCAAAGAACTGGCTGTAGTTGGACAGCGTGAAGCCGCCGCCTTCATGTGCCGTCAGGCTCGATACAGCCATGGCGACGAAGGGCAGCACAAAAAACAGCAGCGTCCAGCCGAGCGCCGGCGCGACCAACGCCCAGGGCAGGGGGCTCTTTGCCGCAACGCTCACGACCGGCAGCCGGTTATTGCGCCTGCAGCATTTCGGTCCAGACGTCCTGCATCTTCTTGTCGAGGTCGGCGTTCGGCGCAGGATAGGACTGGGCGCGGGCGAGGAATTCCGGCTGCTCGTCGAAGCGCAGGATCTTCTTCTGCTCGTCGCTCAACGCCGCCTTGCTGTTGGCCGGCATGCCCCAATAGCAGGACGAGGTGGCGAGCCGCGCCTGGCCTTCGGGGCTCATAATGTACTGGATGAATTTAAGCGCCAGCTCCTTGTTCTTGGAATCCTTGAACATTGCCAGCGACTGCGACCACAGCACGGCGCCTTCTTTCGGGATAGAGAAGTCGAGGGCAGGGTTTTCCTTGGCCAGCCCCGCCGTCACCCATTCGCCGCCGCCGACCAGAATGTCGACCTCGCCGGTCGCCAGCGCCGTCTGGCTGGCGGTCACTTCGCCGACCAGCTTGGCGTTGGCCTTCATTTTGAGCAGCTCTTCCTTGATGGCGGGAAGGTCGGCTTCGGTCAGCTCGGCAGTCTTCTTGCCGATCGCCAGTGCGGCCATGCCGATGACCGGCAGGTAATAATCGTAGATGGCGATCTTGCCCTTGTATTTGTCGCCGGTCAGCGCCGCCATCGTCTGCATGTCGGCCGGATCGACCTTGGTCTTGTTGTATCCGATCGTGTTGTAGCCGAACTTTTCGGTGATGCCGTAACGCTTGCCGTCAACGACGGTGGAGCTATCCATCTTCACCTGAGGAAACAGGTCGGCCAGCGGCAGCTTGTCTTCCGGTAGCGGCTCGAACAGGCCTTTTTCGACGCCGCGCGGTACGTCGATGCTGTCGATCACCATCACGTCCCAATCGCCGGGCTGTGATTGATCGACGATGGCCAGGCCGGCGCCGGTGCCTTCGAACTCCTTGACATTGACCTTGACGCCGTTCGCCTCCTCGAACGGCTGCAGCAGCGCCGGATCGGCGTGATCGCACCAGATCAGTGCGTTGAGATCCTGCGCCTGAGCGAGGCTGCCCGCCGCCAGCAGCAGTGCTGCCGCGGCACAGGCGCCTTGGAGATGGCTCTTTAGAACGGAAAGCGGATTCCTGACGGTTGGATTGGGGGTCTTTGGATTGATGGACATCGAGTGTTCTCCCATGCCTTTTTGGCTTGTAGGAAAAAATTGAACCAATTCTAAAATTGAGTCAATTCTGTTTTTGTGGCAAACAGCCGCTATGAGCGGATTGCGGGCAAGGCAGAAGGCGGATCGGCACCGCCGCATCATCGAAGCAGCGGCGGCGCTTTTCCGCGATGCCGGTTATGAAGGCGCCAAGATCGAGACCATCGCCGCGCAGGCCGAAGTCTCGGTCGGCACCATCTACAATTACTACCAGAACAAGGGCGACATCCTCGGCGCCATCGTCTCGATGGAGGTCAACGAGGTGCTGAATGCCGGGCGCGGCGTCGTCGCCAACCCGCCGGCCAATGTCGGCGACGCTCTCGATACGCTGCTCGGCATCTATATCGAGCACTCGCTGCATTATCTCAGCAAGGAGATGTGGCGGCAGGCGATGGCGATCTCGACGCAACTGCCGGACAGCCCGTTCGGCCAGGCCTATACCGCGCTAGACCGCGCCCTGACCGAGCAAATCCGCGCGCTGATCGTCCGCCTGCAGGCGCTCGGCCTGGTGCGCCGCGACATCGACGGGCCGGCGCTCGGCGAACTCATCTTCAACAACATGAACATGATGTTCATCGAATTCGTGAAGCGCGAGGAGGCGAGGATTGCCGAACTGCGCACGGCGATACGCAGGCAGAACAGGATATTGGTGGCGGCGATCGGAGTGTGAGGGGTGAAAAGCGAGCCCTGCGGCGAGTGTCGGCCTCGGACCGACGACCGGACGCTAAAGCCGTGGTCCGGCCGTACGGGAGCGGCTAAAATCAATGACGCTAGGCCTCAGTCAACATCAATCTCGATCGCACGCAGGCTTGCATGTCATAGACATTTCCTAAGCAGTACGCCTACCGTTCCCGATTGATCCGATTCTATTGTTAAAAATAGCGATCATCCTTGCGGACTGTCGTACATGATACCTGGAGGCATCGCGGACAAACTTGGAAATCGCTATGAAGCGAAATGGCTTGTTCGTTCCCTGATGGACGTGCTCAGCGGGAAGGCTGAATGGCTTCAATTCGAAAATATCGATACCGAATTCCACGGCTTCGAATTCGGCATAAGGAGGGATGGTCTCACTGAGTGGCATCAGACTAAGATATCGTCTCCTGGGGGAAATTGGGCGATCGGCGCCCTTGGCCGTGAAGGTATTTTGAGCGCGTTTGCGAACCGCTTATCTAAAGATGCCACGGCTCATTGTCACTTTGTTTCGCAAGATAACGCTGGCACTTTCCATAAGCTGACGGAAAAGGCTCGCTTAGCAAATGGCACGCGCCAATTCCTCGACGCCCTGTCGCAAGACCAAAACGACGCCTTTCAACAGCTCTTGGCAAAGTGGGCGACGACGCCTGACACGGCGTATGAGTGGCTCCAGAGGAGCCATGTAGTAACAATTTCAGAAACAACCTTGGAGTGGACGATCCAGTCGTTCGGCGATCTTTATTTTTTGAATGGCGGAGCGAGTGCTTTTGCAAACCTGCGAGATATTGCCGAGAAAAATTTCAACAAGCTGCTGACAGGCGCATCACTGCGATCATTAATAAGGGAAAACGGTGTTCTGACGATCAAGGATTGGGCGCTTGATCCAACAATCGGAGAAAGGCTCAAAGAAGAAACGGAGGCATATCTTGGCACCTATGTGCCTTTTGGCGCTGGTGGGGAAGTGATTCAACGAAGCGAGAGTCACCTGTTGATCCAGGAAATTCTCGATCCCAGCGGTGCAGAGCTAATATTGCTGACAGGCGTGGCGGGCTCCGGAAAATCCGGAATCGTCCGTTCCGCAATATCCGACTTGGTATCATTCGGGATTCCGCACCTAGCATTTCGGGTCGATCAATGCCTGCATTGTAGCACCAGGGAAGAACTCGGAAGGCACCTATTCGGCCGGGAAGAAGGTCCAGCGAGCACCTTGAAGGGTGCGTTTCCATCTACTCGATCTGTCCTGATTATAGATCAAGTTGACGCTATCAGCGAAGTCTCTGGTCGAGATGGAAAGGTCAAAGAGGTCATATTCCGGCTGATTGCCGATGCTCACAATTTTCAGAGTATCAAGGTCGTGGTGATTTGCAGGACCTTTGACCTCGAAAGTGATCCACGGCTGAAGCAGTTGAAGGAACTGCGGCGAGCCAAGCAAATTGACGTCCCGCTCTTCAGTTGGGGCACTGATGTCGAGCCGATTTTAGTCTCAAAGAATGTCCCTGTTGATCGATTGAGCGGACCTCAGCGTCGCCTCCTGGAGCTTCCCATCAATCTCGCGGTTTTCTTGGAAATCGATGAGAAACATCTCGTTTTCCAATCTCGATCGGCTCTGCATGAAAAGTTAATTGAAAAGAAACAGCGGGTCATCTCCAAAACGCTTAAACCCGCATGGACGGTCGTACAGGCTCTTGGAGCGATGTGCGAATGGATGAGCAAGCGCCAGCAACTTGACGCACCAATCTCGGTCCTCGACCCCTTCCCAAGGGCCATAGATGTCCTGACCTCCGAGGGGCTTATCGTACTGTCGCGTGGCCGAGTGAATTTCTTTCACGAGAGTTTTTTCGATCATATCTTTGCACGATCTTTTGTCTTTCGCGAACAGCGCTTGGTCGACATGCTTCGCGAGACTGAACAGCATCTATTCCGCCGGACTCAAGTCCGGCAAATTCTCGAGGCGCTCCGGCAGAATGATTTCTCGCGTTATGCGGATGAATTGTCATCGCTGCTGTTCGGTGAAAAGATCCGTTTTCACATCAAATTCGCCATTTGCCAGTGGCTAACGACCATCGAAACTCCGACCGACCGTGAGTTTGAAATCGTTCAAGATCTCGACACCTTACCGGATAAATACAACCAGCTGTTTCGCCGCGCGGTTCTATCGAGCCACGTTTGGTTTGATTTCCTCAGCGCCAAGCAATGGATTTATACAGAACTGGAATGCCGATCGGAAAAGCGCACGGATACTCTTCTTTGGTGGTTGTCCAGCATAGCAGGCGAGAGGCCGCGGGAAATTAGTGAACTGCTTCGCAGGTGGTGGGCCGGCGACGCTGCAAAAGCGGAGCAATTGGTAAGCTGGTTCGGATTTGTCCATCGGAAGCAATCCGACGATGATCTCCTTCAGCTTTGTTGCGATGTTGTCGCATCACACCCACTGGAGCTTTTCAAAGACCGCGGGCGTGATCGTATCACGATGCTGCTTCACGTTTGGGGAGAAAAATCACCTGAGAAATGCGGGCAGCTAATTGAGGCCATTTTCGATGCCTGGTATGCCCAACATCCTGGTCAAAATCCATTTGATCGCGATCAGGAGAAGGTCATCGAAGGGTATTCACTGGAGGAGTTACTGAAGAAAGCTCCGAAAGCCCTTGCAATAGGTTTCACTGGCGCTTTGGCACGCGCTGTTGATTTGGTGATAGCTGAAGGGCGAGCCGGCTCAAGCTGGTATTCATTTAACTATAGAAGCTATTCAGGCAATCGCTTTGGCTTTGACCATTTTCTGGGGGTCTACGTCGCGGCCTTAAAGAAAGTGGCGGAGAAGGATCCATCCGACGCGGCCGAATTCCTAGCTCGGTTGGATCCGGACAAGCATGAGTGCTTCATGCATATCCACTTGGAAACCATCCAAGCAAATCCGACCGCTCTGGCCGAGCGACTGCCCAACCTCGTGGCCAACAAGCTTGCCTTTGAATCAGGCTGGCAGGGGGCCGACTGGATGTCGCTGGCTACAGCCTGCCGTGAAATTTTTCCTCACCTTGTCGCTGATCAAAGGTGTCTAATTGAAAATCGTATCTCCCAGCAAAATGAAGAAATCGAATACGCGTCGCGGTTACTGCGTCGCATCAAAGAGGCAGGAGAGACCGGCCCGTTTTGGACAAGAGGGAGCGCACTTCGTGCATTGAACCGCTCTGGCCACAAACGGTGGTGCATTCTGGAAACAATTGGAGAGGACCGCCTAAGCCAGACAAGCAGGCTACAGCTCTCGCAACTCAGGAGGAAATTTCGCGGTTGGCAGGTCGATGAACCATCGCAAGTCGAAGCACATTTTGTTGGCTCTCCGATCAAACGACACAGTTGCGAACGCATGTCCGACCGTCACTGGCTTTCTGCCATTGAGCGTTATGACAATGATGAAGACATGCGGCGCGGTCGGGGATTCGTCGATGGAGGAGCGAGGCAGTTGGCAGGCGAACTCCAGGAAGCAGCCAAGAAAAACCCCCAGCGATTTTCAGCGCTCCTGCTGCAAATTCCTGAAGCCGCCCATAAGAGCTACGCCGGACACATATTGTCAGGTTTGGCCGACGCGGAGAACGCGTTGGACGAATGGTTGATCACCGCTATTCGTCATGCACATCAGCTCGACGGAAGGCCATACGGCAATGAAATCGCCCGTCTCCTCATCAATCATCCGCACTTAGCTGCAACGTCGGATATCGCAGATGCCTTGATCTGGTATGCCATGTATGGCGAAGCCAGCGAGAGTGAAGATGCCGACACAACTAGCGTCGCGCGTGAAACGCTGACCATCGACCATTTGATTCAACGGGGCGGCGGTCTTCATATCCGAGGCATCAACGGCGTGCGCGGTTGGACTTGGGAGGCGTTGGGAGCCGTTCTCTGGCACGTGCCGAAACTTGAGTCTGCAGTTTGGCATACTTTGGACATCGCCGTTGAGCAAGAAATGCTCATTGGCGTACGCTGCTGCATGATGAAACCGCTGACGCCTTTGTTCAATGCAGACAAAAATCGATTTGAATCGACACTAAGAAAGCTCGTGGGAATAGCTTCTGGTTCACCTATTGAGACCCATATAAATCGCCTTGCGCCCCTTGTTACCCATACGGGTGTCAGCCTGTTCCCCTATGTACTGAGTTGGTTACCTGAGTTGGGCAGAGAGCTCATTTCGCACCTTCTGGGAAGCGGGGATCGGACCAAAGAACTCATAGCGGCCTGGTTCGTTTTTGGTGAAAGCTTCCGGCACCCAGAATTCTCGCAAGATGCGGACGACCTGAGTGCGAAGAGCGTTGACCATAGAAGGTTGATGGCAGACGTCGCTGGAGACGTGCTGACATGGGCGGAACATGCTAATCGAGCCGATATTTTGTTGAGGCGTTTCTTTTCTGATGAAGACAAAGAAGTCCGCAGCCAAGCGGCTGACGCGTTCCGGCGCATTAACCCTGATGAAGTCGCGCGATACCGTGATCTAACCCGCGAGTTTTTACGATCTCCGGCATACGCGGACAGCGGTTTTGCGGTGCTTCACATGCTCGAAGGCGCGACCTGTGATGTCCTCGACCTAGTTGTGGAAGCAGCAGGGCAAACAATAATAGATCTCTCGAAAAATGGTAATCAAAATGGAAGACGGGGCACCGACGTTCATCGTCTGCAGGATATGTTGAAACGAGAGTATGTCTCGTCAGAGAAAAGTCCGGAGGCAAGGACGAAGATCCTTGATATGATCGACCTGATGCTGTCCCGTGAAATCCACGGCGCTGAGAGCATCGTTTCCGCTCACGATCGATGGTAAAGCAATGTTGCCGTAGCTTCATTCCGATACGTCCAGAACAAGGGCGACAACCTTGGCGCCATCGTCTCGATGGAGGTCAACGAGGTGCTCAATGCCGGGCGCGGCGTCGTCGCCAACCCGCCGGCCAATGTCGGCGACGCTCTCGATACGCTGCTCGGCATCTATATCGAGCACTCGCTGCATTATCTCAGCAAGGAGATGTGGCGGCAGGCCATGGCGATCTCGACGCAACTGCCCGACAGCCCGTTCGGCCAGGCCTATACCGGGCTGGACCGCGCCCTGACAGAGCAGATCCGCGCGCTGATCGTCCGCCTGCAGGCGCTCGGCCTGGTGCGCCGCGACATCGACGGGCCGGCGCTCGGCGAACTCATCTTCAACGTAAGCGCGAATTTCCCCGCACCTTTTGCTGTTGAGTGCTCTGATGCATGAGGTGTCCACCAAAATAGGTGGACACCTTGTGATG